>CANQGG010000008.1 GCA_947601655.1 uncultured Akkermansia sp.
GAAGGGGGAACTGAACTGGGACAAACGCCTGCTGGAGGCGGTAGTCGTCTCATTGCAGAGCGTTGTCTGCAAAGGTTTGGAAACCGTCGTATGCCATAAAAGGCACGCACGGTGGTGTGAGAGGGGGCGAAAGCCCCCTACTCGATCATGCCCGATGGCTCTGCGTACTTATGCGGAAGTCCCGTGAGAATCGTTATGATGAGAATCATGGTACCTGAAAAAGGGACACAGAAGATAGCTAACCGAAGGAAAAGGATGGTGCCGGATGTCATAAGGAGACTCCAATAGTGTGGAAGGGAAGGCGATAGCGTCCCCATACTTCGGTTTTACTGTTCTGTGCCTTGAGCGAATTGATGGAATATCTTTGCGGAATTATTCTTCAAAAATATGTGCGGGACGCATGTTTGTGGGTAGATGGTAAACGGTGATTTTTCAATATGAAACCGTTACGTTTGCAAAAAATGTTTTTCACCTTTTCGTTTCATGTTGACTTCCATTCGGAAAGGGTATAAAAAGGGTACACTGTGAGGAAGATGTACACGCTGGAAAATAGTTGTCCCTCCAAGCAGTCACCGCAGTTCAAGGTGAGGGAAAAGGGACAGGGTGATGAGGAATTAAAGGTTTCATACCTGCACGGCTACCCTGCGTATCCGACGGATGTGTTAAGCGACCGGCAGAGGCAGGTAGTGGTACGCGGAGATGGGGGCACTGGGTTGGCAAAAGTGCGAGTGAAGGGAACCGTGCGAGATTCCGGTCAGATCATATTGGGTGGTCAGGTATTAAAGTCTATAGCAGTGATGCGGGATGGGGAAGGAGGGGAAAAGTTTGACGGGGAATTTTATGTACCTCCAGGACTTTATGGGTTGGCATTGCAGCAGTATCTAAGAGATTGCGTTGAAGGTCAGGCCGGCTCGCAATTTGATACCTCTCTATCCGGGGTTGGGGAGGCGGAGACTGAACCGGAAGATAATGAGGAAGAGGAAGAAGAGGAGGAGACATGTGATGAATGTGACGAGGGGTGCGAATCCAGTGATGGTGGCGACCCGTCGCAAGCCAGATCAAGTATTGGACGTGTGATGCTGCGTGCCGACGGAAGGGGAGAGAGTACATCGGGAGGAAGCTCAGCAGTGCGGTATTCATCGGCGAAGCGGATGAAATGGTCGGTTCAGTTTGGTGTGTTTCGCGGATTGTCGGGTGTGCCGGCGGGGAGGTTGCAGATAGCAAAACAACGGGAATACGAGGCGAAACTCGGTCGGGTGGATGGGTTGGCCTATGCTCATCCTCTGGCGGCAACTCTTGAGGTGCCGGAAGGGGGAGTGAAGAACGGTGAAATGGTAGCTCTTTGTCGAGGGAGCGGACGCCTCAACTACATGCTGGACGCATCGGGAGTTGCCTTTTTCCCGGTGGGTGCTTCCCAGCAAACAAAGACTGTCCTGGCGCCGGTGAAGAAGATGAGCCGTGCGGCGGAAGACGCATGCGCGTTGGATGAGGCGAACTACATTCGCGCTTCCTACACGGACGGATCAGCAGCCTTCTTTGACTTGAAGAAAGGGCAGAGCCTGGGATTCATTAGTTCCGAAGGCAAGGAACTGAACAGCGAGCAGGCGCTGCAATATCTCAACATCATGCGCGATGAAGAAGGAACAATTCGGCAAATTTGGAATGCATGGGATGGATTGGCGGACATTGTGGAAGTTGATGAGAATGACCCGTCAGCGGGGTACAGCATCCGAATTTATCCGCCGGCGCAGGTGGAGGAACCCTCGGGAGAAGGGGAACTTTTCACCGCAACCGGGGAGCCGGTGCGCGTTTTCACGGTGCGAGGAAATGATGAGGAATACTCTCTGCGCATCGCCGAGAGAGATATGACCCTCCCGGAGAGTATGGGGGAGTACGTCACCACGTGGAAATGGGCGCACGAGGCGTGGAGTCAGACGACAGGGGAAGGAGCGGAAGCGGTGGAGAGACATCGCGAGGCGACGCAGCTGGATGAGACGCATTACAGCGTTGTGGAAAGCCTGCGCAAGAATGACGTCGAAGCTCTCCGCACCTATGAGGAATACGAGAAGGGAATCACGGGCAACCTGCTCAGGAAGCGCATCGTGGGATACGAGCATGCGGGGGCACGCACCACGACCTATGAGTACAACGATATGGGGCAGCTCATTAAAACGGTGGACCCCGGAGGCGGCGTTTCTGAAAATGTCTATGATCAGCATGGACGCCCCACGGTGCAAAGTTCACCATGGCGGGAGACCGACGTGCAGAATTACCACACGGAGTATCGCGGCGACAAGGACGTTTACAGCACGGAGCCGATCAGGACGGAGCACACGTACGATAAACCCGGAGAGGTGGGCATTGCGCTGACGGAGGAATACACCTATACGGAGCAGAATCACGTCAAACGCGTTGAGAAGCGTACGCGGTGCGAAGCTAACACTCTGCTCTCCGTGGAAGAAACGTGGCTGGCCGATGCACCGGGGGAATTTGCCGCCGGAAGGATCAAGATGGAGCAGGCGGCTGACGGCACGCAGACTCATTACAGCTACGCTGCAGCGGCAGGAAAGTACAACGCCCTCTACAGCGTTACGGCTGAGATGCGGGATGAAGAAGGCAAACTCGTTGTCGGGCAGAGCACGCGGCGCGTGAGCTACGTCACGGAGGAGGGCAACACCGTACGCGAGGAAAGCTATGTGCTGGCAGCGGAAGATCATTGGCAGCTCACCAATGGCGCCACCATGGAGTACGATGTGCTCAATCGCCGCATAGCCACGCGCTGGGACAATGGGAGGAGTGAGTCCCAGGTGCTTACCTGCCAGGGTGAGCCGCTTCGTCGGGTGGATGCCGATGGCGTGGTGACCACCTACGCGTATGACAGTGCGAGGCAGCTTATTGAAACCACGCGCAGCGCCGTGTACGATGGCGATATTTGCATCACCCCGGAAACCATCACTGAGTACGAGCGGGACGCCGCCGGTCATGCGCTGAAAACGACGGAGCACATCGGGGCTCTCACACGCAGTACAAGTATGCGCTACGACCTGCAGGGGCGTGTTATTGAGCAGACCGACGCCTTGGGGCGCATCACTTCCTTCGCATACAGTGAAGATGGCCTCACCACCACGGTCACCACCCCGGGCGGGGCGGAACAGATTACGCGGCACAACCCCGATGGGACCATTGCCGAGGAAAGCGGCAGCGGGCAACGTCATTTGCTCTATGCGTATGACTACGCCTGGGGCATTCGACGCACCACGTTCCTGCCGGATGGGGTGACCAAAGTTCAGGTGCGCACGATCAACGCGCTCAACCAGCGCGTGCTGCTGCGCGAGGCCACTTCGCTGGGGAACGCCACGATGCTCGACACGCGCCGCACCTACAATGCCAAGGGGCAACTGGTGCGCGAAAAAGTGGGCCCGCTCGCTCCCACGACCTTTGCCTACGACGGCATGGGGACCCTCAGTTGCCGCACCACGCTTCTCGCGGAGAGTGAAGCAGATGATCCCACAAAGAACCGCATCAGCAAGTTCCAATATTCTTTCGAAGTTGGAGATGATGGCTCAGTGTACCGTGTGACTACGATGGAGCGCAGCAACGTGGCAGGAGAATGGCTTACGAGTGTGCAGCGCGAGCTTATTTCCCAACTCTCTCCTGCGATGGAGAGCAAAACCGCTGTCACAGATGAGTATGGTAAGACGACCACGACGTGGACAGATTACGGCAGCGGCTCGCAGCGCATTGAGCATCGACAAATTCCAACGAGCAGCATCATCGCTGAGGCGATCATTTGGGATGGCTTTGTCACTTCCGACAGGGACAACGTTGGCATCGAAAACCGTTTCACGCGTCATTATGGGGATAGAGGCGTTACTTTCACCGCAACGGATGGGCGCGGCAACACGACCACCACAACGACGGATATCATTGAGAGAACGATCAAGACGGAGAACGCTGCCGGCGATACGACGACCACCGAATACTGCCCGTGGAACAACGAGCCTGCTGTCATCACGGACGCACTGGGCTTTACCGCCTGCGCAGAATACGATTCCCGCAATCGCAAAGTGGCGGAGTTTGGTACGGGTGTGCAACCGGTCGTGTACGAGTATGATGATGCAAACCGTCTGGTAGCCATGACCACGTGGCGGGATGCCCAGCAGGTGATTGCCACCGACCCCCGCGGCATGGAGGGCGGCGACATCACGCGGTGGGAGTACGATGACGCTTCCGGACTCGAGCTGAAAAAGATTTATGCGGATGGCCAGGGGAATACAATGACTTACAATAACGCAAACCGCCCTGCCACTCTTCTCAACGCACGAGGCGTGCTTACCACGTACGCATACAACAGTTCTCTGGGCGTGGTGAACAAAATCACTTACTCGGACGCTCCGGACGCCACGCTGACCGTCCGCTACAACATAGCGGGCAAACCCTTGCAGATCAAGGATGCGGCAGGCACTCACACATTCACATACAATCGTTATGACCTCCAGGAGACAGAATCCCGGGCGGTAGATGGCGCCAAGTTCACCCTGCAAGAGGCTTACGATGAATACGGTCGCAGCGTCGGCTTCTCCCTGCTGAAAGGGGGCAGTGCGGTACACACTGTTAGCACCGGCTATGCACAAGATGGGCGCATCGCCACAGCAGGTTTTCGCCATGCCAATTCGGATCGCACGTGCCACTTTGCTTATCTGGCGGGCAGCAACCTTCTCGCTCAGCTCACCCTTTCCAACGGCATGACGCTCTCTCAAACCTGGGAGGAAAAGCGGGATCTGCTCACGGAGATGAACTACATGCGCGGCGGCACGCTCGTTACCTCCCGTAGCTACGAATACGACCCCCTCGCTCGTCCCACTTCGCGCAGCACCTATTACCCCGGCAAACAGCATCTGAAACTCATCGCCAGCTTCGGCTATAACGATCGCTCAGAACTCACCGCCGCCAAGCTCGATGCCTCCCCCTACGCCTACGCCTACGACAACATCGGCAACCGCATCACGGCGCAGGAGGATGCTGAGAGTGTCACTTACGAAACCAATGAGCTGAATCAATACACGCTTATCAAGACGAATGGCGCCGATTTTACCCCTGACTTCGACGCGGATGGCAATCAGACCCTCATCCAAACTTCCACCGGTATCTGGCGCGTCACTTACAACGCTCAAAACCGCGCCACTCGCTATGAAAGCGCGGATGGCTCCACCATCATCACCTGCGTTTATGACTACATGGGGCGGCGCGTGCGCAAGCAGGTGGTCAAGGATGGCGTCACCATGCTTGACGATCGTTTCTTTTACCGTGGATACTTGCAGGTGGCTGCCTATGACTGGCTTCCCGTCACGAAGACTTCTCGCTGCTTTCTCGTCTGGGATCCCACTCAATCTGTCGCGACGCGTCCGCTGGCCATCCGTACCGGCGGCACTGCCTACACCTATGGTTGGGACTTGACGAAGAACATCTGCGAGCTCTACGGTCCCAACGGTTACATTGTCAACCGCTACGCCTACACTCCATTCGGCAGCGTTACCCAAACCGAGGGGTCGGTCAATCAACCTTTCACTTGGAGCAGCGAGTATCACGACACCGAGACAGGCTTGGTTTACTACAACTACCGCTACTACAATCCGCACGATAGCAGATGGACGAGGAGAGATCCGATAGGAGAAAGAGCTTCTTATTCAGCCTATGGAAATGCTGCTCCTTTTGTTGTGGATATCTTTGGTTTGTACGCGGTTCTCTGTTTTGCTTACGATGCAGGCAAAATCATTGCAGTTGATAGGGATAATCCAACTGATCAGATCGAAGTAGGCGATGTTTTTTCTGGCAATGGCGATGATGCCAATAATCCCAATTCACAACACCTAGAAGATCGTGGCCCCATTCCAGAGGGAGAATATTGGATCGGCAAACAACGCGTTGTACATGGTCGTGAAAAGTGGAGACCCTTGTACGGTGATGATGGAGGAGGAGGAAAATCATATACCGGTGTCCAAGTGTATGATCCAAATACGGGACAGAGAATAACCAGAGGAGGTTTTAATTTACATGTGGGTACCCGAAGTAATGGATGTGTAACAGTAACTTCTGAGATTCCCGAGGGGAGCTTAGGGTATCCACAGAGTGGAGATTATGACAGACTAAACAATTTTATAGAACAAAAGGGTAAGCGGACACCTTTTCATAATCCACGCAGAGATAAAGACACGTATCACGGCGTTATGGTGGTTGTCAGGTGCGAGAAACAATGTGAAAAAGCAATAGAAAATCTGATATCATGAAAATCATCGTTCACCTCGTTACTTTTATCTTATTTGTCGTGGTAATGTTCGATATGGCTAAGGCAACGGAGCAACTCACGCCAAGTGCAGACCTTGTGCAGAGATTGGTACAGATAGCGGTCGCCAAGGACGAGGTTGGAGAAGCCGTGAGCAAAGGCAAGGACAACATAGAATTATCAGATATCTGCAGGGGGTTGGAAGAGGAAGGGTATGCAGAAGTTGAGAAAGTTATTGAAAGAGAGGGCGACGTTCGAACTCTCTATGTGGCCATCGTTTCGTTGTATGAGGAATTTAATCTCATGGAAAACGTACACGACCGAATCTTGTTTGAAGCAAGAGAGCTTCTGGAAATACAACTTGCCAAACAAGGAACGGAAGAAGCTTATCGATATTTCATGCGTTTGAAGCCCCATTACGGACACGATGGCGCCGGATCGACTCATTACGGACTCATGGAGTTGCGATACCTGAAGAAATACTCTCAAATTCCAAAAGTTCTGCTGGAATTGAGTGATGAAAAAGCGAGCATCGGAGAGCTTGAGGCACTGCTTGCTTTGACGCGTATGTACGCGGATGGACAGACCCAAAACGCCAGATATAAGCATCTTTATACGGCAGTTGTCGTGGCCGCACTTAAAAGGGGGAATGCGTGTGCAAAACGAATAGTGGCAGAATGGCACATGAAAGCAGCCGAGCAAAATGATGTGGAGGCGATGATGCTTTTGGCTGATATGTATTTGAATGATGAATTCCGGTTTCAAGATCTTGAGAAGGGAGTGTATTGGTTGAAGAAAGCGGCAACAGCTGGTGACCAAGAAGCGAAAGAGAAGCTGATGCGCTTCGAAAAATGAGCAGAAGAAGAAAGAGTCTTCCGGAAAAATATGAAGAAGATGGAGAAAAAACTGGCAAGAAGGTCAAAACTGGGGCAGAGTGACGACGAATCAATGATGTCAGAACGTCCCGGAAGTGTTTTCACCTCCAATCTTACGAGAAATTTTTACCACAAACACCATGAAAAAATTCTTATCTCATTTCTCTTCTTCTCCCTTGTGATGTTGGCAGTAGGGGAGAATTTGCAGAAATTGCCGCTGCCTGAGCTGGAACAGCAGGTGGAAACAGGGAATGCGGAGGCGCAGGCCGAGTTGGCGCACAGGTATGCGTACGGGGAAGGAGTACCGCAGGACTATGAGAAGTGCTATAAGTTGGCTGTTCAGGCGGCTGAGAAGGGAAATGCGTTGGCGATGCGGATGATTTCCGCTTGTTATGCGCGTGGCGTTGGTGGAGTGGAAAGAGATAGGCAAAAAGCAATGGAATGGGCCGAGCGTGCTGCTGAGGCGGGAGATATTGCTTCCCTGGGCAATGTTGGAATGATGTATTATTGGGGTGTTGGGGTAGAACGAGATGAGCAAAAGGGTCTCCAAATGCTTGAGCAAGCGGCAGAGGCAGGAGATGTGACGGCGAAGTGTAATTTGGGTGTTATATACATCCAAGGGGAGGGTGTAGCAAAGGATGAGGAAAAAGGGATGTCTCTTCTACAGGAGGCGGTGGACAGAGGGGATCCGAAAGCACAAGGGGTCATGGGCACGCTGTACGTAAGCGGGGGCATAGGTGAGGGGGATATCGAAAAAGGAATATCTTTGCTAAGAAAATCGGCGGAGGCAGGGGACGCCCATGCACAAGTTAATCTTGGATATGCGTACGAGCACGGAATTGGGGTAGAACGCGATCTAAGCAAGGCGATCGCGTGGTGGACTAAGGCGGCTGAGCAAGGAGATGCAGACGCTTGCGCCAATCTTGGCGTGATGTACTATGATGGGAAAGGAGTAAAGAAGGATTTCCAAAAAGCAAGGTCATGGCATGAGAAGGGGGTGGCAGCCGGGGGGTTACGATCATTGGGAGGACTAGGATTCATGTACATGCAGGGAGAGGGAGGGGAGAAGGATATAGAGAAGGGCAGCAAGATGCTCCTTGAGGCAGCGGAAGCTGGAGACGCGCAGGCGCAGTACAGCTTGGGGCAGATGTACGCCAATGGCGCCATAGGCGGGGAAAAAGATATGGAAAAAGCGAGGTTGTGGTGGGAAAAATCTGCGGAGCGAGGTGAGGCAATGGCTCAGCACAACTTGGGTTCCATGTATTACGAGGGGATTGGGGGACGAAAGGATATCAAGAAAGCGTTTGAATGGTGGGAAGAGGCAGCCAAACGTGGAAATGTTGAGGCGCAGATCAACTTGGCCAAAATGTACGTGATGGGAACCGATATTCCTCAAGACGGGGAGAGAGCAAAATACTGGTTCACGAAAGCGGCCGAACAAGAGAATGCTGAGGCAATGCGACTATTGGCAGGCATGTATTTAGACCATAAATACGGGATGCGGAATACGGAGAAGGGAATGTATTGGTTGAGGAAAGCAGCGGAAGCCGGAGATGCACAGGCTCAAAAACATCTCGCTCTTGTGTATGGGAAGGGGGAAGTCGAGGGAAAGGATATCAAAGAAGCAGCCGAATGGTTCGCGAAAGCAGCGGAAGCCGGAGACGCGGAATCGGAGGGGGCCCTTGGTGCCATGTATCTTACAGGGAAAGGTGTGGCGAAGGATGAGGAGAAGGGATTATCACTTACGCGAGAGGCAGCGGAAGTCGGAGACGCACAGGCTCAGAGAAATCTCGCCATCATGTACATGAATGGGGAAGTTGTGGAAAAGGATGCAAAGAAGGCAGTCGAGTGGTTTACGAAAGCAGCAGAGCAAGGAGACGCGGAAGCGAAGAGGCTCCTCGGTTTCATGTACCTCGCAGGGAAAGACGTAGAGAAGGATGAGGAGAAGGGATTATCTCTTACGCGCGAAGCAGCGGCAGTGGGGGATGCTAGTGCAAAGGGAGCTCTAGGCGTCATGTACCTCAAAGGGGAAGGCGTGGCGAAGGATGGGGAGAAGGGATTATCTCTTACGCGAGAGGCAGCGGAAGCCGGAGACGCGCAATCACAGAGGAATCTTGCTATTATGTACAGGGACGGAGAATTTGTAGAAAAGGATGCAAAGAAGGCAGTCGAGTGGTTGACAAAAGCAGCAGAGCAGGGAGATGCAAAGGCTCAGTTCTACTTGGGATTTCTTTACATGAAGGGGATTGGAGTGCCGAAGAATGAGCTTGAGGCATTGCGGTGGTTTGAAAAAGCGGCGGCGGCCGGATATCAGGAAGCGAAAGAAGCATTAAAAATCATCGATGGGCAATAAGTAACTCCACAAAAATGGAAAAGACACAGACCATGAAAAAAATTCTTATCTCATTTCTTTTCTTCTCCTTCATAGGCTTGACGGCAGGGGAGGATTTGCAGAAATTGCCGCTGCCTGAGCTGGAACAGCAGGCGGAAACAGGGAATGTGGAGGCGCAGGCCGAGTTGGCGCACAGGTATGCGTACGGGGAAGGAGTGCCGCAGGACTATGAGAAGTGCTATAAGCTGGCTGTTCAGGCGGCTGAGAAGGGAAATGCGCGGGCGATGCGGATGATTTCTGCTTGTTATGGGCTCGGAGTTGGTGGGGTGGAAAGGGATATGCAAAAAGCATTGGAATGGATCAAGCGTGCTGCTGAGGCGGGAGATATTTTTTCCATAGGCAATGTTGGGGTGAGGTATTATCAGGGCATGGGGGTAGAGCGGGACGAGAAGAAGGGTCTCCAAATGCTTGAACAAGCGGCAGAGGCAGGAGATGTGGACGCGAAGAAAAACCTGGCTGCTATATACCTCCAAGGGACGGGCGAGACGAAAAATCAGAAGAAAGGGGGAGCACTTTTGCGGGAGGCAGCGGAAGCGGGGGATGCAGAAGCGCAGAGAAATCTCGCCATCGCATACAAGAATGGCCTCATTGTAGAAAAGGATGCCGGGAAGGCAGTCGAATGGTTTACGAGAGCAGCTGAGCAGGGAGACGCGAAATCAAGGGGGGAGCTCGGTCTCATGTACCTCGCAGGGGAAGGCGTCGAAAAGGATGAGGAGAAGGGATTGTCACTCTTGCGAGGGGCAGCGGAAGCGGGGGATGCGTTTGCTCAGAGAAATCTCGCCATCGCGTACGAGAAAGGAGAATATGTAGAAAAGGACGCAAGGAAAGCGGTCGAGTGGTATACGAAAGCGGCTGAACAAGGGGAAGCGGAAGCAATGGGTCTTCTGGCAGACATCTACTTGAACGGTGAGCGCGCGGTGCGGGACTCTGAGAAAGGAAAGCTTTGGCTAAAGAGAGCGATGGAAACGGGGAACGTCGCAACAAAGAGTCTCATTGGTTTCATGTATCTCACAGGGAAAGGCGTAGAGAAGGATGAGAAAAAGGGGATGGCGCTTGTGCGCGAAGCGGCGGAGGCGGGAGACGCAAAAGCGCAGAGGAATCTCGTCATCGCGTACATGAAGGGGGGAATTGCAGAAAAGGATGCCAGGAAGGCAGTCGAATGGCTCACAAAAGCAGCCGAGGAAGGGAACGTTAAGGCTCAGTTCTATTTGGGATTATTTTACCTGAAGGGGGTTGGAGTACCGAAGAACGAGCTTGAGGCATTGCAGTGGTTTGAAAAAGCGGCGGCAGCCGGAGACCAAGAAGCGAAAGAAATACTGAAGGCTTTCGATGAAAAGATGCGGTGAAAAAACGCCGGGAAGGACAACCCAACGAGGAGTTTTTACCACAAACACCATGAAAAAAATTCTTATCTCTTTTCTCTTCTTCTCCCTCATAGGTCTGACAGCAGGGGAGGATTTGCAGAAATTGCCGCTGCCTGAGCTGGAACGGCAGGCGGAGGCAGGAGGAGCGGAGGCACAGACCGAGTTGGCGCGCAGGTATGCGTACGGGGAAGGAGTGCCGCAGGACTATGAGAAGTGTTATAGGTTGGCTGTTCAGGCGGCTGAAAAGGGAAATGCGCGGGCGATGCGGATGATTTCCGTGTGTTACGCGCGTGGCGTTGGTGGAGTGGAAAGGGATATGCAAAAAGCATTGGAATGGGTCGAGCGTGCCGCTGAGGCGGGAGATATTGCTTCCATAGGCAATATGGGGGTGATGTATTATTATGGCAAGGGGGTGGCGCGAGATGCGCGAAAGGGGCTCCAAATGCTTGAGCAGGCAGCAGAGGCAGGAGATGCAGGCGCAAAGAATAACTTGGCTGTTATATACCTCCAGGGGCTCGGCGTAATGAAAGATGAGGAGAAGGGATTATTGCTTTTGCGAGAGGCGGCAGATTCCGGAGACGCAGGAGCGCAGAGAAATCTCGCCATCATGTACATGAATGGGGAAGTTGTGGAAAAGGACGCAAGGAAGGCAGTCGAGTGGTTTACGAAAGCCGCGGAAGCAGGAGACGCGGAAGCAGGGAGGCAGCTCGGTTTCATGTACCTCCAAGGGGATCGCGTGGAGAAGGATGAGCAAAAAGGATTGTCACTCTTGCGAGAGGCAGTGGAGGGAGGGGACGCCAAGGCAAAGGGCGTGCTCGGAATATTCTACGTTATCGGACGAATTGTTGAAAAAGACGAAGAGAAGGGGATGGCACTTGTGCGGGAAGCAGCGGAGGAAGGGGACGCAGGAGCTCAGAAAAATCTCGCTATTGCGCACAGGGACGGAAAATTTGTGGAAAAAGATGCAAGGAGAGCAGTTGAATGGTTTACGAAAGCAGCTGAGCAGGGCGACGTGGAGGCAATGGGAATTTTGGCAGGCATGCATTTAGACATGCGGGAGCACGAGAAGGGAATGTATTGGCTGAGGAAAGCAGCAGAAGCGGGAAACGCGGAATCAAAGAGCCTCCTTGGTGCCATGTACCTCATGGGGAAGGGCGTAGAGAAGGATGAGGAGAAGGGCTTGTCACTTTTGCGAGAGGCAGCGGAAGCCGGAGACGCAGAAGCGCAGAAAAATCTCGCCGTTGCGTACTTGAATGGGGTCATTGTGGAAAAGGATGCAGAAAAGGTAGTTGAATGGCTTACAAAAACAGCTGAGCAAGGAGATGCAAGAGCTCAGAAAATTCTTGCTGCTCTGTATGTGAATGGAAAAATTGACGAAAAGGACGCAAGGAAGGCAGTCGAATGGCTCACGAAGGCTACCGAGGTCGGGGACTCTGAGGCAAAGGGTGTGTTAGCTCTTATGTACATCAACGGGAAAGGCGTTGTGAAGGATGGGAAGAAAGGTCTCTCGCTATTACGGGAGGCAGCGGAAGCAGGAGACGTGCATGCACAAAAAAATCTCGCCATTATGTATGAGAAGGGGGACGTCGTGGGAAAAGATGTAAAAGAGGCAGTCGAATGGCTTACAAAAGCAGCCGAGCAGGATAATGTGGAGGCGATGGGACGCCTCGGTCTTATGTACCTCAAAGGGGAAGACGTAGCGAAAGATGAGAAGAAGGGGATGGCGCTTGTGCGAAAGGCGGCGGAGGCGGGAAACGCTGAGGCGAAGGGGATTTTAGGCTATATGTACATCAAGGGTGAAGGTGTTGAGAAAGATCAGGAGAAGGGATTATCACTGGTGCGGGAGGCGGCAGAGGCAGGAAATGCACAAGCGCAGAGAAATCTCGCCATCCTGTACGTGAAGGGAGGAGTTGTGGAAAAAGATGCAAACAGAGCAGTAGAATGGTGTGCAAAAGCAGCTGAGCAAGGAGACATGGAAGCCAAAAGCCTCCTTGGTGCCATGTACCTCAACGGAGAGAGAGTTGAGAAAGATGGGGAGAAAGGTTTGTCGCTGGTGAGGGAGGCGGCAGAGGCCGGGATCGCGCAGGCTCAGAGTAATCTCGCTATGACGTACATGAAGGGAGACGTCGTGGAAAAGGACGTAGGAAAAGCAGTCGAGTGGTTGACGAAAGCAGCCGAGCAGGATTATGCAGAAGCAATGAGCCTTTTGACGGACATGTATATGAACGATAAATACGGGATTCAGGATCCCGAGAAGGGTATCTATTGGCTGAGGAAAGCGGCAGAGGCAGGAGACGAAGCAGCAAGGGGTAGCCTTGGTGCTATGTATATTAACGGAGAAGGTGTTGAGAAAGATCGGGAGAAGGGCTTGGCGCTGGTGCGAGAGGCGGCGGAGGCAGGCAATGCGATGGCGCAGAGAAATCTCGCCATCGCGTACATGAAGGGGGAAATTGTAGAAAAGGATGTGAAAAAGGCAGCCGAATGGTTTACAAAAGCAGCCGAGCAGGGAGACCCAGAAGCGCAGGTCTGTTTAGGACTATTTTATAGGAAAGGGATAGGGGTGCCGCAGGATGATGAGAAGTGTTATAAGTTGGCTGTTCAGGCGGCTGAGAAGGGAAATGCGCAGGCGATGCGGATGGTGGCGGCGTGTTATTTGTACGGAACGGGGGTGGGAAGAGATCGGCAAAAAGCATTGGAATGGACCAAACGTGCTGCTGAGGCGGGAGATATTGCTTCCCTGGGCAATGTCGGGCTGATGTATTATCAGGGCATGGGGGTAGAGCGGGACGAGAAAAAGGGGCTCCAAATGCTTGAGCAAGCGGCAGAGTCGGGAGACGTGGGTGCAAGGGGATATCTTGGCGCCATGTATATCAATGGAAAAGGCGAGGCGGCGGATGAGGAGAAAGGCTTGGCGCTGGTGCGAGAGGCGGCAGAGGCCGGAGACACGCAATCACAGAGGAATCTCGCCCTCCTGCACATGAGAGGAGAAATTGTGGAAAAGGATGTAAAAAAGGCAGCCGAATGGTTTACAAAAGCAGCGGAAGCAGGAGACGCGGAGGCGCAGTTCTATTTGGGTCTATTATATGCGAAGGGGATAGGAGTGCCGAAGAACGAGCTTGAGTCTTTTCAGTGGGTAAAAAAAGCGGCGGGGGCAGGGAATCAAAAAGCGAAAGAGTTATTAAAATTATACGATGAAAAAATTCAGCAAAAAATCCGGCAGGAAAGAGAACCTGACGAGAAGTTTTTACCACAAACACCATGAAAAAAATTCTTATCTCATTTCTCTTCTGCTCCCTCATAGGTCTGGTTACAGGGGAGGATTTGCAGAAATTGCCGCTGCCTGAGCTGGAACAGCAGGCGGAAACAGGGAATGTGGAGGCGCAGGCCGAGTTGGCGCACAGGTATGCGTACGGGGAAGGAGTGCCGCAGGACTATGAGAAGTGCTATAAGCTGGCTGTTCAGGCGGCTGAGAAGGGAAATGCGCGGGCAATGCGGACGGTAGCGGCATGTTACATGCGTGGCGTTGGTGGAGTGGAAAGGGATATGCAAAAAGCATTGGAATGGACCGAGCGTGCTGCTGAGGCGGGAGATATTGCTTCCCTGGGCAATGTCGGAATGATGTATTATTTGGGAGAGGGAGTAGAACGTGATGTACAGAAGGGAGTCCAAATGCTTGAGCAAGCGGCAAAAGGCGGAGACACGAATGCGCAGTATAAACTAGGCATTGCATACATTAAAGGGGAAGGTGTAGCGAAGGATGAGGAAAAAGGATTGTCACATGTGCGAGAGGCGGCAGAGGCAGGAGACGAGCGGTCACAGAGAATTCTTGCTTTTTCGTACATGGAGGGAGATGCTGTGGAAAAGGATGTAAGGAAAGCAGTCGAATGGTTTACGAAGGCAGCCGAGCAGGGTGTCATAGAAGCGATGAAGGAGTTGGCTTACATATATACAAGTGATCAATACGAGATTCAAGATTCCGAGAAGGGAGTGTACTGGTTGAAGAGAGCGGCGGCAGCCGGAGACCAAGAAGCGAAAGAAATACTGAAGGCTTTCGATGAAAAGATGCGGTGAAAAAACGCCGGGAAGGACAACCCAACGAGGAGTTTTTACCACAAACACCATGAAAAAAATTCTTATCTCATTTCTCTTCTTCTCCCTCATAGGTCTGACAGCAGGGGAGGATTTACAGAAATTGCCGCTGCCTGAGCTGGAACAGCAGGCGCAGGCAGGAGGAGCGGAGGCGCAGGCCGAGTTGGCGTACAGGTATGCGAACGGGGAAGGAGCAGAAAAAAATTATGAAAAGGCGTTCGATTTAGCTAAGAAAGCGGCAGAGAAAGGGAATATAAAAGGTATGAGGGTGCTGGGCGGTCTTTATTTGGTAGGAGTGGGAGGGGCAGAAAAAGATGAACAGAAAGGAGCAAAACTGATAAAACAGGCGGCAGAAGCAGGTGATGAAATGGCGCAAATGAAATTAGGAGCGATGTTTTACGTAGGAATGGGAATCCAAGTCGATAAAAAAGAAGCCGCATATTGGCTCCAGAAAGCGGCCAATCAAGGGAATGTCGAGAGCAAGACGAAGCTAGGCATCATGTACCTCAAAGGGGAAGGCGTGACGAAAGATCAGACGAAGGGGGTGTCACTTATACGGGAGGCAGAGGAGGCCGGGAGCGGAGAAGCAAGGGGAGTTATAGGCGTCATGTACCTCAAAGGGGAAGGCGTAGAGAAGGATGAGCAGAAAGGCTTGTCGCTGATACGAGAAGCGGCAGAAGCCGGGGACGCACAAGCGCAGAGAAATCTCGCTATCGAGTACATGAATGGGGAAGTTGTGAGAAAGGATGCAGAAAAGGCAGTTGAATGGTTGACGAAAGCGGCAGAACAAGATTACACAGAAGCGATGAGGCTTTTGGCGAGAATGTATATGGGTGATGAATATGGGATTCAGGATTCTGAGAAGGGTATCTATTGGCTGAAGAGAGCGGCAGAGGCGGGGAACGCTGAGGCAAAGGGAGTTCTAGGCGTCATGTACCTCAAAGGGGAAGGAGTAGAGAAGGATGAGCAGAAAGGCTTGGCGCTGGTGCGAGAGGCAGCGGAAGCCGGGGACGCGGAGGCGCAGAGAAATCTCGCCGTTGTGTACTTGAATGGGGTCATTGTGGAAAAGGATGCAAAGAAGGCAATCGAATGGTTTACGAAAGCGACCGAACAAGGAGATGCAGCGGCGAGGGGGAGCCTCGGAGTCATGTACCTCAAAGGGGAGGGCGTGGCGAAGGATGAGGAGAAAGGCTTGTCGCTGGTGCGGGAGGCGGCAAAGGCCGGAGACGCGCAATCACAGAGGAATCTCGCTATTGCGTACAGAGACGGAGACCTTGTGGAAAAGGATGCAAAGAAGGCAGTCGAATGGTTTACAAAAGCGGCCGAGCAGGATCACGTAGGAGCTATGATGCTTTTGGCGAGAATGTATATGGGTGATGAATATGGGATTCAGGATTCTGAGAAGGGTATCTATTGGCTGAAGAGAGCGGCAGAGGCGGGGAACGCTGAGGCAAAGGGAGTTCTAGGCGTCATGTACCTCAAAGGGGAAGGAGTAGAGAAGGATGAGCAGAAAGGCTTGGCGCTGGTGCGAGAGGCAGCGGAAGCCGGGGACGCGGAGGCGCAGAGAAATCTCGCCGTTGTGTACTTGAATGGGGTCATTGTGGAAAAGGATGCAAAGAAGGCAATCGAATGGTTTACGAAAGCGACCGAACAAGGAGATGCAGCGGCGAGGGGGAGCCTCGGAGTCATGTACCTCAAAGGGGAGGGCGTGGCGAAGGATGAGGAGAAAGGCTTGTCGCTGGTGCGGGAGGCGGCGGAGACCGGAGACGCGCAATCACAGAGGAACCTTGCTATTATGTACAGGGACGGAGAATATGTGGAAAAAGATGCCAAGAAGGCAGTCGAATGGTTTACAAAGGCAGCTGAGCGGGATCATGTAGAAGCGATGATGCTTTTGGCTGACATGTGTATGAGTGATGAATATGGGCTTCAGGATCCTGAGAAGGGTATCTATTGGCTGAAGCGAGCGGCGGAAGCAGGAGACGCGGAAGCAAGGGGAAATCTTGGCGCCATGTATATCAATGGAGAAGGCGTAGAGAAGGATGAGGAGAAAGGCTTGTCGCTTGTTCGGGAGGCGGCGGAAGCAGGAGACGTGCAATCACAGAGGAATCTTGCTGTTATGTACAGGGACGGAGACCTTGTGGAAAAGGATGCCAGGAAGGCAGTTGAATGGTTTACGAAAGCAGCCGAGCAGGATCACGTAGAAGCGATGATGCTTTTGGCGAGCATGTATTTAGACGATGAATACGGAATGAGGAAGCCTGAGAAGGCAGTGTATTGGTTGAGGAAAGCCGCTGAGCAGGGAGATGCAGGAGCTCAATACTGTTTAGGGTTACTTTACCTGAAGGGGATAGGAGTGTCGAAGGACAAGTTTGAGGCTTCTCGGTGGTTTGAAAAAGCGGCGGCAGCCGGAGACCAGGATGCGAAAGAGATATTAAAAGCTTTCGATGGGAATTGAGCGGTTAGGGGAAAGAGAAGACGGCAAGGATTATTGGGATGAAGGAAAATGATAAGACGTTATTCGCGTATATGAGAAAGAAACAAAAGGAGATAGAAATGAAGCCCGCACTTATAAAAACGCTGAGGAGTTGGTGGCGCGCACAGAAATTTCACCGAATGAAATGGGGGCTGAAAAGACAGTTACGCATCATGCTTGCAGCAATTTCTGTGGTGGTATGCGCGAGTCAGGCAACGGGAGAAGAATGGAGGTACGAGTTCGTATTCGAAGATGGGGATTCTCAGTACTGGTACGGGCATTATCTTCGTGCCTACAAAGGGGAAAATAGGCGAATCATCCACACTTCACTGAAACCAATCGAACGCTTAAATGTGGAGGCAAAAGGGTGGAGGTTTTATGAGGATCACATGATAGCACATATGGGAGGAGATAAAGTCGTCGTTGTACGTGAACCGGAGGATGGTTCTCTTCCGCATGAGATGATGGTAACACGTGATGGTAATGATATAACGGTGAGATATAGATATGACAAGATAGAGAAGATCACCTCAGAGGAGGGAGCTCTTGATTTCACGCTCGAGATGACGCAAAGGGGCGATTTAAGTCCGTGTATTAAAGGAGAGCAAAAATGGAAAGTCCATTATCACTTGAGCGAGGTGCAACAAACTCAAGGCGAGCAGCCATGCCCGGCGAAAGCGAGTCAAGAGGAGGAAATGGTGTTGGACGAGTGGAAGTTACATATCGAGAAGGATGAGGGTAGGTATGGTCTCTTAGCAGAAAAAGACGGGCAAATTATTGAACGCTTGCTTGTATCGGATACACCCATAGAACACATTGCAACGTGCGGTTCTTATTGGATAGGACGAATCGGCAATTGGGGGGGAACCGGGGAAACGAATTGTGGTGCTCGCCTCTATCCCCAACGCTGTTTATCCGCAGGTGATTTTTGTTTCCTGTGATCCATGGCGTGATCCTGAGTCCACGAGGGATGATACCGTAGAACGTGTAAGTTATGATAAGGGGGAGTTGTCCATACAGTTTCGTGTTTCCATTCAAGAGAAAGAAACTCTTCTGACGAAAAGATATCTTTGCAAAATCCGTGTCAATTCAGGACCTCTAGGAGAGGGAAGTTTTCCTAATAGCTCTTCGGGCACCTTATCTAAGGCTGTGAATCTCGTAAAAAAATGGTTCTGATGAAAAAGAGGTGATGGAGAAGGGTGTTAGGTGGCTGTACGCCTCGCGTGCCGTTATGGGAATTTTGGGGAGCGTGTTGGTTCTGGAGCTTCTTTCTGGTTTAGGGGTTACCGGAGTGTGTGTCATGATCGGGGAAAAAGCGGAGGAGGCCTTGCCTTATGGGTATTTGATTGTGTATGTTTTTTGGATGCTCTATTTTACGCTGGTATCCTACGTGCTCCAGGAAAAAAGAAGCGATTTAATCAAGAAGGACTTGGTTGAGGTCGTATCAGGATTGTGCGTGGCGGGAGGCTTGTTCTTTGTCGGGGAAAGCTATGGGAGGGAATGGATGAGAGAAACTTTTGAGTTGCGGTGGAGCACGTTGACCTGCTTGATGTTACTCCTTTATTTTGCTCTTGCAACCGCACTCAATGCATGGGCGTTCTACAGGTGCAAGAGTCGAACTATAAAAAGCGAGGGAAGAAAGGGTGAAAAGATGCTACACGCAGCGGCGTTTGTGTCGATGGCTTTGTTTGCTCCCTTTATGGTCGTAACAGGGTGGTTCATAACTCAGCTTGTCCCCTTCCTTGGAGGGAGTGTTCAGGAATGGGAGAGGGCTACCCCAGAAGATCAGTTACTCCTCTGGGTGTGGGAGCATGTTTTCGAGATAGTCGGCGCAGGACTACTAATTTTATGCGCTGTGTGGCATACAAAGATGCAGAGACGCGTGATGGCATTCATATCCGTGGCGCTGCCCCTCATTTACATGGGGCTGCTCGGGTGGATCTCATGTCATCTTGTCTCCTTCGGAGGGAATACTCAGGAATGGAGTGGAGAAGCCCTCATTGATCATGTGCTCTTCTATGTGTGGAACCAGGTTTTCATGATAACCGGTGCAGGTTTGCTGATTCTATGTGCCGCATGGCGAGCGTGTGAAGTAGCCTTTACAGGAACGTATCGTCAAATGCCGGCGACGTGGAGAGAAGCGTGGAGGAGTTGGGTGAAATTCACAAGTTGTCTCTTGCTGCTCATGGCGTTTACTGTCAGCATCAATTGGGCGCAAATCCTGAATTATTTCAACGGACTCGGCTTGTATCTCGCCTCAGTGGGCTGGGCTCTGGCGTTCATCGTCATCGTCGGCACTGTCATAGCTGTGTGCAGTTGGGTGTCCCATCTCCGGTTACAGGCTCAAGATACCACCCGGGGGCAAAAAGACGTCATGCAAACAGGGAAACGAGACTTGTTCTTGACCACTATCATCCTCGTTGTGGAAACTGCTTTTGTCGTCTGCTGTGCGCTCAATCGTGACACGAACGACCCGTTCATGAGTGACCTATTTCTCAGGTCAACCTATCATAAGTATTTGCTTGCTCTTGCAAGCATGATCGCATGGGTCTGGACAATTCCCGGCGCGACGTGTTGGGACGATGATGGCAGCCAAGAGCTCGGATTCTTCAAAAAACTGTGTGGTTCGAGATGCTTCTGGCTTGCCATCCAAACGGTGACGCTCTGTGGTCTTATGTGTGTGATCAATCCTCCGGGAAGACCAACGGAATTTATGGCTCTGCTCATCATCATCATGACGCTGTTGGCAGGGCACACTCTTTTGTATGTCGTTCTCGGGCATTTCAAGTTTTTTTGTTGGAAAAGCTGATTTTCAGAATAAAAGGATAAAATCAAGAATCCGTCGAGAAATGAGTACATCCCGGAAAAAAGAAAAGATACGGTGAAAAAGCCAACGAGAAGTTTTTACCACAAACACCATGAAAAAATTCTTATCTCATTCTCTTCTTCTCCCTTGTGATGTTGGCAGTAGGGGAGAATTTGCAAGGATTGCCGCCCCTCTGCCAAGAAGAAATGCTCTGACCTCTATGATGCTTGCATACTTGGATGTAGAGGAGGCAAATGGCCCACGGAAACTCCAGGCGTTAGATTTTATTGAGAGTTTGATTGTATGTTAGATTACATATTTGATACGAATCTGTATTACTATGCGGAAGGAACAGGCGAGCTGTGTACCACGAGAATTGCATTGACCTATCCGTGGAAAAGTCCTCATACTCGTGATGTCTTACGATGGATATGCTTTGACCATACGTGCTCTCCTCCATTCTTTGGGAAACATCCCCTAACCCTTTTAAGAGAGGCGTGTACCATATTAAGCATGGAACTCAGCGAAAGAGCATACTTTTTTAAATATGAGGATGCTGTCTCTCGTGATATGAACAAATCTTTTCACAGTGAAAGATACATTTCCGTATACAAGCAAATAATGAGCGCAGTAAGAGAACGAATCAGGAGCTTGGAAAAGAAGCAAAAACAGATGGGAACTGATCCGGCTGTTCACAAAACAGAAGAAAAATGTGAAAAACTATTAAAACGAGAGGAATACCAAAATCATTTACAGAAGCATCCGAATGCACAGAGCAGAGAGATGGAGTTTTATTACTATACGCCCAAAAAGGGAATATGTACGTTGAGCGCACGCGAATGGGCTCCTGTAGAACTTAAAGCAGGACTTTGGGCATACAAGCCTTGTGTCATAGAGGGAAGTTCCTCCTCCCATTTAGAAGGAGGAGAGACGACAGATCCGCTTCACGCATTGATCAATTCTTTGCAAAGCATTACTCAATATTTAGTGACCTATGCAGAGGAACACGGTATTCGCCGGTATTTTGTTGTGAAGGAACGGGACGTAAAAAATGCAACTGCAGGGAATTCTTTAGATGTATCCTTCCTCAAATTTACATTGAAAGCTCCCGTATTATGGGGATTAGCGCTTAGGATGGAACCTTCAGGTGATCTCATTATGGATTGATTTGGGATATGAACAGGTTATTATTGGGAGAGTACTGGCATGTGAATTGCGAGAACAGGTGCAACAGAAGACAGAAGTACATAGTAATTAATGAATATACAACGCGCAAATACATGCACAATCGTCGGAATTCTGCTTTACACGCTTGTCTTGTTTCCGGGTGTATGGGGAATGATGTTTTTCGCCTGTAATTACATGAGATCTGGGGAAAGTGCTATTTTACAAATAGTTAGTTTTCTCCTAGTGATCATGGGAAGTTTCTTTTGTTTAGGACTTAGTACCGTGGTGCCAATAGCTCTGCTCGCTTACTGGCTTGTGGGTAGGAAAATGGGTGAACATAAAGCTTTCGCGGTATGCATATCGGCAGCCGTCCTGGGGTCGCTTCTCCTGCTTCCTCTTGCTCTTGATAAAGGATATGTAGTAGGAGACCGTTGGGGATACTCGACTTTCTTGGTGTATCTGCTGACTCAGCACGTGCTTTGCTGTGGCTTAAGCTGGTTCCTGTATAAAGTGGTGTATTCCTGGCAGAGCTTCCGTGAATTGCTCATAAGGACGGAAGATATGATGATTGGATTTATGACAGGACGTGGTCAATCTGACAGAGCATTCATGGATAGATTGTATCACGTTTTTTTCTTTCCGGGGATATTAGCCGTTTCTTACATGATATGCCAATGGTGGGGAGGATTCAGAGAGAGCCCAAAGTTCTTTTTCATGTGGGGATCCCTTGCTCTTCCCTACTATCTGTTGATTTTACCCAAATGTTGTCTTTGTAAATTGATAGTAAAATATTTATGCCGATTAACAAATATCCATTCCAAGGGCACCGGGGCTGTTTCCCTCTTCTGGTTCTTTTTTGCGGAGGTCATCGTAAATTACACTTTGATTAACCTCTTCCCAAGTGTTTTTTTATTGGAACAATCTCTTAACGCTGCCGCAATTTATGGACCTCGACATTCCTATGAATTGTTACCACCCTTGGAATCCGCTGAGCTTTGCTTGCCTCTGTCATTAATTCTTGCGTCGGGGATATCTGCCATGATGGCGAAAGCGAGGATTAATGTGAATTGCGAGAGATAAATGCGACAAGGGACAAAAAATCGCGAAGCCTTGTAAAAGCCCACTAGAAAGCCAGGCTGTTGGGTGGCTGCTTTTTTTGAGGCGTTGCGGCATCAGCCTTCGCGACGTGACAAAGCTGTCACGTGGAGAATTTCTCACTTGACAGCAAGCGGGTAGAGTGCTAGAGTGCGGGATTGAACGATGCGGCAGTTTATCACAAAGGTATGTCCGGCAATGCTGAGCTTGTGCTCAGTGGCGAGCGGTGCAGAGGCGGGGCATGAGGGGTTGAGCGCCGAGGCGCCTGTGCTCTGGGAGATACCGATTCCCTTTTGGGAGGGGCACAGTTTGCCCATCAGCAATTCGCTGGTCATGCTGGCGGCGGCGGTGTTGGTTATAACCCTTATTTTGCGGCTTGCGACGCGGAAGATGGAGCGCATTCCGCATGGTCTGCAGAATGCGGTGGAGTGGGTATTTGAGCTGTTGTACAATTTTGTGGAGAGTCTGGCAGGGCCAAAGCTGACGCGGAAGTACTTCTGGTATTTTGCCACCGTGTTTCTGCTCATTCTGGTGAGCAATTACATGGGATTGCTGCCGGGAGTGGGGGAGATTACCTACGGTGGGCAACCATTGCTGCGCGGGGCAAATGCGGACCTGAACGTCACCATATTTCTTGGCTTCTTCTACGCCATCCTGTGGTTCATCTGGGTGATGCGCGAGCAGGGACTCACTCATTTCATTTCGCATACTTTCGGTCCGAAGGGGGGATTGACGGGGTTTCTGAAATACGCGCTATTGCCGATTTTCTTCTTTGTGGGGCTCATAGAGATTCTCTCCATTTGCATCCGTCCTGTGGCGCTGGCTGCGCGACTTTTCGGCAACATCTTTGCCGGCGAGGCCATTTTGGAGCAGATGGGGGGCATTAGCTTTGCGGCCATGCTGCCGTTTATGGCGCTTGAGCTCATCGTAGGTTTTGTGCAGGCGTTGGTGTTTTTGATGCTCACGGTGATCTTCCTCAAAACCCAGGTGGGCGATGATGAAGAGGAGGCAGCAGAACACAGCGGCGCATAGATCCCCTTTTCCCGGGCGGACCATGGAGCAATGCGTGGAGTCCGGGGAAGAATAACAACAAACCCAATATATCGAAAAAATATGTTACCAGTTATTGCAGAAGCAGCCGTCGCGAAGGCGGGGCTCGTGGTGCTTGGCGCCGGCCTCGGCATCGGGCTTATCGGCATGAAAGCCGCGGAGTCCACGGGGCGCAACCCCGCTTCCTTCGGTAAGGTGCTCGTGATTTCCATCCTTCTTTCCGCTCTGGTGGAAGGTGTGGCTTTCGTGGCCATCTTTATGGGCTGACGTCTTTCCCTGTTCCCCGCCGGAGGCAGGTCCTTCGGACTCGACCCCGGCGGGGAAGGGCGCTTCTTTTTTCGGTATTTTTCTCTTCCTTTTTTCGCCATGTACATACTCGCCGCAAGTCTTTCTGAGATGGTGGACCAGTTCGGTCTGCACACTGAGGCTTTCATCGCTCACTTCATCGCTTTTGCCATCCTTGTGGCGGTGGTGGTCTTCTTTGGCATCAAACCCGTGATGAGGCAGTTGGAGGAACGCCGCAAGCGCATTGAGGAGGGAGAAGCCATGCACGCCCGCAGTGAAAAAGAACTCTCCGAAGTCAAACAAAAGGGAGACTCGATCATCGGCGAGGCGCGGGATCAGGCCAGGGCGGAGTTAGAACACGCTCGTCAGGTGGCATCCGGTCTTCGCGATGACCTCACCGCGAAAGCTCAGGCAGAGGCTGATAGCATCCGCTCCCAGGCTAAGGCTCAGACTGAAACGGATGCGCGCCTGCAGAGAGAAGCCCTGCGCGCGGAATTCTCCCGTCTTGTCGCTCTGGCTACGGAGCAAGTCACCGGCAAGGTGCTTTCCGAGGCAGATCACCGCGCCATCAACGCCGAGGCTATTCGTCATCTTTCCTGATTTCCTCTTTTCCCCTGTGTCATGAAGATCAGCAAGGACATCCAAGCTCAAGCGCGCCGCCTGTTGCGACTCTGCATGGGAGAGGACGACCGGCTTCAGGAGGACGCCGTGCGTCGCGTGGCAGCGGCTCTGTCCCAAAAGCGTCCGCGCCATTATCTCGAGCTGCTCACTGCTTTCACACAGCTCGTGCGAATGGCGGAGAGTAAGCGGCAGGCGATCATTGCCAGCGCTGTGCTGCTCACGGAAGAGGAACAGGCACAGATCCGCAGCAAACTTGAGGCGCGTAAACCCGGATTGCGTTACGACTGGCAAGTGCAGCCGGAACTCATTGCCGGTATCCGCGTTTGCATCGGTGATGAAGTGACCGATGCCAGCGTCCGTGCGCGTATTCAGCGTCTTTCCTCCCTTCAGCCATAACTCACTATCAAGAAACTTTTCCCCTACACACGTCTATGAGCAATATCGTTCAAGAACTCGAAGAGCAGATTCGCGGTATCAGCACGGCAGCCGTGAGTGAAAATGTGGGCACGATCAAATCCATCGGAGATGGTGTGGCGCACATTGAAGGTCTCAGCGGCGCCATGCTCAATGAAATGATCGAATTCCCGGAGGGTACGATGGGCCTCGCCATGAATTTGGAAGAGAATGAGGTGGGTGTCGTGCTGCTCGGCAAGGGATCTGCCCTCAAGGAGGGGGATTCCTGCAAGACCACGGGGCGCCTGCTGAGCGTGCCGGTGGGACCGGGTCTGCTGGGGCGCGTGGTGGACACGCTGGGCAATCCGCTGGATGGCAAGGGGCCCATTGAGCCGACCACGTTTTACCCGGTGGAGAAGATTGCTTCCGGCATCATTTCCCGCCAGGGGGTGAATCAGCCGGTACAGACGGGGCTGCTTCCTATTGACGCCATGATTCCCATCGGGCGTGGCCAGCGCGAACTTATTATCGGCGATCGCTCCACCGGCAAGACTGCCATTGCGACCGACACCATTATTTCCCAGGCCCGCCAGAACAAGCTCGCAGAAGAGGGCAAGCTGCCGGGGCACAGGCCCTTGCTGAGTATCTATGTGGCCGTGGGGCAGAAGCGCGCCAATGTTTCACGCCTCGTGGCAAAACTTGAGGAGAGCGGTGCGTTGCCATACTGCATCATCGTGGTTGCTTCATCCAGCGATAGCGCTGCCATGCAGTATCTCGCGCCCTATTCCGGCTGCGCCATGGGTGAGTATTTCATGGATCAGGGACAAGATGCCCTTATCGTGTACGACGACCTCTCCAAGCACGCTGTGGCGTACCGCCAGGTGTCGCTTATCCTGCGGCGCCCCTCCGGGCGCGAGGCCTACCCGGGTGACGTGTTCTACCTGCACAGCCGTCTGCTGGAACGCGCAGCTCGCATCAACACTCAGGGGGGGCGCAAGGGCGGATCACTCACCGCGTTGCCCATCATTGAGACACAGGCAGGCGACGTGTCGGCCTACATCCCGACCAATGTGATTTCCATTACCGATGGGCAGATCTTCCTGGACACGGATCTCTTTTACCAAGGTGTGCGCCCGGCCATCAACGTGGGTATCTCTGTGAGTCGTGTGGGTTCCAGCGCGCAGACAAAGATTATCAAGAAGCTGGCCGGATCCGTGAAGTTGGATCTTGCGCAGTTTGAGGAGCTGCAGGCGTTCGCTCAGTTCGGCTCTGACCTTGATGCGGCTACCAAGGCCAAACTTGAGAGAGGGCGGCGCATCGTGGAGCTTTTCAAACAGGGGCAATATGAGCCGAAATCCCTCGGGATTGAGGTGATCAATCTCTACGCCATCCAGAAAGGTTTTCTTGATGGGGTGGCTGTGGAGGAGATTCGCCGCGTGCGCGCGCAGATGGAGGAGGAAGCCCAGAGCAGCGCACCGGATTTGCTGGAAGAGATCGAGCGCGTGCGCGAACTTACTCCGGAGCTGGACGCTCGGCTCAAGTCGTTCATGGAGTCTTTCATTTCCCGTCTCTGATTTTCAACGTGGTAACCGCCTGCAAGCTGTAAATTATGGGTAACCTGCGCGACATCAAGCGACGCATCAAGTCGGTGCGCAATACTTCGCAGATCACGAAGGCGATGCAGATGGTCGCCTCTGCCAAGATGCGTCGGGCGCAGGAACTCGCCTTGCGTGGGAGGGATTACATCAGCGCTCTGGCCAATGTGCTGCGTCACCTCGGCGCCGTCATTGAGCAGGGCGGCGCTTCCCTCATGCAGACGAGAGAGCAGGGACGCACCCTTGTGGTGGTGATCAACACGGATAAGGGGCTTTGTGGCGCTCTGAATGCCAACCTGCTGCGGGAGGTAATCAATGAGATGCCGACGGATGCGGATGTCATGTGCATTGGCACTAAGCTGGCGCCCACGTTACGGCGTCTTGGACGGCAGGTGGAATACGTTTTCAGCGTGAGCGATGCCGTGGGCGAGGTGGAGCTGAAACCGATTTTTGAAGTCCTGCGCCGCGGATTTGAGGAAGGGCGCTACAACCGTGTGGAAGTCTTCTACCAGAAGTTTATCAATGTGATGGTGCAGCGCCCGCAGCGGCGAACGCTACTGCCGATTACGCCGGAGGATCTGCTGCGCGTGGCCGATCAGGATGCTCTGCCGGACAGCGATAACCCGAACTTTTTACTGGAACCGACACCGGCGGATCTGCTGGCGTCTATCCTGCCACTGTATGTGAGCAACCTGCTCACGCAGCTGCTGCTGGAGGGCAAGGCTTCCGAGCAATCTGCACGGATGGTAGCGATGAAGTCTGCCACGGAAAACGCGAAGACTCTCATCGGCGAGTTGACGCTGGAGTACAACAAAGCACGTCAGACGCAGATCACCAATGAGTTGTTGGAAATCACAACCGCCATGAAAGCCATGGAGTAACCCCTTTTCAAACACAGAACAATCCCTCTCCCAATCAACCATGAACACAGGTAAAATTGTACAGATCATCGGCGCGGTGGTCGATATCGACTTCTCCGGCGCGCAAATGCCCGCGCTTTACAACGCTCTCACCGTTGATTACGAGGTGAATGGCAAGCCAACCCAGCTTACTCTTGAGGTCGAGCAGCATTTGCCGGATGGGTGGGCGCGAGCGGTCGCTATGAGCTCTACGGACGGATTGAAGCGAGGGATGGTGGCAGTGGATACCGGAGCGCCTATTTCTGTGCCGGTGGGGCCGAAGGTGCTGGGACGAATCTTCAACGTGCTCGGTGAGACAGTGGATGAAAAAGGACAGCTCACCGATACGCAACGCTACCCTATTCACCGTGAAGCGCCTTCCCTGGAGGAGCAGGCCACATCATCTGAGGTGCTGGAATCCGGCATCAAGGTGATTGACCTTATTTGCCCCTTCTTGAAAGGCGGCAAGGCCGGTTCCTTCGGTGGCGCCGGCGTGGGCAAGACGGTGCTCATCATGGAGCTGATTAACAACATCGCCAAAGCTCACTCAGGTCTCTCCGTGTTCGCCGGCGTGGGTGAGCGCACCCGTGAGGGGAACGACTTTTACAACGAGATGAGCGAGTCCGGCGTCATTGATCAGGAGCATCCGGAAAATTCTAAAGTGGCTCTCGTGTACGGGCAGATGAATGAGCCGCCGGGAGCTCGTCTCCGCGTGGCGTTGTCTGCCCTTTCCATGGCCGAGTATTTCCGCGATGAGGAGAATCGCGATGTGTTGCTCTTTGTCGACAATATCTTCCGCTTCTCCCAGGCCGGTTCTGAGGTGTCCGCTCTGCTTGGGCGCACGCCGTCTGCCGTGGGGTACCAACCGAACCTCGCGGAAGAAATGGCGGCTCTGCAGGAGCGCATCACTTCCACCCGCAAAGGGTCTATCACCTCTATGCAGGCCGTTTATGTGCCGGCAGACGACCTGACGGATCCTGCTCCTGCAACCACGTTCTCGCACTTGGATTCTACCGTAGTGCTGGAGCGGACTCTTGCGGCCCAGGGAATTTATCCCGCTGTGGATCCGCTTGCTTCCACCTCCAAAGCCCTCTCGCCGGAACTGGTGGGAGAGGAGCACTACAGAGTGGCTCGTGGGGTGCAGCAGACGCTGCAGCGGTACAAAGACCTCCAGGATATGATCGCCATTTTGGGGATGGATGAGCTTTCGGAAGCAGACAAGCTCACCGTGAGCCGCGCGCGCAAAATTCAGCGATTCCTCTCCCAGCCCTTCAGCGTGGCGGAGGTGTTCACCGGTATCAAGGGACAGTACGTACCGGTCGCTGAGACTGTCCGCGGCTTTGCCGAAATTCTGGACGGTAAGTGGGACAGTGTGCCGGAGGGCAACTTCTACATGAAAGGCGGCATTGATACCGTAGAGAAGAACTGATGAGCCATGCCCCTGCATTTCAAAATCATTACCCCGCTGCGCACAGTGTTGGAAACTGAGGCGCACAGCATTCTGTTGCCTGCCGCAGAGGGGCAGTTGGAGATCCTTCCCGGGCATACAGCGCTGATTACCTCTGTGCAGAATGGAGAGCTTTCCTGTGCTTCTGTCGACCGAGGGAGTGTGAATCTCTTCATCGGCGGTGGTTTCCTTCAGGTGGAGGATGATACAGCTCTCCTCGTTACCGATACAGCGTTGGATGCGGACGAAATGGATCCCGGATCCATCAACGCCGCCATTGAGCAGGCTCGTTCGCGCCTGCGTAATGAGAGTTCTGTGCTGTCCCGCGAAGAGCAGACGCGCCTGGAGGCATCCATTGCGAAGCAACTTGCCATGCTGGAGTATAAAACTCGCCGCCAGAAGAGGTGACTCGGAGCGAGCGAGGGTGGGGGTTGCTGCGGGGTGCAGCATTGAGCGTTTCTCAGATGCCGCAAGCCAGCGCCGTGAGGGCGACGTAGAACGTGGCGATGTTGCGCACGTAGTAGATGCGGAAGAAGAAGGGGGCATCGGGTGTGCGGCTCATCTCGTCCCAGTTGTCGAGCGGGTGATGCCAGAGACGAATGATCGGAAGGTGGAGTTTATCCGCAATGTAGCGGCGCAGAGAAAGATAGAAATCTATCACCAGAGGCAGAGTGAGCAGAGGAAGCAGGTAGACTAACTTGCCCGTTTGCAACGCCATGACGATTGTAGCGCTGTAGCCGAGTGTGTAGAAGAGGAGAAGCCCGACAAGGGCGCCGGATTTAGAGCCTACTACGAGAGGAAGAGTGAGTTTTCCGTGACTTTGGTCGCCCTCAAAATCCATAATCATGTGAGCATAGAGCACGGACGCGACAAAGGACGCACAACTTACGGCCAGCAGAAGCACCTCTGCCGAGAAGCCACTTGTCATCACATAGTAAACACCGCAAAAAAAGAGGGGACCATAGGCGGTGAATACGGATGCTTCTCCCAAACCATGCAGCGAGCACCACTGGTAACTCAGGGCGATGACGAGTCCTCCCAGCATGAACGCAAAGACCCAGGGGCCGGAGTACCATGCCAGGAAGAGGCCGATAGCTCCTGCCATACTGATGAACAGGGCGATGCACAGGCACATCTTCCGCAGGTTTGTGCTGCCGCTGGTAAGGTAATCGCACTTCGTTTCCGGGGCATGCCGGCGGAATTCCTCATTCTGCATCAACAGAGGATAGTCGAGCAGGTCGTCGATCAGGTTGGTCGCAAGGTGCATGAGAGCAATGCCCGGCAGGACCAGAATGCCTGACAGAATATCTCCTCCGTGTTGCAGAGAATAGATGAAAGCCACGGACCAGCTCAGGAGGGTCATTGGCAAAGCGTAAACACGCGAGCAGCGGAGCCAGAAAACAATATTGGCGCCGGTTTTCTTCAGGATGAAAGGCATTTCAGTAATTTGTCAGGGGACGAGGGAGAGGAGTTAAGCAAGTCGTGCGAGGAACGACCCTTCATCGATGTAAAGTTTCTTGGGTAGGGAGAAGGGGGAGCTGAGAGCGGGACCGGCAATGCGTGGCGCAACAGAGCCTTCTTGCGCCGCCACTGTGAAGCCCGGGAGGAGAAGACCAAGCGTTCGGGGGCGGGCGCCGAGCTGGATGGTGCCATCACTCATACGCACCACACTGCGGCGCATGCTCATGGAGATCACAATACCGTCAGGCGTAGCCAGGCAGGGACACCAGCGTGTGTTAGGAGTGGAGATATCAGACCCTTGTGAGAAATCAAAGAAGGGTATCTGGCGCGGAGGAACAGCTTTCATGAGGATGCTCCGCATAAACGAACTCCCTACGATCTGGGAGATGCAGAGGTCAATCGGTTCTCGTTCATCTCTGATGAGATGTACCGGGGTATGCGTGATGATAGGCCAAAGGACGGCGAGAACGGGTTCGTGCGGTTCGCCGTGTCCTACAGTTGTGAGGAGTGCGTGGCGTCCCTCCTTCAAGGCGTTTACACGGTGCACCTGCCCGGCGTTTAACCACGCACGGTGGAAGTTTTGCACATCCGCCGCCAGCTCAATGAGGATATTCAACCATAAGGCAGCGATATCCGGGCAGTTTTCCGGAGCCTGACGCGCGATGACAGCTGCTGCCACCTGGATACCGGTAAGAGAGGAGCCGGCACAGTGTACGAGCGGCTTGTTTCCGATGAGTTCGAGGGAGTGAATGAGCCATTCGCGGTTACCGGTATCACCGCTTTCCAAACACTGCACACAGAGTTCACGCATGGAGCGCTGTACGTCTTCGGTAGTGACTTGCTGGGGATCCATGGGTTCACCGATTGCCACAGTGAATGAGTAGGGGATTTGTCGTGGTAGTTTGGTGAAAAAGCGACTACGATAGAAGGAGAAGATGCTGCCCCAGAGACCGTCCATGTAAATGGGAATTACGGGGGCTTTAGTGCGGCGGGCGATGGTCTCCAGTCCGCGACGGATGGGAGTCAGACAGCCCGTACGTGTGAGCTGCCCTTCCGGGAAAATGCAGATGAGATCCCCCTGTTCAAGACCCTGCGCCGCACTACGAATAGCCTCTCTTGGGTTTTTGCTTGAGATGGGCAACGAGTTGAAGATTTCCAGTATCCACCCCAGCATCCGAGTCACCATAAACTCCTCTGCCACAATGAAACGCACCGGACGCGGGCAAGCCATCATCAGGAACAGAGCATCCGCATAGGTAACGTGGTTGCATACAAGAAGAGCTCCTCCCTGCTCCGGAATCCGTTCCGAATGAATGACACGCAGGCGGTAGAAAAGGCGCATGCACCAGATGCCGACCATTCGGATGAATTCTTGAGGGATGAGTCGCAGCGATGTCACCATGATGAATGCGCTCATGAGGAAGAGCACAAAGTACTGTCCCTGAGGTCTGGCTCCATACGCGTGCATCACCCACATGAGACCTACTGCGCCGAGCCCCATGAGGTTGTCGAAGAGATTGCCTGCCGCAATGATGTTGCCTCGGTTGGCAGGATCACAGTTATCCTGTAAAAACGCATTGAGCGGCACCAGGTACGCTGCACCGAAAGCGCCCGTGAGGGTGAGGAAAACGTGGCTCGTCGTGCTTTCCACATCCAACAAGGTGAGCATGAGGGTGCAGATTGTCACTCCGATGGCGCCAAAGGGGATGAGACCCAACTCATTTTTCCCCTTACAGAGGTGCGAGGCAACGCCGCCACCGATGACAACCCCCCCTCCCAGCCACGCCATAAGAATGCCGCACTGCAGGCTGAAATCCACCTCCGGATGGCTGATTTGCATATCCTTTGCAATCTGGATAAGAATGAGGAAAAGGCTGCCCGCCAGACACCAGAAGTAACTAATGCCGATTTCGCTAAGTCGCAGCTGGCGATCCCGCCACAGGTATTTCATTTGTACGAAATGCTCGTAGAAAAGCGACCAGCTAAAAGGACGCGTTTGCTTTGCCGGGTAGCAAGGCAGCACAAAGGAGGCAAGCGCCACCACACCGGCCAGCGAGATAAAGATCCAAGTGGGGAACTTGACGGCGCTCCAGCCAGCTTCCTGTTCTGCCATCCCCCCTTGCAGCGTTGTGTAGTAATCCAGCAGGTAACTGAAGAGAAAGAACACACCGATTTGTGCCAGCAACAAAACGAAAACCATGCTGATCTCAATGATGCCCGACCCATAGCTCAGATAACGTGAACCGAGGAGATCCTTCACGATCCCTTTTTTTGCCGGACTCAGGATCGTAGCCTGTATCGCAAAGATGGAGAACCAGACGATGGCGGCATACATGTCGTGCTGGTAAAAACAGAAGAGCATACAGCTCATTACAAAGAGCTGCACAAAACTCATCACTTGGATAATCCTCGTCTTGCAAAAGCAATCCGCCAGCCACCCCACCAGCGGAGAAAAAAGGATGTAAGGCAGTACATAGATGGCTCCAAGTCCGTATTCCAGCATGCTCCCGCTTGCACCCCACAGCCACACCCCGAGCGGTATCAGCAAGAACTGCACCGCCTTCTCATTGAAAGCGTTCTGAGCTTGCACCGCAACGAGTGTCCAGAAGCTCGACCACTCTTTGGCGGTAGGCTCTTTGTAATATGCCGCCGTTTCGTTCTGCATGGCTGAACTCTGGTCATTATCGCATATACCTTTCCTTTGGCAAGCCAAAAGGATTGAACGGAATACGGATTACCTCCCGTTTTTCCGCCTGAATCTTGCTCTGTCACATGACGTAGAGCAGAACTAAGGCTTGATTTCCAGAGCTTCGTAGGCAAGCATCTGGCAGCCGCGCAAATCCAACTTACCCGTCGGAAGCGTGGGGATTATTTCTACGGGGATGATTTCGCGCGGGCTCCACAGGCGAGGCAACCCTTGCGCCGCGAGATGGGCTCGTATCGCGTCCAGAGCATGAGGAAGGTTGCCATGGTGCACCGCGGAAAGTAAAACAAGAGCTTCCCCCTTCTGGGAGTCCGGCACGCCGACGATTGCGACGCTGCGCTGTCCCTCCTGCTCAGGAGAGCGGAGATCTTGGACGAAGGCTTCAATGGCTAATTCTACAACTTCGTGAGGAACCATTTCACCGGCAATCTTGGAGAAGCGGGAGCGACGCCCCGCAAGGGTAAGGAAGGTGTTGAGATCCACAGAACCGAGGTCGCCCGTTTTGAACCAGCCGTCGCGGAAGAGTCCTTCATTCAGAGCAGGGTTGCCGGTATAACCGTGGAATACCTGGGGACCTTTCATCCAAATCATGCCGCGCTCAGATATGGGCAGAATACGCTTGTCGTCATCCGGATCCGTTATGCGGATAGCCAGCCCGGGCAGAACGTGCCCCACGCTTCCTGCGCAGATGGCAGGCACGTAGTAGGGCGTGGTGGGCAGCAATTCGGCGTTCGGTAGATTGACGCCGCAGACGGGAGCCGTTTCCGTGAGTCCATATCCTTCCAGCAGGTTTACGCCGCAACGCGTACGGAATTCATCGGCCAGATCCGGTTGGAGTTTCTCTGCACCCACGATAAAGTATTTGACGCTGCGATAGGTGTCTGCGCCTGCGCGGCGAAGCATGGCACGGGCAAAGGTGGGAGTGGTGAGCACCAGGGTGCATTGGTGGCGCTCAATGAGATCGTTAAGCGTTTTCGTTTCCAGAGGCGAGGGGTAGGTCACCATGCTGAACCCATAGAAAACCGGCAGAAGAGTGCAGACAGTAAGACCAAAGCTATGGAAGAGGGGAAGACTACACAGGAAGCGACTGCCTGGGGGAAGATATACCTTGCTGAGCAGTTGCAGGATGTTTGCAACAACCATGCGGTGCGTGAATGCTACACCCTTTGGCTCACCGGAGGAGCCGGAAGTGAAGAGCAAAGCTGCTTCATCATCTCCGCTCCGCTCATCCATCCCAAAAGTGCGAGCGATGACCGGAACAGGCGCCACCTTGGCGAAGGCAACCCACCCCGCGATGCGGGCGGCGCCAATTTCACGGAGCAAGGCATCCAAATGTAATATCTTTTCTTCCTCCGGCCACGGGAACTGCGGCAGCTTACTCATGAACGCCCGCGCAGTGATAAAGTGGCGAATGCCGCTCTGGTTTACGATGCTGTGAAAAGCAGTTTCCGAAGAAGTGTAGTTAATATTGACCGGAACGATGCCGGCGAAAAAGCAGGCGTAGTTGGCGATCATGCCGCCCTTACCCGGGGGCAGGATGATTCCAAGACGCGGCTCCTGCACGGTGCGCCTGAGTTCTCTCGCCAGCGCCAGGGATGCACCCAGCAGTTTGGTGAAGTTTAGACGCGAGGCGTCCATGCCATCAATGAGTTCTGAGCCAGAGTTGTGCTTCATTCCCTCCAGCAGAAGGCGCGGCAGGGATTTCTCCAGCAATGGGTGCTCCGCATAATGCTCGGCTGAGGCATTCAACCACACTTCCAACATGCGTTCGCCGCACTGAGGTCCGGGGGCGAGTTTCGGGAAAATATGCAGCACGGACCAGTCACTGTCCTGCGGATCACCTGTACATGCTCTCCAGATGCTTTTGCGGTAGAATCCGGCGTACACCGGGACCGGCGAAATGTGCAAGGAGCTGAGCTGCATGAGAAACGGCTTGGGGACATCCGTCAGGCAGCCTGAAATTTGAGCGGGACGCCCTGGCAGGAAGACGAAGTGCAGACCACTCTGCAGATGCATCATAAGTTTTTCTCGCAGCTCGAGGCTCTTGCTGGTGCGAAAATTGAAAGTGATGAGACGATCAGCGGGGATACCGCTCAAGGTTGCATTCGTCGGACGAAGATCTTCCTCTACAAGGTAAACGACTTTCTGGACGCCGCCGAGCGCGTGCTCCAGCGCCACGCGCGTGGAGAAGTCTAACCTATTCGGGAGGAAAAGTGAGGGTTGAGTGGGTAGATTTTCCTGTCCGCAAACACGTACGTTTCCCATGCTTCTAACGTAACACAAACTCTCAAACGATGCAAGGGAATTTAGCTTTTGTTCAAATAGTCGCAAAAGGGGAGAGGACGAAGAAGAAATCAATGATAAAACTTGCTATTTGTGACGGTTGAGTTATACTCGCCCGCGCACGTTTCCTATGAAAGCGAATCCCAGAGTAGCAATTGCGGGCGCCACCGGTGCGGTGGGCGTGGAAATCCTCAAATGCCTGGAGCAGAGGAACTTTCCTCTCTCTGAGCTGAAATTGCTTGCCTCGCATCGTTCCGTAGGGAAAAAAATGATCTTCCGGGGACAGGAAATTGCCGTAGAGGAGCTTACGGCGGATTCTTTTGCCGGGGTAGACGTGGCTCTTTTTTCCGCCGGAGGTGATGTATCGCGTCGGTTTGCACTTATTGCTGCCGCGGCGGGGTGCGTGGTAGTGGATAATTCTTCCGCTTTCCGACAGGAGGACGATGTGCCGCTCGTGGTACCGGAAATCAATGGGGCGGCTGCACTCCACCACCCGCGCAACATCATCGCCAACCCAAACTGCACGACCATCATCACCCTCATGGCGCTTTATCCATTGCATTTGCACTTCGGTCTGCGGATGATTATCGCATCAAGCTACCAGGCTGTTTCAGGCAGTGGGCAGCATGGTATTTCAGAGCTGCAGCAGCAGGTGAAAGCCATTGTGGAGGGTAGGGAACCTGTTTGCTCCACTTATCCACGACAGATTGCGTTCAACGTGCTGCCGCAGATCGACAAATTTACCGATACAGGGTACACTAAGGAGGAACTCAAGATGCTCAATGAGGGACGCAAGATTATGGGTTTGCCGGATCTTGCAGTCTCCTGCACCTGCGTGCGCGTCCCGGTGTATCGTAGCCATTCGATATCCTGCGTAGCCCAATTTGAGAAACCGGTGGATGTTGAATCCGCTCGCGGTTGTTTCGCCGGGATGCCGGGTGTAGCGCTTATGGATGATCCGGAGAAGGGTATTTGGCCCACGCCGCTTGATTCCACCGATGGTGATACCTGCTACGTCGGACGTATTCGCAAGGATATTGCTATCTCGAATGCTCTGGGCTTATGGGTCGTAGGTGACCAGGTGCGCAAGGGCGCTGCGTTGAATGCTGTGCAGATTGCTGAACTGCTTGTCCAAGGTTGATTTGTCATCTTCTAACCATATTGCGCCATGGATATTGCAGCTAAACTCCGCGAGACTGCAGAACGAACGGAGAGACGCCTGGCTGAATTGCTTCCCGCCGAGGACGCCGCACCTTGCTCCGCCCTCCACAGTGCTATGCGCTATAGCATTTTTGCCGGCGGCAAGCGCATTCGCCCATTCCTCTGCGTGGAGGCTGCCAAAGCTTGCGGAGGGCCTGAAACGGTGGCTCTTGATGCCGCTTGTGCGCTGGAGACCCTGCACACTTACACGCTCATCCACGATGATCTGCCGTGTATGGATGACGATGATCTACGCCGCGGCCGTCCCACCTGCCACAAAGTATATGGCGAAGGTATGGCCGTTTTGGCGGGAGATGCGTTGCTTACGGAGGCGTTTGGAATGCTTGCTCGTGTGCCCGAAAATGCACTTTACGGCGTGAGAAACTATGTCGCAGAGTTGGCTCGGCTCACCGGCAGTCTGCACCTCGTTGGCGGTCAGGCGTTGGATCTCGAAGGAGAAGGACGGACTCTCACACCGGAGGAAATACGTGCCATTTATCTCGGCAAAACTGCTGCACTCATCATGGCGGCGGTACGATTAGGCGCCATGTCAGCGGCGGCTCCTGCCGAGGAACTTGAAGCCCTCACCACGTATGCTCGAGATCTCGGTCTCGCTTTTCAACTCATCGATGATGTGCTGGATGTGACCTCATCACCGGAAGTGCTTGGCAAAAGCATTGGTAAGGACGCTCGTGATCAGAAAGCCACGTACTGCTCCCTCGTTGGACTAGACGCTGCCCGGGCCGAAGCTCGCTCCCTTACTGCTTCCGCTTTTGACTCCCTCAGCGTGCTTCCGGCAGAGCGTACTGCCACCCTCCGCGCGCTGAGTTCTTACCTCCTCGAGAGAGAGTACTAAAGGGGGCAGGAAGAGCGAGTGGTTTTGTGGTCACCACTCGCTGATCTCGCGTCCTTGTGCGTCATCGTAAGAACCGATGATGATGCGCACGATGTCGATGATTTGCCAGATGAGGAAACCTCCGGCAGTGATGAGCTGTATGATGCCGGAAATGATCTTGCCGGTGTAGAAGCGGTGCAATCCGCCCAGCCCGATTACAAAGATGAGGCAGGCGAGGATGAGCGTTATTGTTCGGGATCGAGGAGAAGTGAATGCAGACATAACCGCATCTTAGCACCTCCCCGCACCGGGCGCGAGAAGATAGAAATAATAGCTAGGCGCACGCGAAGAGGGCGGGGGTGGACAGGATTTCAGCGTACGTGTACGACGAGAGCAATGTGTACAACGAGGCGTGGGCGCGGAGGCTGGATATTGAGCTGAACATACGCGACAACCAGGCGACGGCGTTGGAGGTGGCGATGTATGTGCGCGGTGAGTTTGCGGAGGATAAGCAGCAGCTGACGGATGCGCAGGTGACGGCGGCGGGGATTGCGCGCGAGGGGAAGATTGGCAGCATTGGGTACCGGATTGGGCGGCACGCGTGCGAGAGCGTGATGGACGCGCTGCGCAACAAAGTGATTGAGGATACGGACGCGCTGGCGATTGCGGATTTTTGCCCGGGGAATGAGAGCGTGCAGGGGAAGGGGCTGAAGGTGATTCTGGATGGCGGGAGCAAGACGGAGGCGCGGGCGAGGATGGAGGCGGAGCTGGCGAAGCAGAAGATGGCGAGGGAGGTGGGTGTGGAAGGGGGGACGGATTTGTTCGGCAATGCGCTGGAGGATGAGGCTTTCTGGGATTTTGTGGCGAAGTATGTGGTGGGGCGTCGCAATGAGCTGGCGAAGGATGCGCTTTTCTTGCGGACGAATGTGGGGAAGCGCAATAGCTCGGCGATGACGAAGAAGTACGGGGTGGATTTGAAGGACCCGGAGTCGCTCAAAAAGGCGTTGAAGGAGATTGATATGCTGCGCGAGAGGTGGAAGAATCCGTATGGCGAGGCGGATTTGATGGAGGAGATTAAGCAGGCGTGGCAGGAGAGGCAGGAGGGCGAGGGGAAGCCGGCGGCGCAGGTGTTCGAGCGGTATGCGCAGAGGCTGCGGGAGAGGGAGAGCGGGGTGACGGATTATAGCGCGAGGGAGGAGGAGAAGAGGTACCGGGTGGAGAATGATACGACGGGGCTTGCAAAGTACCTGAATGACCGGGTGAAGCCGATTGAGATTAACTTTACGCCGAAGAATGCGCCGGATAGTGGGAAGTCGTGGCTAGATGATTTCAAGGAGTTTTATTCGAAAGCTCTTGCCGGGAAGGAGTTGGTGATTAGGAGGACGGGGAATAAGCTGTATTTCCATAATTCACGTGATGCGGTAAATGTGGCGTCGAAAGGGGCGAGGTCTCAGAAGAGAAATGAGACAGGCAAGAAGATGGAGGAGGTTGTTGTGGAGGCTTACCATTTATACCATGGCACGCCTGAGCATAGGGAGAATGAGGGGAACCATCGTAAAAAGATGGTGAATGCTAGTGATGAGTTTCATGTGTTCGGGCACCCGGCCACGGTGAACGGGGAGAAGATGATGGTGTGTTTTACCGCGATTCACCGCAAGGATGAGACGGACCCGAAGAGGTTGCGTTTTTATGAGTTCGGGACTCCGAAAATTATGCAAAAGAAAGACGGGGAGCCGAACGTTAAGGACAGGTTATCCTATCATCCAGCTACCCCGTCTGAGGATACGTTAGCAGATTATCTCAAGAACGTCAATAGTGATTTTGAGGGGAAGCCGAAGATTGTGGAGGAGGCCGCGGGTACTGGGGACAGGCTGACGGTTGCGCAGGCGCAGGAGAGGGGGATGTTTAAGGATGGGGTGATGGAGGTGAGCAATGGGGTGATTGTGGCGCCGGATACGGATTATAGCGTGGATTTTTCGCATGCTAGCTATGCGCTTTTCCGCAAGCCGGATAAGAAGCATGTTGGAAAGGGTGAGGGTGTGCAGGTGTTTGGCTGGGCGTGTATTTATGGGGCGGAGAGTTGGGATACGAATAAGTTTTATCATGGGCAGTTTACCCAAAAGGTAAGAGGAGGTTTTTCATTGAACGGAAAGGTTGTATCGGAGCGCGCTGTTTTGAAGCAGTTAAATAAGGAGACAGGGAAGGAGTATCTGCTTAAGTTTTTGAACGGGGCTTTCCGAAGCAATGCGGATGAGTACCGGCAGCTCATAGAAGAAAATAGAGGGTGGATTGAGGAGGATAAGGAAAGGCTTGCTGAAGCCGAAAGAGGGTATATTGATGGGAAGAAGCGGAGTGAGGCGGAAATCAAAGAAGAAAAGGCTCATTTGGAGAATGCTATCAAGAATAGAACTAGTAAGCTAGAGGCGTATGAGTGGCTGGCGAAGAATGAGGTGCACAAGGTGGAGGATAGTGTGAGGTATCCGGTGAATTATCTGATGCGGGCGGATGTGGATGATAGCAATTTGCTGCATTGGGATGTGCCGGAGTTTGTCGGGAGAGAGTTAGACAGTCCTGATATTGGCGGGGCTTATTATGGGCGGGAGATGGTGGAGAAGATTCTGGAGCTGGATATGAAGGAGCCGACAGAGGATTTGGTGCGCGCGCTGTGGAATATGATGCAGAAGCCGGAGGTGCCGGAGGAGGGATATGTGGCGTTCAAGGAAAGCGTGAACATTGAGCCGATAGAATATGAGTTTTCATCGAAAGAGTTTGATGCGGCGGATTATGATATGGAGACGTTGCTGTATTGGGGGGAGTATATAGCGAATGTCTGCATGACAGGAAAGGAGGTTTATAACGCGCTTGCTCATTCTTTGGGGAGTCCGCGGGCGGCGAGTGAGTGGCTGGATGAGCATGGGGTGAGAGGTGTGAAGTATTATGACGGGAATACGCGGCATAAGGAGGGGGAGAAGGTGCATAATTACGCGATTTTTAATCCGGATTATATTGAGGTGATTGCTATCAATAATCGTCACCCGTGGAGTGAGTATAGCGAGGATAATCCGGATTGGCAGAGGCCGGAGGAGGTTTTTGGCGGAAGTCCTGTGACGGATTATAGTGTGGCTGGGATGAGGGCGAGGACGGCGGGGGCGAATATGGACAGGGTGTACCGGGACCCGGCGGATGGGAAGGAGAAGTTTGTGATTCCGACGGCGAATGCGCGGTTGAGTACGGGGTTTACGCTGGGGCAGCTTAAGGCGCCTGTGGGCGGGCATAAGGATGTGACGCTGGGGGCGGTGCTGGAGTATCCGGAGCTTTACGAGGCGTACCCGGAGTTGAAGGGGATGCGGGTGCGGCTGTATAATCCGAGGTTGCAGGAGGGGGTTGGCGGTTTTTTTGCGAGGCCGAGGGGGGAGAAGGCGGGATACCTTGCGCTGAATACGGGTGTGGAGGTGACGCCGGAGAGGGTGATGGAGACGCTGCTGCACGAGAGTCAGCATGCGATTCAGGCGATTGAGGGGCACGCGATGGGGGCGGGGAGTATGAATGCGGAGGAGGCTTTGGAGTATTTGGACCGCGCGATTGCGGCGCGTAAGGGGATTATGAAGGCAGCGGGGGATGATGCCTGGAGCCGGGAGAATTTGGCGTATTTGGAGGCGATGAGGGGGATGGTGCAGGGGAAGGAGGGGAGGAAGATGCAGGAGATGGCGATTTCGCAGGTGTATTGGTATTCGCACGGGGAGCAAGAGGCGAGGTTTACGGGGGCTGGGAAGGACGGGGACCCGATGGCGGAGGGGAGCGGGCTGACGGAGAATAGCCCGACGACGTACACGATTGCGGTGCCGGGGGAGGCGACGGAGCTGGGCGGGGTGACGTTCGGCGGGATGGGGCGTTTTTCGTACCTGCTGGAGAGTAGGCTGGGGACGGCGGGGGAGTTTAATTATGACCGGGCTGTGTACCAGATGAAGGAGGCGGTGGTGCGGCGGATGAAGGAGCTGCGGATGCTGGGGGATAGCAAGGATGAGCGGGCGCGGGGTGTGCAGCTTGCGGCGGAGGCGTTGGCGACGATGGAGAGTTTGGAGAGTTTGCTGCCGGCGACGTATCGGTTCGGGCTGGAGGCGTACAAGGTGTATTTTTCGAGCTATGCGAAGCTGGCGGGGAGCGGGAGCGCGGCGGCGGCAGGGAGGATGGTGCCGATGGCGGGGTGGGGCGAGAGGATGAGGGGGGCTTATGAGAAGATGGCGTGGATGGCGGTGGAGGGGCATTTTTACAAGGGGGATATGGAGTTCTGGGGGGAGCATTGGAAGAAGGTGGAGAAGATACTGCCGCCGCTGCAGGAGAAGTGGGAGGAGCTGCAAAAGATGTATGTGGGCGGGCTGCTGAGAGGGAAAGCGCGCCAGGATGCTATCAATGCGGCGTGGCGGGAGCTGAGGCACGAGCTGCCGGAGGAGATGCGGACGCTGATGCAGGCGGTGGGGGAGGTGCGGGCGGATAAGTTGATGGCGAAGTTTATGGAGCGGGTGGCGCTGCAGCTGGATGCGTTCCGGAAGGATAAGACGCTGGGGAGGATTCGCCGCGTGGTGGGGGCGCTGAAGCCGGGTGCGAAGGAGAATGGGAAGCCTGTGAAGGGACGGATGGATGCGGAGAGGTACAGGAAGGTGGTGGATATGGTGCGGCTGATGGAGCTGACGCGCGGGGAGAAGGAGCTTTTTGAGCGGGAGAGGTACACGGGGGAGGGGACGGAGAAGGCGTGGGCTGACTTGGAGCCGAATGATACGGTGACGGTGAGGACGTATGACGGGGAGGGGAAGGAGGTTGAGATAGCATGCAGCAAGGAGGAGTTTGAGACGTATGCGTGTTTCGAAACAATGACGGCTTCGCAGGCGGAGGCGGCGAGCCGGGCGTTGGGCGAGTATATTTCGACGGGGCGGCAGGCATGGGACAATGCGCAGGAGGCGGCGAGGAAGCGGATTGAGGCGTTGTGCGCTCCGGCGTTGGAGAAGTACGGCGAGACGGAGAACGAGCTGAAGGCGAGGAGGGAGAGGCAGCAGAGGAAGGCGATGCCGCTGGTGAACAAGACGCTGAACTTCCTGGGCTTTGGGCTGAATGATGCGCAGTTTTTCGATGTTTGCTCCAAGGTGCCGGAGATTGAGAAGTGGACGAAGGATGCGGTGTATCGCATTGCGAGCGCGCATACGTATATCGAAGCGAAGGAGAGGGACAGGCAGGAGTTTATGACGCAGGCGGCGCGGGAGGCGAGCGGGGAGAAGGACGATAAGAAGGTGCGCGAGTGGCTGGATGATACACGGAGGAACAGGGACACGGGGATTAAGCTGGCGCCGCAGGAGCCGGATTTCGACGCGCAGGAGACGGAGACGGTGCGGAGGCAGTTCATGGGGCTGCTGAGAAGGAAAACGCACAAGAAGAATTTTAATCCGAACACGTTTGCGGAGGCGTTGCGCTACCTGACGGAGGAGGATGGGTTGATGCCGGAGGCGGTGGCGCGGGAGGCGTTGGACAAGTACGGGACGCTGGGCGACGCGAAGGCAAGCAGGCTGCACGGCAAGGAGGCGTTGATGGTGTTGCTGACGGATAACGAGTACGCGCGGTTCAGCGACCTGACGATGACGGCGAAGAAGAGGGCAGAGGCGGCGAGGGAGAAGTGGCAAAAGGAGAGGGAGGAAGAGGAGACAAAGAGGAAGGAGGAGGGGAAGCCGAAGGAGAAGGAGAATGGGACGCTGGTGCTATCCCCGGCGCAGGCGGCGTACCGGGTGTTGCTCTGGGAGCAGGCGGATTATACGGATAACCTGATTATGCAGGGGTACACGCCGGAGGTGGTGCAGAGGCTGAGGGAGTTTGCCGGGGAGAAGGTTATGCGGATGGCGTACGCGCTGAGGGAGAAGATGGGCGAGAGGACGGAGGAGATACGAGATATGTATGAGCGGGTGTACGGGATGCCTTTCCCGGAGGTGGAAAATTACTTCCGCGCGTTTTTCGATGTGGCGTATGAGACGCGACAGGAGGGTATCATGAGCGGCGAAGGAGCCGGGTATGCGGCAGGTGCGGGGACGATGAAGATACTCTACCACCGCAATCACCGCAACGCGAGGATTGACCCGACGATGACGATGTATGAGGCGTTCAACGCGGGAATGAAGGAGCAGGATTTGCTGCTGGGCTACGGGGAATTGCCGAGCGAGTTGCTGCGGATTTTGAATTATAAGGAGGGACACCAGACGATGAGCGACGCGCTGGAGAAGTGCCTGGGGTCGGGTGCGCTGAGCGAGATGCGGCAGCATGTGGAGAATATGTCGCGGTTGGTGCCGGAGGTGGAGAGGTATGCGCGTGCGGCGACGCGCCTAATTAGTGAGTGGTCGTCTGCGGGCGCGCAGATGATACTGAGCTGGCGTCAGGGGTCGCTCGTTAAGCAGTTGACGGCGTTTTTTAACGGCGTTGCGGGGTCGGAGTATGTTGGCGTGCTGGATTATTTTACGTCGCTCGGCAAGGTGATGCTGGGGCTGGGGCGGATCAGGCTGAAGGACTTGGCTGAGCGTCCGGAGCTGAAAGGGCGGTTCAAGGGCTGGGAGAATGCGGAGAATATGAAGGCTATGATGAGCCCGGCGGATGTGCGCACGGCAATGCCGGGAGCGGCTGTGTTCGCCGGGAAAGGTATGGCGGCAATGGAGTGGCTGGACGTATGGGCGAACGTGCGGCAGGCGGCGGCGGTTTATGATGCGGCGTATCGGAAGTTGCGGTTGAAGGTGCCGGACGCGACGCCGGAGGAGCTGGATGGACTGGCAATGCGAGAGGTGCAGCACGCGCTCGCGCTCAAGAGTCAGCCGCTGGACTGGCGGCAGAGGTCGCTGGGGAGTCTTAAGAAGAGCCCGTTCACGATTGGGAGCTTCTTCCTGGGCGGTGAGTCGGTGAATACGTTTGCGAACTTCGCGCGCTTGCTGGCGAAGCATGAGTACCTGGACGCGGCGGCGGTCTGGCTCTCCCACGGGTTCGGTTTGCAGGCGCTCACGGCGTTGTACAACTTTATCACCGACGATAAGGAGCAGTGGGAGAAGAGGTCGCTCGGCGGGTATTTCCGCAACGCGTTGCTGGGGCCGCTTGGCGGGATTCCGTTGCTTTCGACAGCGTACAACGAATGGGTATGGGAGCCTTTTCACCGTAAAGCAAAATGGCTGCCGTACGTGCAGACAACCGACCTGATACCGGCGGCGGATCTTGAGAGGCTTTATCGTGAGTGGCGCAAGGCTAATAAGAGCGGGGAATGGGAGGCGTACACGCTGGCGTGCGACGATACGTTGCGCGTGGTAGCGACAGGGGCTTTGCTTGCCTCGCGGAACTCTACCGGAAAAGCAGGTTTGTGGGCAAAAGCAGGCGCGGTTATCGTGGGCGGCGTTGGCAATCTCGTGGACTTCTTTGTGAGGGTTGAGCGCGCAGCAAAGGAAAGGTGGGAGTTATGGGACTAGTATGACACAATAAATTTCTAACACGAGAACAGCACGACGCGAAAGTAGTGTTTTAAGGGTTAGTTATTTGTTTCCCCCAGCCGGTATTGAGGTGGGGATGTTTAGGAAGGGTAATTAGTTCTTTTTTGTTGAGTTGGGGGTGGGGAGGGATGTTTAATAAGCGTGTTATGAAGCACGAAATTAGCACGAGTGGTAGCACGAGTAGTTTAGTAAGCAATGTTATTGTTTGCAAGGATGGGAAGAGTCCGTTTTGGGTGGGGCAGTGGCGGGATGGGAGGGGGAGGAGTGGGTGCACCCGCGGCTGAGGTATCACAGCAATCCGAGCTACGAGTTTACACAGTTGGTGCGGCTGCATGGGATTGGGCTGGTGGGGGAGAAAGCAGGTGGACGGCGGCGGGTGTGGCATAGTAAGACGTTTCACAGCTTGCGCGCGACAGTGGCGACGATGTTGCAGGCGAGTGGGGTGTCGCAGGGCATGGCGATGGAGCTGGTGGGGCATGAGAGCGCGGCGGTGCATGCGGCGTATATCAGACCGACGGGGGAGCAGTTGCGGGAGGCGGCGGGGAGGCTGCCGGAGTTTTGAGGCAAAAAAAGACGCGGGGAGTTTCGTCCCCGCGCCCCATGCTAATCACACAATCGGGAGGTTACATAGCTTCGACGAGCTGGCGGATTTTTTCAGCGCGCGAGATGCCGAGTTTTTTGCATTCGGCGTCCAGTTTTTCCACGTGTTCCTTTTTGAGGTAGGCCTGGATTTTGATGGTTACCGGAGCGGGCTTTTCTTTTGTGGTGTAGTCGTTGTGCAAGGAGATATAGTAGCCCGTTGCGGAGAGGAGCAGAGCGAGGGCGAGGTATTTTTCGCCGTTTTGGCGGTACTTCTCTGCGTCGATGGGCATACCGGGGCGCATGCCGGTTTCGTCTTCTTTGCCGTAGGGCGTTTCTCCCGCGTCGGCATGGTCTACGCTTGCGTAGTACAGGCCGTCTTTTTCTACGAGGAGAAAGAAATTCAGGTCCTTCTCATTCATGCCAATGGAGAATATGCGCGCCATGAGTGGGCAACCTTTGTCGTGGTGGTCCATCCACATGTCCACGTCTTCCAGCATGTTTCTTGCTTTTTGCTCATACCACTCCATGCTAATGGGGGCGGTAGGGGAGCCTTTGAGGAGTCTTTCAGGAGTTTTCATTGTCTTTGGAGTCATGTTTGACTCCGTCAGTTTAACACGGAGTCAAGCACATTTGTTCCAAGAAAAAGCAATCCAATAGGTAGTTAACGGCGTGTCATGAAACATAAACCGTTTGTTATTTGCGGTTTAAGAATTACGAATTACGGATTGCAAATAATGCGCAGCGGAGCTGAGGGAACGGCAAAGCAAATGCGGCCGGGATGTGATGAAGCCGTGATCGGATGTCGTTACAAAGCAGCGGAGGCTCCTATGTACGACGGATGATGAGGGAATTTCGCGCGTTGCGTACGGGGGAAGAGGTTAAGGGAGAGAGATGGTGAAGGCTATGAAGAAGGCGATGAGGATGCCTATCCAAAGCACGAGGAATTCTATGGCTTCCACGAGTCTTTTGAAGAGTTCCAGCATTTTATTGCTATTGTCTCGGGTGAAGGTTATTGAGCCGTCATGCAGAGGATGGCGAGGAGGCAGGGGACAAGGATTGCGAGGTAGTTTATAAGGCCGCAGACGATGCCTTGCGAAAAGCCGATGTAGCAGGCGGCGCGGAAGGGATGGAGGGTGAGGAGTTTTTTGCGCAGGCTGGTGGGAAGTTTACAGAGACGCCCTATCCAGATGCCGAAAGAAGCAAGGCCGAGAAAAAACATCAGCATCTGAAATGCTGAGTGAACTTCCATGAAGTTGACAAAGCGGAGGAGGAAGGAGCGAGGGAGGCAAGCGTAGAAGGCTTTGTCCAACAGGGCAGGAGTGACTGCGGAGAAGCAGAGGAAGATGAGGAAGGTGAGGAGCCAGAGGAAGAAGAAGGGGAGTTTTTTCATTACGAATTATGAGTTTCGAGTTAGAAGAGAGAGAGAGATAGACCAGGCGATGAAAAAGGTGCCAAGGATTGCACGGAGGATTTTTTTCGATTATGTTGTATATTAATCTCATTTTTTGTTCTTTTTGTGTTCTTTCCTTATGATGCCAAAAGTGATTGCGTCCAGCCCTTCGCATTGCAGTTTTTTATCGCGAGTGCTTTTCATGTTTATCGCATCCTGTGTACTGATGTAAATGTAACCATCGTCCTGGTCTGTCGTATCGACCACAGGTATTTGCCACGTCTTACTTCCTCTCGTAATTTTTAACACAATCTCATCACCTTTCTGCCAGCGTAACTCTTTTTCAATTTTCTCCGCTAATTTTGAGTTAATGACGGCCCCTTCTTTATACACGTCAACAACGTGATGTTGCATCCATTTTCTCATCTGCATTCGCGCCGTTGGCATATCATTCATTCCTGGTTCCGCAAAACCACTCCAGTTCTGGATCATTCCCTCGTCCATTGCTATTTTCACAGCTTTCCATTCGATTGAATCTATGATGTTGTCTTGCCGGGCCGATAGGTTGTGTACTTGCTTAACGGGGACGGCGAGGTAGAATGTGGATATTGAGTCCACGATGCCCGCTACGTTCACCCCTATCACTTCTCCTGTGTGTGTATTCACAAGCGGGCCACCGCTGTTTCCTTTTGATATCTTCGCATCGTGAGTTATTCTTTGGTCGGTTACCTTCGTCACGGCTCCTTTTGTGATGTTAGGGACCAAATTCTCCAACACGTCGGCGGAGTTAGTGTATCCGCCCACGATTTTTGAGGAATCGGAAATGGCTACGTCTAACGATCCGGGAAAACCGATGGCTACCACGTCATCCAGCACTTGAGTCGTCCCTTGCGAGAGCGGAAGTGAGGGCGGCAGGTCATCTCCGTCTACTCGTACGAGGAATAGATCATTTTCTACATCCATCCTCACCGGGTGAGCCTTATGCAGCTTCGCAGATTTACCATCCGGCGAGGTCACGAAAACCGCGACATCATTAGCGCCCGCCACCACGTGAGCGTTGGTGACAAGTTCTCCGTGATTTCCGACGAAGAAACCGGTTCCTGTCTTGACGCCTTCACCGGTGGCAGCTAGCACTCGCACGACGGAGCGGATCATAGAACGCACTCTCTGCGTCTCATCTGCCGTGATATTTCCTTGGTTGGATTCGGTGTTTTGAGGAGATTCAGCACCGCCATTTTCCTGAGCCGGAGAGCTTCCTGATAGACAGTATGCTGCTATGAGGAGGCAAGAACATACATTTTTAATACTACGCATCGTCATGACTGAATGCAACCAATCTAACAGTCTGAACCCGCATGTCAAGTTCCTTCTGAGTTGAGACCTCCACCGGCTGAAGAGAAGCACAGAATGCCACCTGCCAGTGAGAAGAATCACCGGCCGGGGAGTTTTTTGATGGAGGAGAAGGGAGTGGAGGAGGAGAATGGACAGGTGAAGCCGTTGCGAAGGCACTCAGGGTCTACGCGCAGCTCCCGGGGAATAGGGCGGGAATTGAATGTTGGCTGCGGCGTAGATATCACGTAGTTGCTGCAAGGGCTTTTCTGGCCAGCATTTGTTGGAGAGAGGGCTGGCTGGGCTTGGATGCAGGATAGCGCCCAGAGTGTAGGATTCGTCCGGGGTAGCATTGGTAGCTTTGCGGAGTTGCTCCATGGCATAGGCTCCCACACCGATGAGGCAGACGGGACGAAGAGCACGGATGAGACGTACAAGATGACGCTGACATGCAAAATCAATCTGTTCCGCCTGAGCGCGGGGGAGCTGGGTGGGAGGGATGTTTGCTCCGCTCTCGCTCATCCATATTAACGGGCAGTAGTTTGCCACATAGGCCTGCGAAAAGAAGTTTTCTGCTGTGCCGTAGAGCTCCGCAAAAAGCGACCAGAGTCGACGTCCGCTGACTTCCGATCTCGGGCAGGAAAAGCCCTGCACGGGGCGTTTGGGATGCATGGCGGGAGGCTGCCCGATGGGGGCAGTGATGCCCATCCAGAGAGTGACAGCGGGAATTTCACCGAAAGGAACGCCGGTTTGCGCCATGCCAAAGGGGCCGGGATTCATGCCGAGGAAGAGCACCTTTTTGGTGGTGGCGGCGAATCGGCGGATATAGGCTTCGTGGCCTGCACGAGCGTAGACAAGTGGATTGTAGGTGAAAGCCACTGGAGGAGCAAAAGAGAGCTGCTCCATGGCATCAGATAACTCTTCGGCGGCTGCCAGTACCTCATCTGCGGGATTCATGTGACTACTCTAACATACTCCGGCAGGGTCTCCAAGCAAATATCCGCTTGCAACGGTCTGTTCGGTTGTGTAAAATATCGATCGTGAAGGTTATAGCGATTGCGAATCAAAAAGGGGGAGTGGGTAAAACCTCCACCGCGGTAAATTTGGCAGCGGCTCTTGCTGCTCGCGGCAAGGAGATTCTGCTTATCGATGTCGATTCCCAGGCTAATGCCAGCTCGGCGCTGGGTATTTTTGTCAACGGTGATCAGAGCCTTTACAGCGCATTGCTTGGGCAGCAGAGAGCCGAGGAACTCATTCTCCCGACGGGAAGACGCCACCTTTCCATCCTACCGGCGCATATGGATATGTCCGGCGTTGAGGTGGAACTCACGCAAGACGGAACACACACGCAATGCATGCAGGCAGCGCTTGCCGGACTACGGGAGAGCGCAGCCTTTGACTATGTGTTTTTGGATACGCCGCCTTCGCTGGGGGTGTTGATGACTGCGTCGCTTTGTGCGGCAGACGAAGTGCTCACACCGATGCAGTGCGAGTACCTGAGTATGGAGGGGCTTTCGAAGATTCTCTTCGTTATGGATCAGATTCGCGCGAACGGGGTGAATCCGGATCTGAAACACGAAGGTATCATCATGACCATGTACAATAACACAAACCTGGCTAATCAGGTGATTGACCAAGTAGAGGAGAATCTGCCTGAGCAACTCTATGAGACAATCATCCCGCGCTCGGTGCGCGTCGCGGAAGCCCCGAGTTTTGGCAAGACTGTGTTGGAGCATGATCCGGATGGTGCGGCGGCTTGTGCTTACAAAAATGCCGCGAAGGAATTTTTGAGGCGTCATCGCTAAAAGATGTTCCTCAGCTGGCTCTATCCCAGGTATTGTGAGCTTTGCCACCGTCCGGGTTCGTCGGATTTGTGCCCGGAGTGTGCAAGGAACTTGGAGCGTGTTTCTCTGCCTGTGTGTCTGCATTGTGGGAGCCCTGTGACAAGAGGAGAACAGGATGCATACTCGTGCCCACAGTGTCGAGGTCGGAACCTAGCTTTCGATTTTGCGCGTTCCTATTGCGCACGCACGGAGCAAAGTCTGCACCTTATTTACGGTTTGAAGTACCACCGGGGTAACTATCTGGCTCATCCTCTGGCTAAACTCCTTGCGCTTCTCTGGGATGAAACGCCGGAGCTTAGCAATCCAAAAAATTGGTGCCTTGTTCCTGTCCCCTCTGAGCGCAAACATTTACAGGCTCGTGGCTACAACCAGGCGGAGGAATTAGCTCTCATGCTCAGCAAGCTGCGCGGGTTGCCCGTATGCTATCCATTGAAGCGATTGAAAACCGATGTTGAAAGTCAGACATACCTCTCAGCAGTGGAACGCAAACATAATGCTCTGGAAGCGTATGTTTTACGACACTCGTTCGCTGCGGGAAAAGAAAAGCTCCCCGTGTCGGGCGCTGTGGTTGTAGACGACGTGTATACTACTGGCGCTACAGCGCATGCCTGTGCTCGCTTACTCAAAGGGCTTCCCGAGGTGCGACAAGTAGGCGTGCTCACCGTGATGCGGGCAGGACGTCGTGAGTTTGTTTGAAAGGAATACCAAGACCGATTCAGGCTTCTCCGTGCTTGAAACGACCGCGTGGATGGAAGTTGTGGTGAATTTGCACGAGCCTTTTCTGCTCCACATGGGTGTAGATTTGCGTGGTGGAAAGATCTGAGTGACCGAGCATATCCTGGATGACGCGCAGATCCGCTCCGTTTTCCAGCAAATGTGTTGCGAAGGAATGGCGCAAAATGTGGGGGAAGACGTTCTCGTTGATACCTGCAGCTTTTGCCCGCTGTTTGATAATCTGCCGAATTCTCTCGCGGGTAAGTTTCCCTCCGAGGCGCGAGAGAAACAGCACACGAGGGTCGCGTACACCCTCCCTCAGCAACATTCCTCGTGCTCGCTCGCGGTACGTTTTCAGCGCAAGTGCAGCTTCTCCCCCAAGTGGCACATAGCGTGTTTTGTCACCCTTGCCGGTAATGCGTAAGAAACCGTCTTCCCAATCGATTTGCTCCGAACGCAGTGAGGTAAGTTCGCTTACTCGCAGTCCGCTTCCGTAGAGCATCTCCAGCATAGCGCGGTCGCGAGCACCGTACGGCAAGTCGTTCAGGTCGATGCTTTCCAGAAGCTGCTGTACGGACGCAGAAGGTAAAGTCAAGGGAAGAGCCATGCCAACTCTGCCCGTTGACACCAGGGAGGCGGGGTCATTGTTCAAGAGTCCGGCACTTGTGAGGTAGCGCAGGAAAATACGCAGATGGACCATCATCACGCGGCAGCTGGAGGCTGCGAGTCGCTCGGCAAGCAAATCATGGTGGTAGTCTACGAGATCAGAAGGTTGAAGCTCCTCAAGGCGTCGCCGGTTTTGATTCAACCAGCAAAAAAAATGAGTAAGGCTTTGGCGTACAGAGAGACGGTAATTCGTGCTCAACCCGCGCTCTGCCGCCAAATAGAGCAGGAAACGCTCAATCACGCCGTTTTGTTCGCAGGAATTCATGGTGAGCAGCGGGGAGGAAGCTATGTGCGGAGTGTTCAAGTCAGCGCGAGCGCTTCCCGATTCACAAAATAAACAGCGCCAAGGATACAGAGGAAGGCCCAGAGATAATCCCATTTCCAGTGTTCGCCCATGTAAAAGATCATGAAGGGTACGAACACACTCAGAGTGATCACCTCCTGCATGATTTTGAGTTGAGCCAGAGACAGGCCGGCGGATCGACCAATATGGTTGGCCGGTATCATGAGACAGTATTCAAAGAAAGCAAGTCCCCAGCTTATTAGCACGAGCTTCCACATGCTTTTGTCGATAGCCTCGCCCGGTTTGCGTAAGAAGCCATACCATGCGAAGGTCATGACAGTGTTGCTCATGATGAGCAGAATAGCAGTGAGGAGTAGCCGAACCATGGGAGAGTCAGGGAAAGAAGCGACCCCATGGTATCTGATACATTGCGTCCTGTCAATACCACGCCGGTCTTCTCTGTGGGGGTAACCGACTAAAGTCGGGAACGATATTACCGGAGGCGGCGTCCTCCCGAGAAACCACAATTTGTCGGATTAGGCTCGTGCCGTGAGCCTTGTTCATTTATCAGAGGTGGAACTTTCTGCTAAAAAAATGAAAAAAATGTCTTGAAGACCTTGAAAAGTATGCAGAAACGTGTTATAGTAGAAAGACGATGGGATGCGGCAGACCGCACTTCCAGTATAGAAAGCAGGTAGAATGCTTAGTTCATCTCTTAATCCGGATCGAGCCACACTCAATTTTTTGAACGCATATCCAGAGGACGTGCGGGAGGAGGGTGAGCGCTTGCAAAAGGATGGCGCTGTGACTCAGATTTTCGGGAATCATCTTTTCATCCAGGGAAGGGTTGAAACAAAGAAGGGTAATTTTCGCACCAGCTTGCGTTTGCAAGGTAATCGCTGGTATGGGTCATGCAGCTGTGAGGAAGAGCATCTCTCCGGCGTGTGTCTCATCGCCACCATGGTGGAGCGCATGTATCGCGGGACCAGCATGCCTGAGAGCCCGAATGAGCTCAATGAGGTCCCGCTGGTGGATATTCTGGAGGAAAAACTTGGACGCGACTTAGATGCGCCGGAGGAGGATTACGTTGCCCGTCTGGAGAAGCGCTACCGTCGTTTCTCCATTGAGCAGGAAATTCATGATCACGACCTTGTGCGCCTTAATCCTCGCTGGGAAATTTCCGGTTACGACGCGCTGGAACTCTGGCCAAGCCCGCCGCACAATATCCTTGAATTCTGGAACTACATTGCCTATGCCTTCGCCAAGAAGCGCATCAGTTTCCCCAGTTTCATGGGTGTGGTAACGGATCTCGGCAAAGTGCAGGCGAAGATGAGGGAGTGGGAGCACGAAAAAGAGATAGGCAAATGGTACGATCGTATCCGCAGCATCAATGAACGTCCGCCTCAGCCTCCTCGTCTTCCTCTCCACTTGCGGCTCATTTCTACTATCAACGAGGCTCATTTTGAGTACCGCCATGCCGAGCATGACGAGTGGATATCCATTCGCGACAAAGCGGTGCTTGAGGAGCTGGCCGGCCAGTTTAAGCGCGGAATTTACAAGATGGATCCGCAGTCGGACATTCTACTTAACGTGCTGATCGATTATTGCGACCGCGAAGGTAGTGCAGTGCTGGATCTTGATAAAGAAGAGGCGTGTTGCACGATGAACCGCCTGTTCCACCAACCGGCTCTCAAGGGGTATCTGCTGAACCTAGATGATTGCTATTTCAAGGTAGTGCGTGAGCCGTTGAAGTGGATATGCATCGATGATCCTATCGTACCGGATTGCTACGGGTTGCAACTTGTGACAGCTGCCGGTGTGCATGTAACTCACTCGGTGCGCCAACTACCCGGATTGGAAGAGCTTTACCAGTCTGATGAAACTGTTTTTCCCGGTCCACCTCGCTGGCTGGAGGGCACCGAGGTGGAGCCACGCTATTCCATCCCGAAATCCGTCATCGATAGTTTGGACGGCGTTGAATTTCTGCGCAAGATAGGTGCAACCTTGCCGCCCAGCATGGAGGAGCGTGTGGTGGATATCGAGATGCTGCCCACCTTCCACATGAAGATAGCCGGTGGTTTGACGAGTGCTGATACAGAGCATGTGCTGCTTGAAGTCACAGCGCAGGATAAGCCGGGACGCCGTAAGGAACGCCTGGGCAAGGATGATTGGGAGGTTGTGGAGCAGGTGCGTGTCAAGGACGGCATTTTGCTGCGTTTCATCCGCGACTATCTTTATCCCATTCCCTCGATTCTCGAGGAGATGTCGTTTACTTACGGTCTTTCTCGGCGCAGGGAGGACAGTCCTGAAGAAGCGGGTTCCACAAATAAACGCGATCCGGAATTCAAGAGTATCTATGAGGATATTGACCGCTGGCTGCGCGACGAGGTGTATTGTTCCGGGGAGAATCTGCCGGTCAATGTTTTCAAGACCCGCATTACGAAGCAATTTCCGGAGAAATTTGCCGAATGGGTGAAGAGCATTCCAGAAACAGTGCAGGTGAAGCTGGATGACAGCTTGCAATCCCTGTTAGCGGATCCCATTGCTGCATCTATTCGCTTCGAGGTGGTGAAGCAGGAAATTGATTGGTTTGACCTTCGTGTTGTCTTTGATGTGGAGGGTCTTTCTCTTTCCAAAGAGCAAATACGTGCTCTTGTCGCTGCTCGCGGGGGATACGTGCGTATGGATGACGGACGCTGGATGCGTCTTGAAATAAAGTTGAATGAGGATGAGCGCGATGCTGTGACCAAGCTGGGGCTGGATCCGTATGATCTTTCTGGTGAGACGCATCGCATGCATGCGCTGCAACTTGCCGATCCCCGTGCAGCGGAAGTATTTGATCCTCAAGCCTGGGCAAAAATCAAGGAGCGCACGGCAGATATTCAGATTGATGTACGCCCGGATGTGCCGAGCACTTTGCAGGCAACGCTGCGTCCCTATCAGATTGAGGGCTTCCATTTCCTGGCCTATCTTGCGGTTAACGGCTTCGGTGGAATTTTGGCCGACGACATGGGCCTGGGTAAAACGATTCAGTCCATTACCTACATCCTGTGGCTGCGCGAAGATTTTGCCCGTAAGCACGCCCGCGGCAAAAAAAAGGCAGATATTCCGCCGGTGCTCATTGTGTGTCCTAAATCGGTACTTGATGTATGGGCAGGGGAGACGGAGAAGTTTGCGCCCGGCGTGCGCGTGATGGTGATTCGCAACAAGGAGCAGGCGAATGTGAAGCACATTCTTAAGGAGGTGGATATGGTCGTGATTAACTACGCCCAGCTGCGTGTCTGCGGCGACCAGATCAATTCCATCAAATGGTTAACGGTCATCCTCGATGAAGGACAGCAAATCAAGAACCCTGATTCCAAGGCTGCCAAAGCGGCGCGGGAGATCATGGCGTACAACCGTCTCGTGCTGTCCGGCACTCCCATTGAGAACCGACTGTTGGATATGTGGTCGCTTATGGCGTTCGCCATGCCGGGAGTATTGGGAAGTCGTGCCTATTTCAAGAAGCGTTTTGACAAGCGCAAGGATGCTCAGAGTCAGAGTCGCCTTGCGGCTCGCCTCAAACCTTTCCTGTTGCGTCGCACCAAGCAGCAGGTAGCCAAGGATTTGCCGCCTCGCACTGAGGAAGAGGTTTACGCAAAGATGGAGGGCATTCAGCTTCAACTATACCGGCATGAGCTGCGCCGCATTCAAAAAGCCTTGTTGAAGGTGGATTCGGATGAGGAGGTGAAGCCCAATTCGTTTGCCATCTTGCAGGGGCTTATGAAATTGCGCCAGATTTGCTGCCATCCTGGTCTCATTAAGGACAAGAATGGGGAGGCAAAGTACAGGAAGGCGGAGAGCGCCAAACTCAATTCGCTTTTCTACCTGCTTAACCAGCTGCGTGATGAAGGGCACAAGGTGCTTGTTTTCTCTCAGTTTGTGCAGATGCTGGACATCATTCGTGACCGTCTCGTGGAGGAGAATTCGCCCTTCCACTACCTCACGGGGCAAATCAGCGACCGCAAGGGGGTGATTGAGAGTTTCCAGACGACGAAAGAGCCAAGCGTATTCCTCCTTTCTCTGAAGGCTGGTGGCGCGGGTCTGAACTTAACATCGGCTTCTTATGTGGTGCTTTATGATCCGTGGTGGAATCCGGCAGTGGAGAATCAGGCTATCGACCGCACCCATCGCATTGGTCAGAAGAATAAGGTGATTGCTTATCGCTTGCTGACGCGCGACTCAGTAGAGGAGAAGATTCGCGTGCTTCAACACCAGAAAAATATGCTGGTCACCAATGTGCTTGGCGATGAGGGATTCGCTTCCAGCCTTGATTTGAAAGATCTGCAATTCATCTTGGCTCACGGTGGGGAGGACGACGGTGATGAGGAGGAACCGATAGAGGATGGCGATGAATAGGCTGAGCATTTGCTGCCTGTATGCGCTTCTTTCAGTCCTGCTCGGGGGAGGCTGTGGGGAAGGGGATCGCCGGAGTTCCGCTGCTAAAGCTGCACGAGAAGGAATCCTGTTGCTTGGCAATAATGCGGAGCCACAGAGCCTTGATCCGCACAAATCAACGGCTGTAGCAGATGGTAAGATCATCTCCTCATTGCTGGAAGGGCTCGTGCGTCCGGATGCTCGTGAATCCGGTTTGGTGCACCCGGGCATGGCTGAAAGTTGGGAGAAGAACGCTGATGCGACGGAGTGGCGCTTCCATCTGCGTGAAGCATTCTGGAGCGATGGTCAGCCAGTGACTTCACGTGATTTTGCGTACGCCTATCAACGTTTGTTGCATCCAGCTTTCGGTGGACGATATGTCGAAATGCTCTACCCGCTTCGCGGCGCGCGTGCATACAATCATGGAGAGATTCAGTGGGAAGAAGTGCAAGGCGTGAGTACTCCGGATGAGCATACCCTGCTGCTGCGCTTTGAAAATCCCACGCCGCACCTGCTCCAGATGCTGCTGCATTACACGTGGTTTCCCCTGCCTGCACACCATGTAGAGGCCCTGGGCGGCATGCTGGATCGTCGCAGCCTGTGGACTTCTCCCGAGAACTGGGTGGGCAACGGCGCTTATTTGCTGCAGGAACGCCGCATGAACGATTATATTTCCGTTGTCCCTAATCCGCATTACTGGCGTGCGAGCGAGGTGCGCAACCGGGGCATCCGTTTCCTTCCCATCGTGAATGGATATACGGAGACACGGATGTTTTTCGGGGGAAAACTGCATATTACTAACAATGTACCCCCGGAGATGCTGGAGATGGCCCTCTCGCGTTCTCTTCGCGAGTTCTGCCGTGATCCTTACTATTGCACTATTTTCTACCGTCTGAACACCACCCGCAAGCCATTGAATGATGTGAGGGTTCGGCGTGCTCTTTCTTTGGCAATTGATCGCGAGGCCCTCGTGGCACGCGTGGTGCATGGCGCGGGCATGACCGCATACGGCTTCACGCCGCCCACCAGGGAATACGATGCATACGATCACTCCGTCGCGGAGATGACACAGTCTGAGAGGGAAAGCGAAGCCAGACGACTGCTGGCGAATGCCGGATTCCCGGGGGGCAATGGGTTTCCGACTCTGGAACTCATGACGACTTCGCGCGATGTGCAGCGTGTAACGGCCGAGTGCATCCAATCCATGTGGAGTCGTGTACTCGGGGTACAGGTGGAAATCCGCGCTTGTGAGTGGACAGCCTACAAAGCAGCGCAGCAGAACGGCGAGTACGATATTTCCTCTTCCTCGTGGAGCGGGGACTACGCTGATCCTGCCACTTTTGTCGGTCTTTGGCGCACCGGGGCAGGGAATAACTGCACGGGCTGGGGAAGCGCCGTCTGCGACGCAGCGCTGGATGCCGCCGATGCTTCTCCCACCACAGCCGGGCGCATGTTGAAGCTCGCCGAAGCGGAACGGGAAATGCTAGAGGCTTGCCCGATTATTCCTCTTTACTGGAGCGAGAGAACTTATATGAAAAGTTCGTTGGTGGTAGAGGGCTGGTATCCTCTGCTGTTGGATCAACACCCGCTGGATGCCGTGGAACTCCGGCAAAATCTCCCTGCCGAACCATGATGCGATTTCTTATTAAGCGCGTGTTGCAGGGAGTCTTCGTGATTTTCGTATTGGAGACTCTGACTTTCTTCCTTGTGCGGGCGCTACCCGGCAATCCCTTCCTGGGTGAGCGTAAGTTACCGGACCATGTGCTGGAGCAGCTCAACAGTCTGTATGGGCTGGATGCCGCGGCATGGGAGCAGTACGTTCGCTATTGGAAAGCGATTTTGCTACATGGAGATTTTGGTCCTTCGCTGGTGCGCGAAGGCGTACAGGTGTCAGAAATAATAGCCCAGGCCTTTCCCGTTTCTCTTCTTCTCGGCAGCGTTGCCATGCTCCTGGCCGTTGTGGTGGGTATTCCTGTCGGCATGTTTGCAGCCTACCATCGCAATCGCCTGCCGGATACCTTACTTATGCTGGGGGCTGTGGCGGGGATTTGCATTCCCTCATTTGTGCTTGCTCCGTTGTTGGGAATATCGCTGGGTATGCATGTCCCCGGGTTGAGTGTGGCGGGATGGGATAATCCGCTCTGCATTGTGTTGCCTTCTATTGCGCTGGGAGCGGTGAATGCGGCTTATGTGGCACGCCTCACTCGGAGTGGAATGCTCGAAACGCTCTCATCCGATTTTGTGCGTACGGCGCGAGCGAAGGGTGCGAGTCCGTCTCGCATCCTTTGGCATCATGCCTTGCGGAGCGGTCTTCTGCCTGCAGTGGCGTACCTTGGTCCTGCCTTTGCAGCGCTCATCACCGGTTCATTCGTGGTAGAAACCTGCTTTCAGGTGCCGGGAATGGGACTGCATTTTGTGAATGCCACCACGGATCGCGACTATTTTCTCATCCAGGGGCTGGTGCTCTGCTACGGCGTGCTCATTGTACTGGCCAATTTGTCCGTGGATATCCTTCTTGCCTGGCTTAATCCTCGCATACGATCTGCTGAATGAGGACCTCGAATACTAATCATGGATGCTCCTTGTGGCAGGATGCTCTTCAGAGGCTCCTGCGCAATCGCGCCTCGGTTCTTTCAGGTATCTTCCTGATTTTGATGGTGCTTTCGTGTTTCATCCTTCCGCTTCTTCCCTGTATTCCGAATCCCAACGCGACCAATCTTGAAGCCATTGCCCAGGGCAGCAGCTGGCAGCACTGGCTCGGTACAGATCACCTCGGTCGCGATATGCTGGCCCGTGTGCTCTATGGCGGTCGCATTTCTCTGCTGGTAGGGTTCGCGGCCACGGCTGTTTCCTTCATCCTCGGACTCTTTTATGGCATGGTGTCAGGGTACGTGGGCGGCCGCATGGATGCGTGGATGATGCGTGCGGTTGACGTGCTCTTTGCTCTGCCGTTCATCGTGGTGGTGATCGTGTTTTCATTGAGTATTGAGGAGCCGTGCCGCGAGTTTACGTCATGGGTGGTGCGTTACACCGGGTGGAGCAGGGATTCCGTGGCGCCGTTGTTGGGGCTTGTACCTCTCTTTCTCGCCATTGGAGCCCTCGGCTGGCTTACCCTCGCGCGCATTGTGCGTACGCAAACGCTTGTACTGCGCGAGCAGGAATATGTGCTTGCCGCTCGTTCTCTCGGGCTAGGACACGGCTCCATACTTCTGCGCTATATTGCCCCGAACCTCCTCAGCCCCGTGATTGTTTACACGACTCTTGCTGTGCCGGGCATCATGCTGACGGAGTCCACACTTTCCTTTATCGGTCTGGGAGTGAAGGCGCCCAATTCCTCGTGGGGAACACTCATCAAGGAGGGAGCGGATCGCATGGAGGTGGCGCCCCAATTACTGCTCTACCCGGCTCTCTTCTTTTGTTTGACGCTGCTCGCTCTTAATTTTTTCGGGGACGGCTTGCGCGATGCGTTGGATCCGAGGAGCGCAAAAGATTGAACACCACTATGTTTTGTTGTTAGAGCGCATCGCCCCATTGTGGCATTGGCTGGGGGGCGGAGATGGAGCAAATGTTGCGAATAAGTCGCATCCATTCTTCTTCTCCCTGGGTGATTTGAATGCTGATACGCAGGAAATATATCGGCACATCCATTTCGTCCGGTTTCAGAAAACGAACGGCATCCTTCTCCGTCGTGACGATGAGGTCAATAGCGCGATCTGCGCAACGTTGCACAAAAGAGTCCATTTCCGCCTGGTCGAACCAGTGGTGGTCCGGGTATCGACGTCGAATCTCAATTTTAGCTGCCTGTTGTTCGACGAGTTTTTCAAAACTCTCCGGGCGTGCGATGCCGCTCAGACACGCCACGTATTTGTTACGTAAAAACTCAAGGGGTTTGCGTTCTCCGGTGAACACATTTTCCAGATAATCCGGCGCGTGATTGGTCACAATGATATCTGCAAGCTTGTTGTACCGGCGGATGGTGGCAATGAGCTCATCCTGAGGTTTTCCATCGCTCTTTGTGAGGATGATGTAACCGGCTCTCGCCAGACTCGATCGCGGCTCTCGCATGGTTCCGCGCGGTAGAAGAGCTCCCGTGCCAAACGGAGAGCCGCAGTCCACCAGCACGATGTCGATCTCGTGCTTGAGCTTGAGGTACTGCATGCCGTCATCCAAAATCAGGGTGTTGCTTCCCAACTGCTCGATGGCAAAGATTCCGGATTTGACGCGATCCTTGTCCACCAGAACCGCCACTCCATCCAAATTCCGGGCCAGCATGAAGGGTTCATCTCCGGCGTAAATCGGTGAAAGGTAACGTGTCTTCCCATCGCTGGCAATTTTAGGCAGATTGCGCACCTGCCTCCCTTCCGCAGTTTTCCATTCCTGCGGCATGGGCAGATCTGCGCTTTTGTATCCCCGGGTGAGAATGGCGCATTTCCTTCCGCGTGCGGAGAGCGTGCGCGCCAGCAATTCCACTACCGGCGTCTTTCCAGTGCCCCCCGCTGTGATATTCCCGACGCTTATCACGAAAGTACCCAGGTAGTGCACTGTGCGGATTCTCCGACGGAACAAAAACAGACGTATCCTGACCAGGATGTAGAACAGCCACGATGCCACGCGCAGAATGCAGCGCATGATCCACGCCCTGAAGCCATGCGCTCGACCGAAAATGATATCCGTCCCCCATTCCTCCAGCTCTTCCATGCGAGACTTCATGCTGCCCCATGGTAACGCAAAATATGGCAGCTGTCAAGGTTCACTCTGATGGAACTACAACTTGCAAATTTCTGCTTATTGACTTTATGTGTGTTACTTAGTATTTTGCTTCGGGACGCATTATTTGTTACATGTTCTTCTGAATAGCAGTCGTATTTCGTCATACGGTCGTTCCTATCTCACATGGGGAATCCCTTGACGAAAGCGTGAGGTTAGGCTAGCATGAGCGATGTGAGAGAGCCCTTGCAAAATCCACAGCAGCACCTTTATGCTGCCATCGACTTGAAGTCTTTTTATGCTTCGGTGGAGTGTGTAGAGCGTGGGCTTGATGCGCTGACGACACACCTTGTGGTTGCAGATTTATCACGTACGGAAAAAACAATTTGCCTGGCGGTCTCGCCGGCTTTGAAGCACTATGGCATTCCCGGGAGGGCGCGGCTTTTTGAGGTCGTACAGAGTGTGGAGGAGGTGAATCGCAAGAGGAGAGCGGGCATTCGCGGATCTTTCAGAGGTAAGAGCACGGACGCCGTCGAGTTGAGACGACATCCGGATTATGCGCTCGACTACATTGTGGCTCCGCCGCGGATGCGCCTCTACATCGACTACAGCGCGCGGGTGCAG
>CANQGG010000009.1 GCA_947601655.1 uncultured Akkermansia sp.
CTTGTGCGATTGGCTTGTGCACTGACGATGGTTTCACAAGCGTTTGTATTGTCGAGGGTAACGGTCGAATTGGTGTCGCTGACGAAGTTGCCCACCCTGTGAATAATTTGCGTTTGGTACTGCAAAGAGTTGCCGTTGGTGTTCGCGGTGGTGTTATTCTGTGTTGCCGTAGTATTGTTGTTCGTTACCATCTGGTTGTTTGCGGAGAGGAGGGACTGCTCACGTCCTACGGCAGTTACTTCCTCGTTCAGCTGCTGCACGGTTGTGTTACCGACGATGGTGTGCTTTTTGCCCAGGAACAAGAGGTTGGACAATCCTTCGAGCACTTTGGTGATCCCTTTGAGTCCTAACAAAAGCCCCGCCAGGACGGCGCCTCCCACCGCCAACCCCACCCCACCTATAATGGTCATCGGTGCGGTAGCCACCTTCGAGTCCCGGCATTTCATTTTCGGCTTTTTGTTGCCGAACGGCTCTGTATAGGTGTCCGTCGGTTCATTCCTTTTGCCGAATTTGTCCTGGAGCGTCGCTCCGATCATCGTGCCCACGCCCCCGGCAACTGCTGTTACACCGACCCCCACTATCCCGCTTGCTACCCTGTCCGCATTTGAGGTCAGATTTCCGAACGTACGCAGACCGCCGGAAACGCTGCTCCGCTCGCCCATGGCAACAAAGCCGGCTATGGGAGTATTGACGGTGACATGCTCATTCGCATAATTCACGTAGGTCGGAGATGACAGGGTGAGGGTGGAAGGTTCCATTTTCACCATGCTTCCCGTCGGTTGCACGAGGTTGGTTAAGTTGCCGTCCATGATGTTGCCGACCAATCCGGTGACGGTTGTGATGGTCTTGATGATGCCGCTGGCGGCGCTGCCCAACAAGTCTATGCTGGACAGACCATACACGCGGTTGCCATCCTGCAATTCATCGCTGTAGATGAAGGAAGTGCCGATGAGGCTCTTCGCATCAAACCCCGAACAGGCTAAGTTGACGACAGTATTGAAGGCGGCGTCCTGAACGGCCGCTCCGCCGACTATCGTCGTTTTCGGCGCCAGGAGACTCGCACTGAGATCCGTGACCGTAAACGAGGAACCGAGGAAAGTCTGCGCCATGAAGACATTGGTGGCAATATTGCTGATGTAGGGGCCCTTGATGTTCACCCCGCTGCCATCGATGCGAATCCTGCCGCCCAGGAGTCCCCCCGTTTTAATGCCCATAAGGTGCTCGGTCTGCTGTTTTCCTTCAGGATTGTACGCCGCATAGGCCCCCGAGTTGAGCACCTTGCCGCACGCACTTGTCATTTCAATGCCGCTCTCCGTGATCTTGATGGAGGAGCGCCCCACACGGAACGTGATCGCCTGAGCCGACGTGAGAACGATTTCGCCGCCCGCGTTCACGATCTGGTGGTCGGCGGACTGTATCAGCACATCTTTGGCAGAGTACACGTTCACTCCTTCAAAATGGGGACGCGTGACGGGGGCATTGAGATTCTGCTGGATGTCGTTAGCCACCGATTCCATGGTGTAACCGGAAGACATATTGGCCTCAGAGAAAACTCCGGCAGCCGTTTCGATGACATCGCTGGAGATGTAGGTGTTGGTAATGTCCTTGTTTTGCAGCACGGGGCGCACACCGTTGTCGCGCGTGATCATCTGAATCTGGTGGAAGGGATATTTACCTTCGGCCAGTTCATCCACGGAGAGCGGACGGGTAAGTCCGGCGGGGTCGGAATTCTTTTCGGCATCGGTGATGTCCGCATCCTGTGCCGGAGATTCCTTGGTTTCCCCCTGGTACTTGCGCGGCGGGAGCTGCACACGGTTGCGCAGAGTGACAGCCGAGTAATCAGCGACATCACCCTGTTCCTCGAGCTTGTGACGCTCCATGGTCTTGAGTTCCGCATAGGGCGCCTTGTTATCCCCGCGGTACAGTGAACTGATGGCAACGGGCAGACTAAAGTCTCCGCGATCCAGGCATATCAGCACGTTGCCTATTCTTGGGCGCGCCAGCAACCCGCTGTCCCGGTCCGCAAAGGGCGACCCCAATTCCACGACCAACTCGTTGCTGAAGCTGACTTTCCGCTGGTCTCCGCCCGTGTACTCCAAGGGAGCTATTTCACGCACCTTGCAGGTGTTTTCGATATTGCTGGCGTCTACATTCTGATTCTGCAGCCACGGAGTCGTATCTGTCACCTGCGCTATGAAGAGTCGCATTTTTGGAGCATCCCAGGCTTCTCCCGGCACGAGCATGTCCGCCGTCCCCGTGGGGGTGTTGTTGACGATAACAGGGCGGGGCAAGGGACAGGAACACTTGGTTTGTCGGGCTTCATCGATATACGCTCCCTCCATCTCAGCCTGCCATGTGTTCTGCGTCACCTGAATTCTCATCTTGGTGAGCATATAGCGGGTTGAGGGACTGCACTGCAATCCGCCATCCTTCTTATCGGCCACCTTAAAATGCATTTCTCGACCGAGCACGGGAAGATCGGGAAGCTTGCCACTCTCGTCGTAATCGTGGTAATAGAGGCCAAAGCAACCGCCGCGATTATCGTGGGCAAGTCGGAGGGCAAGCTCGCGAAGGAATATTTCTTTGTCGTCGCCCAAGTCGTTGAGGAGTACGTTCCCTTGCTCATATGAGCTGTATTTGACGGGGGAGGTGAGTTGCTGCGAGTCGGAATACAGCTGGACCTTAACCTCTTTGTCTGCAAAGTTCTGCACGCCGTAATGCTCGCTCCAGAACCGGGTTTTCGCAGCGGCGATACCAATTTGAACAGGAGTTTCTTTTTGCAATCGTGAATCAGACTCACTGAGTGCATCAAAGACAACCATCCGCTCCTTTTTTGCATCTTTCGGAACTTCCCACACATAAGCCAGCCCCCACATGGAAGCCAATCGGCTCATGAAATCATAGTCGCTCTCATCATTCTGAACCCATTGCACCTGAGCGTCTTGCGCAAGCCTCTGTTTTGCATTGTCCGTTAGTTCGACCTCTGTGTCCCAACTAGCCCCGATGCTCCGGAATAGCTCATCCAGCGGGTAGGTATCTTTCCCCTGTTTTTTATCTTGATTCGTGTCTGCACTCAGTCCCAGTGATTCGCGTGTATAGACCAAGCGATTTTTAGAGTAGCATGCACGTGACAGAGATGGTCGTATCGTCCATTTGTACCAGGCGGCGTTCTCGGACAATGTTGTGTTTTCCGTCGTCGATTCGATCGACATCACAACGCCGACTATTCGCTGAACTTCCTCCCCGGAATCGTTATCGACTCTACCTTTGGCGCAGGTCACACCCAATAAAACCCTCTTGCCCAAGTACCCACGCATCTTGGCCTCTCTGTCGCCCTCATCCGAGGTATCTCGAATGAGCACCTCATAGCGGTACAGCGAAGACATCTCCTCACAGCCCTCAATGATACGCAAGGCTGAAAGCCCTTTCTCCGGGGCTTTCCCATCAATCTCGTTGATTTTTATCGTGTATATCATGGTTCTCGCTTGGCGTTTCGACCACGCCGGGATCCCGAACCGGTGGGAATGTCATCCCCCATCGAGACGGAGAATTAAGACGGCTGCACTTCTATCGCGTTGTCCTTGATATCGAGAGTAACTTTCGAATAATTTTTCTGTTCCAGGACAGAACGGAGCATGAGCGAGCTGAGGCGTGGAAGAATCGAATGCGTGATAATGTTGTCGATAATACGCGCCCCGGCGTCGGCCCGTTTCGCCTGCTCCATGACATAGCGCGTGAGATCCTCTCCCCACGCGAGTTCCGCTCCGTAACCGGTCTTCAACCGACGGGCTACCTTGCCGAGTTTCAGACCGATGATCTTGCTCATCACCTCCTGAGAGAGCGGGTAGTACGGAATGGTGACGATACGCCCGAGTAAGGCCGGAGGAAATACCTTGAGCATAGCGTCGTGCATGGCCTGTTCCACGGCTTCGGTACTCGGCATTAGCTCCGGATCAGCGCACAGGCTCATCATCTCATCGGTACCGACATTGGTGGTGAGCAGAATAATCGTGTTGCGGAAATCAATCAAGCGCCCTTCTCCATCTTCCATACGCCCCTTGTCAAACACCTGGAAGAAGATCTCATGCACATCCTTATGAGCCTTTTCCACCTCATCAAGAAGCACCACGGAGTACGGTTTGCGACGCACGGCTTCGGTAAGCACACCACCCTCACCATAGCCCACATACCCTGGAGGAGCCCCCTTCAGGGTAGACACCGTGTGGGCCTCCTGGAATTCACTCATATTGATGGTAATGAGGTTCTGCTCGCCGCCGTAGAGGGCTTCAGCAAGAGCGAGAGCCGTTTCCGTCTTACCCACACCGCTGGGGCCTGCCAACATGAGGACGGCTATCGGTTTCTCCGGATCAGCCAGCGAGGCGCGCGCGCTGAGAATCCTATCCGCAATGATGCGCAGTCCGTGATCCTGCCCAACGACGCGCTCTGCAAGGTGCTCGGAGAGGTGCAAAACATTTTCCAACTCGTTGCTCACCATCCGCCCGGCTGGGATACCTGTCCACTCACTGATGATAGCAGCGATCGCCTGAGCATCCACCTGAGGCAACACCAAGGGAGTCTCTCCCTGGAGGGCAGCCAATTGATCCTCTGCATCCTTGAGTTCCTTACGGAGAGACGTTGCATCCTTTTTCGGGAGTTCCTCATCCTGCAGCTTGTTTCGCAACTCCACCACGCGAGCCACCAGCTCCTTCTCCTTCTTCCAATCCGCGAGACGGGCACCGTGTTGCTCTGTGAGTTCCTTTTTTCTCTGCTTCAAGGCAGCGAGCGCCTCCTGACGATCCATGCCTACTTTGGACTCCTTTTCCAGCACGGCAATCTGGGAATCGATCCCCTCCAACTGTCGGCGCAGATCCTCCACCTCCGCGGGTTCACTGCTCTGCGTGAAGGCAACGCGTGCTGATGCGGTATCCAGCAAGCTGACGGCTTTATCCGGCAGCTGTCGCGTGGGCAAGTAGCGTCGGGAGAGCGATACGGCAGCCCGCAACGCCTCGTCCAAAATCAGGATGTTGTGGTGCTTCGCCATCACGCGCCCCACCGCAATCATCATGAGGTGAGCCTTCTCGTCATCCGGCTCTTCAATGAGGATGTTCTGGAAGCGTCGTGTGAGAGCCGGATCCTTCTCGAAGTATTTTTTGTACTCGCTCCACGTGGTGGCGGCTATGCAACGGAACGAGCCGCGAGCCAGCGCGGGTTTGAGCAGATTCGCTGCATCCCCCTGCCCCGCTGTGCCGCCTGCCCCCACAAGATTGTGCGCTTCGTCAATGAACATGATGATAGGCACGTCCGATGTTTTCACCTCGTCAATGACCTGCTTTAAGCGATTTTCAAACTCCCCGCGCATGGAAGCGCCGGCTTGGAGCCCTTGCAAGTCCAACGACAGTAGACGCACATTCTTAAGCATATCCGGGATATCACCGGAGGCAATCCGCAGAGCAAGGCCCTCCACCACGGCCGTCTTCCCTACGCCGGCCTCACCGGTGAGGATCGGATTATTCTGTCGGCGGCGCAGCAGGATATCAATGATGCGGCGCACCTCCGCATCCCTGCCCACCACGGGGTCGATTCTGCCCTGGCGAGCTTCTTCCGTGAGATCGGTGCAGTATTGTTTGAGCGCTTGCTGTTTACCCATTTCGGCGGGCGCCATGGCTCCGTTTTCCGTACCCACCTCAGAGGTCGCCAGCCCCGAACCGTCCGCGGGGCTCGAGCTTTCCTCACGACTGCCGGACGTCACGGAATAGAAGTGATCGGAGAGCTCCTCGGCCTTCACCTTGGAAAACTGTGTCGAAATATCGAACAACGCGCGCTTCAGTTCTCCGGTGCGCATACAGGCGAGCAGTAAGTCCCCCGTGCGGATAGCGCCCCGCTTGAACATAAGTGTGGTAAGCATCCAGGCTTCCTTGATGGCCAGCTCAATTTGCGGGGAGAAATCGCGGATACTCGTCGCACCGCGCGGAAGAGCCTCCATGGCTTTCGTCAGATCCGCAGCCAGACGCGAGTTGTCCACCTCAAAGTGTCGCAGGATGAGGTGGATATCCGTCTCATCCGTTGCGAGGATCTGGTTGATCCAGTGCAAGAGTTCTACGTAGGGATTTCCCCTCATCTTGCAGAATACGGTGGCACTCTCGATGGCCTTGTAGGCGACATCATCAAGTTTTCCGAACAGTTCACTGCGTTTGATTTCAGCCATGGTTTTGATTGTATTGCGGGTTTATATGAAAGCACATTTGATGCGACACTCCATCACATGAGAAGATTCGGTCGGTATGAGCGTATCGCAGCCCAATCCGGTATTTTGCCCCAGAGTCAACGGCGGCATTCCCTCTGTTTTCACCCGGAACACCAGCTCCCAGTGCAGAGGGCGCTGTCCCATCATCTTGAGCCAAGCGACCAGCCTTGCGTAGCCCTTGCCGCCGGGCGCCAATCGCTGAAACTGCGTGTAGCTGACAGGACCGACCACCACATCCACCCGATCCGTGATGCTGCGCTGCTTGCTGCCGAGTATGGTGGTGCGCCCCAGCTCACATACTCCCGTCTTCCCCAATCGGCAATGCATCCGCCCGTCAATGCGCATGAAACCCGGCACAAATTGGCGCAACTTCACGGGGACTTTGAAAAACTTTTCCAGCAATTTGCAAACGCTGTGCGCCTCACCTTTGTGTACCAATTCCCGCGCAAACGCCACAGGAGCTAAAGTCGGCAGAGGAGTAAGAGCCTGAGCCCGAGGCATACCACAGAGTGCCTCTGCCGCACGGCTCAGGAAATCTCGCTGAGCGTTGTCATAGCTCACTGCCGACTGAGCCCGTGTGCCACCGCGGTAAAAAAGAGCAATCAGGCGGTCATGGAACATGTCCAAGAAACGCTGCATGGATAAATCGTAAAAATGACGACTCCTCTCATAAGCGTACTCAGTGAGAGCCAATGGCAAGGCCCCGTTGGGTCCAAACAGTCCGAAGAAATACACCTGCATCGTACTCACTTGCCCTCCACCAAGTACGACATCATGTATCTCCGAAGGAGGAAATTGAAGATGGGGAATCTGAGCAAAGCGCATCACAGGCTCCCGCCCGGCCGCAGGCTCGCCAATGCGCGGTCTGTCGGGGAGAAGTTGCTCCATTCTGCGCACTGCGGCGTAGAATGAGTAGGCGCCCGGTCGAGCTGCCAGCGCCCGTGTGAAGTCACCCTTCACGCTCTTGTTGCTTGTCGAAACCATGAATGGAGAGGTTGAGTCGATGCACTAATACACACTTCGATAAAACTATTCAACTCACAAAACTCCAGCAACCATGCTGCCAAGCTCCGTGCAAACAGGTAAATGCCATCGCCGTACACTTTATCGTTAAGCCCCACGTGAATGCGCCAGCCTCGCACAACACACAAATCGCCCTGCACCGCCAGCGTACGCGTCGTCGTGTCTATTTTTGCTGTTTCGATACCTTGAATAAGCTGCTGCGCAGTCTGCAAACCACTGTGCTGGCGCTCCAGCAACATCCGCAAAACACCCGGCAGAGCATCACTACCATAGGCGGCCAGCGTGCCGGGATCCAGTCTCGCCAGGACAAGTCCCACCCAGCGAGCCGCATTCTCTAGCAGTGCACCTTGGGGGAATGTGGGACCACCCAAAAACCTGGCCGTAGCGCCGGAAGCCGTCAACGTGCTGTCTTTTCGCACGAAGAGCGGGAGGTCCCGATTGGAACAGAGACCGCTCACGCTGATACTGCCAATCATATCCCGGTATTTTGTGTATCCCGGACCGGAAAAGCGCAGATATGCTTCACTCCCGACGTAGGAGCTCAAGCGACCGCGGGGCGGAGCAATGGGACGCGCACGGTGCAAGCTCATGTAGTCGAGTCGTTCTTTCCCGGTGGGCATTGCTTCATCGTTCGCTGCGTAAAAAGGATAGATGTCAAATAACTTTTCATTTTCCTCCGTGTACGCGGCTCCCCCGTACACCTGTAAAACTTCGTAGTCCGATGCAGCTGTGGCGTCTGCCACTAAATGCTCCGCGTCCCTCCATGACGGGATCACGCGATCCATACGCCGTTCGAAAGCATTGATGACCCGCGCACAATTCGTCTGTAGAGCCGGGGCTTCCTGGAGCAGCAGTCGCAAGCGTTCCGGCAAAGCCTTGCGCAGCATAAACACCACCGAACACTCCCCGGCAGCCGGCAACATGCCCCGTAGTCCACGAACAGATAAGAACGCCTGTTGTTCAGGAAGAAGAAAATATTCAGCAACCGGTGATAATCCGCCATCCGGCGATTCCATCAAATCCTCTGTAAGCACGGAGGCCGGCAAAATACGTTCCTCTTCTCCGCATCGAAGGAGAACACCGGAACAATCTGTCAGCATAGCATGCATCAAAACGCCCGCCGCTGACTCCGGAAGATTCACAAAAAACCGGACATCTTCGCCACTTCCATGCGTGCACTGCAGAACCAATTCCACGCCCCCGACAGCTCCCACCCCATGCCTGCGTGCAACGGGCAGTAGTTCTGTCTCTGTGTAGCGCGTCCTCAAGACCTGGAGTCCATTAAAGGTCACTTCTTCACGCAAGGCGTAACAGCATGCCGTCTTCTCCGGCAATGACGTCGGCACCTCAAATACGAAACCGGCCGGCAAATGAGAAGTTTCCGCGTCCGGGGTGATCTGAACAACAGCTCGGGAAGCCACCGGCGCGTTGTATTCCGGAGCGATACGGTTGAGTATCTCTTCCGGAAACTCCTCCAACCCATCGTCCATTTTACGAGCAATGCGCGCCGTCAGAAAAGCCACTCCTTCCAGCAAACGTTCAACGTACGGGTCGGGGCTCTCCCCCTCGCCCAGCTGCAAACGTCGAGCTACCTTGGGATACTCCGCCGCAAACCGCCTGGACGCACGGCGAAGTTCGTCGAGTTCATTCTCGTAATACCTGAGAAACCCATCATCCATCGTTCTCCTGCATCCCTACGGATTCATCGTTGTTTTACCGGTTTCCACATCGACACGCAGACGGAAGAACACCTCCTGATCCAGTGGTCGCACGGCCAACCTGCTGAAGATATCCAGATGTACCGCTGTTCTATCATGTTTCGAGTAATCATCCCGCACGACCACGTGAGTCTCCGCTGCATCCAGGCGAGGTTCAAAAAGCTCAATGGCTCGTCGCACCCCTCTCGCTATGATTTCGGAGCGTTCTGCCGTCACCACGTTTCCAGAGCAGGAATCAATGCCATAATGGTAGCCGGATGCAGCCACTTCCGGATATTTCTTTGTGAGATACTCGGTTTCTGCTGACGCCGTATGAGAATTAAGCAGCATCTCCATATTCAACAAGATGTCGCTTTTGAGTTGCTCAGGGGAATACACACGATCATACCCTTCGTCCGTCTCGGAAAAGGGTTGCTCATCCGTGAGCCTCGTGAGAAGACAAGGCAAATATTTCCGCGAGCTTGGCTGATTGGTTGCAACCGGCATTTCTGTCCCCCATTGCTTACGAATCGAACTTAAGACTCCTCTCAGTAAAAATCGGGTGCAACCCATCATCCGAATTCCAACACCGTTGCCCTCTGCCCACGTAAAGTCCATCCGCACACTCCTGCCACTCCGTCTCCTTGGCCATGAGCAATTTGCCATCACTCTCACCACCGTGAGGATAGCGACCTGGCATCCGTCCGACCAAAATCTCTCCCCCACGGAAGTGCAGTCTCACGTGCGGCCACACCACCTCCACGGGATGAGTAGGCGGCGCTATCTCTACACTCAGAACCTCCGACTGCTCCACGAGCTTGTACTGTCCGTCACAGATGCACTCCAGCACCCCGCTCAAACGAACATCGCCATCTAACAACCATTCCCGATGGCTTCCATCGGTCAGCGTAACCCCAATACTCGGCAGTACATCCATTACTTCCATGCAGGCGGATGCACCGGAGGCAGCATCGCCGGCAGCGAAAGCGGCGACAGCCTGCGTCAACTTTTCGGCATAGGCCGGCGGTGTACCCACCCAATCCGGACAAGATCGCCCGGCAAAGTAGGATTCACGCTGCTTCTCCGCGGCAATAAGTTCCATGAGTGTAGCACAAAACATAGCGGATGCCGGATTGAGTTTCAAGAGTGCGTCTGCCTGCTGAGCGGCACGTTCCCACTCACACTCCATGCAAAGCACTTGCACAAACAGAGCGCGAGCAGCCGCATCAGTAGGAGTCGCCGCCACTTGAGCCGCAGCCGCTCGATGCAACCCTTGTAAATCTCCGGCGCTGTATAGTTGCTCGATGTCCATCGATCCACTTATTAGAAGCGGAAAAGGCCGACAGAACCCGCCCCGGCGGATACCGTCAGCCCTTCCGGATTTACCTGTTTGATCAGACGGCTTGATCTGTCGCGACGTTCCAGCCGGCAGCCACATCGCCGCCGAGTTCCCCTGTCGTCTTGAAGGTATGAGTCGTCCACTTATACTCCTCTGCCACAATGCTCACTTGCTCGACAAGGCGCAGGGCAGCAGCATCACGTCCCACTCCTGCCAGTTGAGTATCGGTGCACACGGGGGCGTCCACCGTGACCACCTTGGCCTCGACAACACGAGCATTAGTAAGCTCTACCTCATACAGTTTCTGTTTTGCTCCTCCAATCTGCGCGCAAACCTCCAGCTTCACGCTCGCGATGTTCTGTCCGCTCATGCAGGCTTTCTGCAGATTGGGGGTTGCCTTGTCCAGCAAATGGACAAAAACCAGCGGCGCCAGTACACCACGCCCGGCTGCGTTCGTTTGGTTGGCAAATTGGGTCTCCTGGCTCGAACCATGAGAGAACGAGATCACGTCGATCCAATTGGAATGCGTAGTATCGGTAGATTGACCCTCGATACCGTCTATTTGTACGTAGGAATTGAATGCCATAATTTTAGTAGTAATTAGGGTGAGAATTGAATGTTGTTATTTTCTCTCGCTTGGCAACTTAGTCACCAGGCGCAGGGAAGCTGTTAATCCTTCCAGTTGGAAGTGCGGACGCAGGTAGAACTTGGCAGAATAGTAACCGGGGTTGCCTTCTACGTCCTCCATCACCACGTCAGCGGCCGCCAATGGGTAGCGGGCCTTCACGGATTCATCCGCATTCGGGTCAGCCGTCACATAACCGGCTATCCAATTAGAAAGCCACTTCTGCATGTCGTCCTTGCTCTTGAAAGAACCTACCTTGTCTCGCACGATACACTTGAGGTAGTGCGAAAAACGGCTTGTCGCAAAAATGTACGGCAAACATGCCGAGAGGCGGGAGTTGGACGTTGCATCCGGGTCATCATATACCGTCGGATTATTCAAAGTCTGTCCCCCCATAAACACGGCATAGTCCGTATTCTTCCAGTGGCAGATAGGCAGGAATCCGTTCTTGGAGAGCTCTGCTTCTCGGCGATCCGTAATAGCTATCTCGGTGGGACACTTCATGGCCACGCCCCCGTCGTCCGTGGGAAATGTATGGCATGGCAACGCTTCCACCATTCCTCCCGACTCTACCCCGCGTATGGATGCGCACCAACCGTACTTCTTGAAGGAACGATTGATGTTGGCGCCCATAGCATAGGCGGCATTCATCCACGTGTATGCCGAGTTATCTCCGGCTCCTGTTTCTTCCTCAAATGCAAAACCTTCGACGGGGGTTGTCTTGGCCCCGTAAGGCAAGCGAGCCAACACACGCGGCATGGTCAACGCGATGTAGCGGCTGTCGTCCGTCTCGCGCAGGCTCCTCCAGGCCGCATATTCCGGCGTCTGGAAAATCTTGCTCAAGTCACGTGGATTGGAAAGCTCCTGCCAGCTGTCCATATTCATGAGGGCAGGATCGGCGGCGGATATCATGGGGCAATGCGCCGCTGCGCAGATACGTCCCATTCCCTTGAGTATTTCCACATCCTTGGGCTGATGGCTGAAGTAATAGTCGGCAATCAGGGCTCCGTACGGCTCTCCTCCGGGAGAACCGAACTCGTTTTCATAGAGTTTTTTGAATATCGGATCCTGGTCCCACGCCGCACCTTTGTACTTCTTGATGCTCTTGGCAAGTTCGTCCTTGGAGACATTGAGCACCCGAATTTTGAGGTGTGAATCCGTTTCGGTGTTGCTTACTAGGTAGTGAAGTCCTCGCCACGCACTCTCCAACTTCTGAAAGTCCGGATGGTGAATCACCGCATTGATCTGAGCGCTCAACTTCTTATCCAACTCCGCTATCATCCCCTCCACTGTAGATATCACATCGTCTGAGATGACATTAGCCTTCCCGAGAGCCTGCGTAGCAAGCGTTCCGACAGCCTGTTGCACAGCGCTTTTGGCTTTCTCGCTCTTGGGTCGGAATTCACGATCAAGCAATGCCTCAAAATCGTTGAGTTCCACCACTTCGGTGGTTGCCGCCTGGGTATTAGTCTGTGTTTCCGCCATGGCTTTTATGCGTTTTCTTGGGGTTCTTCTTTCTTGGTGGCTTTCTGCTCGGAAAGAGCCTTTAGCAAACTCGGGTCCTTCAAAATCTTTCCTATCAGCTCCTCAGCTCCCGCCTTGCCGTCCATGTAAGATACCAACGCTGCAAGCTGCTTACGCGCCTCCAGTAAATCTGATACTCCCGGAATCTTCGCCGCGACAGCATCCGGATTAAAGTCCTCCATGCTCTTGAACGTCAGATCCACCCCGATACTCCCTTCATCGCCGATCACGTTCGGCACCGAGAATGCTACCCGGGGATTCATGCTCTCCATACGTTCATTGAAGTTATCCCCGTCAATCTCCATAAAACTCCGTTCGGCAACCGGAGGCAATTCCTCATTGGACTTACCTGACAAATCGGAAATCACTCCCATGACAAATGGTAAGTCGACTTTCTTCTCTGCTCCGTATAGCTCAACATCGTACTCAATCTGTACGCGCGGCGCCCTGTTTCGTCCGATGAACTTTTGACTGCTTCCAGACATATCTTTTCTGTTGGTTTGTGGTACGTTTCGCGTTGAAAGCTCCCTCTACGGTACTTCCACACGAGGCTAGTGTATCTCTTTTCGAAAGAGATGCGCGGATGTGGATTGTTCGAGCTTTTGAAGTGAATACGTTGCGATTGTATGACGCAACTTTTTTACTTATGAAGCTTTGTTAGTTTTTCTATTTTGTTCTTTCCTTAACCGCTTTTTTTTTAGTCTTTCTGAAATTTTAGACTGGATATCTCTTTCGAAAAGAGATGCGCAGTAAAAAATACTCATTAATTATTTATAATCAACCAGAAGAAACAAAATCATCAACAAAATAGGATCTAAGCATCTTGAACGTGACTTGTGGTGTTGTTTCACTGGCTTGTTGCTTTATATCTCACTCAGTACAAACGCCTGCCTAATGCATTTACCCTGGTATTGCCCTGAATCTCCTTGCTCTTCACGGGAAGGTGTGGTAGTATGGGTCCATACCATGAAACCAGCCACATTCAACTGCACTGTTTTACGAGATGGTCACCAATCGCTGGCCGCCACCCGCATGTCCACTGAACAAATGCTGCCCATCGCTCCCATTCTTGACACCATGGGATTCTCAGCCCTTGAAACATGGGGCGGCGCCTCTATTGATGCGGGGCTGCGTTTCCTGGGTGAATTGCCTTTTGAACGCCTCAACACCCTCAAGAAACTCGCGCCGACCACACCGCATATGATGCTGCTGCGTGGGCAGAACATGGTAGGCTACACGAACTACGCTGACGACGTCGTGGAAGCCTTCGTGAAGCTCAGCGCCAAGCATGGCATGAACATCTTCCGCATTTTTGACTGCTTGAATGATCCGGAGAATATGCGCACCTCCATCCGCGCAGCAAAAGAGGTCGGCGCGACCGCTCATGGCACCATCTGCTACACCACTTCTCCCGTCCACAATCTTGAATACTTTGCCTCCCTCGGCAAGAAAATTGCAGAAATGGGAGCAGATGGCGTCGTCATCAAGGACATGGCGGGATTGATTCCTCCCTATGAGACAGCAGCTCTCGTGAGCGAGCTGAAAGCGAAAGTCGGTCTGCCCGTCTGGATACACACGCATGAAACTGCCGGTCTCGGCGCCGCTTCGTACGTGGCGGGCATTAACGCAGGAGCAGATGCGGTGGACTGCTCCATTGCTCCATTCGCCAATGGCACAGGGCAACCGGACTGCATGCGCATGCTGGCGCTGTTGCAGGGATATGATCGCTGCCCGGTGGTAGCAGAAGATTTCAGAGAGAAGCTCACGCAGATTTCCACGATGCTGCAGCCTATCTACGACAGTCTCAGCCGCTTCACGAGCCACAAAAATGAGATAGTAAACAGCGACACGCTGCGCTACCAGGTACCCGGCGGCATGCTCTCCAACTTCCGCAACCAGCTCAAGGAAATGAATATGAGCGATAAGTTTGAAGAGGTCTTTGCCGAGATTCCCGTAGTACGCAAAGCGCTGGGCTGGATTCCCCTCGTCACACCCACGTCGCAGATCGTGGGTGTGCAAGCCATGATGAACGTGAAATTCGGACGATGGAAGAATATCACTCCTCAGTGCGCAGACGTGGCGCTGGGCTACTACGGACACACTCCTGCTCCCGTGGATCCGGAGCTGCAAACCCTCTGCGCCAAGAAGGCGGGTAAGGATCCCATCACCTGCCGCCCGGCGGATCTCATCAAGCCGGACATGGAAAACCTACGCGCCAAACTCGCCCAAAAGGGCATACCCACCACGGATGAGAACTGCGTGATTTACGCTATGTTCCCTCAACAGCTGGAAGATTACTACGCCGGCAAACGTCCCGAGCCTCCCACTGCCAAAAAGCAGGAGAATTACGGCACCCCTGTTGCCCTCACCACCGTGGGCGTGGCTGCCGCTATCTCCGGGCGCGACATGAAGCTCAACATCATGGGGAAGGAATACGACGTGCACATCGAAGAGAAATAAGCTCTCCCGTGCCACCGTGCCATGAGCATCACCCATACAGTTCACCTGCTCCGTCATCCGTGCATCCTTTGCACAGAGTTCATCGCGTTCCTCGCCGCCTCACTTTCTCCGACCTTTGCCGATGAGCAAGAGATGCGAGCCGCGCTCGCTCGCATCTCACAACAGGAGGCGGAATATCGCGCCGCTCTCAGCCTGGCCACCACGGACGAACAGCGTGCAGCCATTATCCCCCCGTCAGCAGATGAAGCAGCAGCAGACCTCTGGAAATCTGTGCGTTCCAGAACCGGCACAAAGGAAGTACCCGTAACGTCTCCTACTTCACTTCGAAGAGCCGAAAATGCCAAACCTCCCGCCACCCGTCAGGTGCCCACCTATGAGTTCGAAGAGGACTGGGCTGCCCCGGCTGTTGTTTGGCTGCTGAATCATCCGGACGCTCTTGCCAAACTGTTTCCCGATGCCCCGCAAAAGCTGACCCAGGTCGCGCATAACCTGCTGGGTTCCGTACTCGATAAGCACTATGGTTCTCCGCTTGCTGCTGAACTTTGCCCGCACTTCGCAGAGAACACTGATGAACAGGTTTACGAAGTCCTCAAAAAAATCTACGAAAAAAACACGAATCCAGCCGCAAAAGGGGCTGCGGCTCTCGCTATGAGCATCATGCTCGCCAACCCAAATCTCGCCGCAGAGGAGGGAGGGCAGGCACAAATTCGCGCCAAGCGTATCTTCCTTATCCGCCAAGCTCTCAACACCGCCCCGGAGGATGCATCTTTCGGCGATGCCTCTCTCACCGATGTTGCGCAGGAGCAAATTTACCGCATTCGCCGCCTCTCCGTCGGCGTCATCCCGCCACAGGTCACCCTTACAGCTCCGGACGGCACACCCAGCGTCTTTCCTTCCCCCGGAAAGCATACTCTGCTCTTTTTCTGGAGCCCGACAGAAGACGTGGGACTCACTGTGATGCAAAAACAGCAAGCTCTTTTGAAACGCTACCCGGATCTCGTCGTTTGTCCCATCGTGCAACACATGGAGCCCGAACAACTGAACGCCATGCTCAAGGAACAGGAAATCGCCGTGAGCTACGCAGATGACACTAAAGGGACGGCTGCCACTGCCTACCGAATACGGCAGCTTCCGCACGCCGTGCTCCTCAGCCCTTCCTGCCGCATCCTTTTTACCGGCTACCCGGATATGCAGCTCCAAACGGCGTTGGATCGCGCCTTCACCCCACAGCAGAAAGAAGCGAAGAAATCTTCCGTCAAAATCGGCGGATAACGGCAGCGCTCTGCCGCCACATGCAAAGCGCAGGCTTCAGCGAATCCGTTTGAGCAGCCAGTGCAGGAGATCCGGGATGGCGACACGTTCCTGCTGCATGGAGTCGCGGTGACGCACGGTAACCGTTCCCTTCAGCGCAGGATCCTGATTTTCACCCTCGCCCAACGTCTCAAAATCGACGGTGATGCAGAAGGGAGTGCCGATCTCATCCTGTCGGCGATAGCGGCGCCCCACTGCCCCGGCTTCATCGTAAAACACATTCATGAACGGTCGCAGTGTCTCCTCAATTTCATGCGAGATGCGCACTTGTTCCTCGTTTTTCTTGAGCAGGGGGAAAATAGCAGCCTTGATCGGCGCCACACGCGGATGAAAATGCATCACCACGCGAACATCGCTCTTGCCTTCCGTCCCCAGCTCCTCCTCGTCGTAAGCTTCACAGATCACCGCAAGCACCGTGCGATCACAGCCCGCCGAGGGCTCCACCACGTGTGGGATGAACCTCTCGCGCGTCGCCTCATCAAAGTACTCCATCGGCTTGCCGGATCCTTCCTGGTGGCGAGAAAGATCGTAATCCGTGCGGTAAGCGATTCCCTGCAACTCCTGCATACCAAAGGGGAAGGCATACTCCAGATCATACGTTTTTCTGGAATAAAACGCACGCTCACCGTCCGGCACATCCAGAATATGGATCTTCTCACGAGGAATACCGATGTTTTCGTAGAAGCGCAGACAAATTTCTAACCACTCATCGGTAAGGCGCAGACCATCCTCCTCGCGGCAGAAGTACTCCACCTCCATCTGCTCAAACTCGCGAGAGCGGAAAGTGAAGTTGCGCGGATTGATTTCGTTGCGGAATGATTTGCCAATTTGCGCAATGCCAAAGGGTATCTTCATGCGGGAAGAATCCAGGATGTTCTTGTACTGGCAGAAGATGCTCTGCGCCGTTTCCGGACGCAGCCACCCTGTACTCGCCGGATCCTTCTCATCAGACGCCGCCCCGATCGTCGTGCGAAACATAAGATTGAACGACCGGGGCTCTGTCACCAACGAACCGTTTGCAGGGTTGTAGCGAGTGCTTTCCATCACCTTCTCCGTGCGCTCTCCTACAAGTTTCAGCTCCGCGCTCTTGTCGCTTTTGCCGAGTAACTGACTATAGTACTGCTGTGCTCCTTTGCGAGCGGTTTTGGCATCCTTTTCGCCATCACTCGCCACCAGCATGGAAAATTCTTTCTTCGTGCTCCATGAACCATCCTCCAACTGTGCCCCGCTCCACCAGTATGCTATCCCGCTCTGCGCAGGAATCTGGTCGGCGCGCAAGCGTTCCTTGCTGAGCAGGCAGTCGCATAGCGGGTCGGTAAAGCCACTCACATGACCGCTCGCTACCAGCACCGAGTTGTGGGTGAGTATCGACCCATCCATTCCCACGATATCCGGTCTCTCACGCACATTCACCTGCCACCAGTAATCCTTCACGTTCTTCTTGAGCTCCACCCCCAGTGGACCGTAATCCCAGCAGCCGTTCAGTCCGCCGTATATTTCTGCAGACTGAAAGATCAAGCCTCGACGCTTGCAGAGGCTCACGATTTTTTCCATGCGCACGGGGTCTGTTTGATTGCGGTCTGCCATAGCGCCGCTTATTGTAGCGCATCCGCGCCCCATTGCAAGCGCAAACGAGTTTTAACGCCCTGCGACAAGTTCGAAAGAAAAGCCGCGCAGATAGCGCGTTTCCGGGAGGTTGAGCAATACCGGGTGATCCGCGCGCTGCCCGTGCTCAGTAATAAGCCGCAGTGTGCAATGGGCATCCACCGACGCCTCCGCGATCACCTGCAGGTACAGCTCGCGGCTGATATGGTGCGAGCAGCAGAAAGTGGACAAAACTCCGCCGACCGGCAGCAGCTGCATCGCCCTCAGGTGGATCTCCTTGTACCCGCGCAGAGCCCCGTTCAGCCCCTTTTTGTTGCGCGTAAAGCTCGGAGGATCCAGAATGATGAAATCCCACTTGGAGTCCCCTCCGTTCCGCTTCGCTTCACTCTCTCTCGCCAGCAGGTCAAAGGCGTTCTCAGCCACCGCGTGCACTCTCACCCCGTTGAGCTCCGCATTCGCCCTCACACTCTCTACAGCCGACTCGGAAATATCCACCGCATCGACGCTCTCCGCGCCTGCCCGGGCGCATGCGAGGGCGAATCCTCCCTGATTGCAGAAGCAATCCAGCACACGGCGATCTTTTACCAACCGGGCAACCTCTGCATAATTGCCCAGCTGGTCGAGGTAAAGTCCCGTCTTCTGTCCCTGTGCCGGATCCACCCAAAACTTAATGCCGCTCGCCTCTGCCACAAACGGTTCCGGCATCTGCCCATGCGCTACATAACACGATGCCTCTATCCCTTCCGCCGTCAACACAGGCGCGTCATTCCTCACGTAAATGCACCCCGGATCCAATAGCTCTCGCAGCACCCCCACAATCTCCTCCAAATGCTGCTGCATCGCCAGGGTCAGTGTCTGCACCACCAACACCGTCCCGTAGCGATCCACAATAAGCCCCGGCAATCCATCGCTTTCACTCCACACCAGTCTTTGCAGCTCCTCCCCGGGCATGCGCCGTTCACGGAATTCAACCGCCTGCCCTATTCGCCTCCGAAAGAAATCAACATCCAGCCCCTGCTTCCGTCGCGAAAAACGCCGCGCAATGATCTGAGAATGCGGATTGTATATTGCTGAGCCCAGAAACCGATCACGCTGATCCTTCAAAGCCACCACCTCCCCGGGTCGCGGGTTGCCGTATACCGCCCGCACCTCCGTTCCATACACCCATTCATGCCCGTGAAATATTCTCGCTTTCGGCGCTATAACCAGCCCTCCCATGTCGCGATCGTACCCCTTTCCTTCTCCCGTGTCAACACAAATACCCAGTGCAAATCACCATCCACCCTGAACTAAACATCTTGACCGAGTTCGTGGAACGTGATACAAGAACGCGATGAGGTCGGACAAATTTCCGACATATCTCGCTCTTCTCCGGAGTACCCTGAGCCTGCTATGATTCGCGAAATATGCAAAAAAACTCTGTTTCCCAATGCGGGAACGATAATCCACGCGCTGCTGCTGGCAGCAATTTATGTGTTCTACGTTGCGGAAGTAGACCCGAGAGGGGTGGCGGCGTTAATTTCGGCTCTTTTTTTCGTGATTTTTGCGTCACCCATACCCATTGCGGGGTACGTACTTTTTCGTCTCCCCGGGGAGTTGATGCGACGCCTCGCGTGGGAATACACCGTGCCGGCGATCATTCTGACCACCCTGTTTTACATCGAGGCGCCGGAGGCGGCATCGAGTGATGCACAGGGAGCGCTCATCTATCTTATCCCGGCATTCTTCGTCGGAATCCCCACGGCGGCGTGTATCATCGTGGTGGAGGCTCTCTTTTTCTGTCGGCGACTTGTGCGAAGCGAGAAGAAAGCCTCAGCCGTGATACGCGAGGGGGTGGAAAAAGCCTTCCCGAACACCGGGGCATGGTGCACGCTCGCCGCGCTGGCTGTGAAGTACATTCTCTCGTCGATGCTGATGTGCTGCTACGGCCAGGTACCGCTTGCGGAGGCCTTATTTGGCGCCCTTGTTTCCCTTCCAACTGCGTACACACCTCTCTTTCTCGCATGGTTCCTCTTTTTCTGGAATCAGACGGAAACTCGCCGCATCGGTTGGGAAATTCTTGTCAGTTGCGTTCTCTTTTGCTCAGCGGTGCAAATTGGTTGGCTCTGCGCCGGGAGCGAGATTCCGGCAGGATTTTTACCCCCTGTCGGGGTCGGGAGCGCCCTGAAAGTATGCGGTCTCGTTGTCGCAGTCTGCGAAGCGGTGCACTACTTTCTCCGCAAACGCAGGGGAACACGGCAAACGCATTAAGAAATGCGTTTGCCCCGATTTCAGTGTTTTGAGTCGGAGGGAGAGGCTTTTTTCAGCGGGCGATGAGGGGGAAATTCTCCGCGACGCATGTACTCCAAACCCTCTTCATAGGGGTGACCGTTGATGAAGATTTGCCTCGGCATGGGCGATTCCCCCGGAGGAAGCAGGACTTCCATCACGTAATCCGGATCGGAGTCGACGTATTCATGATCCCACCGGCGCAGCAGTTTCCTCTCGCCTCGCGTCGGGTGGAACCTTACACTTCCATCGACGTAATAAGTTTCGATGAAGACATTGGCAATCGGAGCGGGGATGAGTTGCTCCCTGCGGCGCACAGAATCCACGTATCCGTAGGTTGAATCCGCGTACAACTCGCCTCGCGTGCGCAATTCTCCCTCGCGCGGGACATCCTCGGAGCTGTCACGCGCCTCAATGCGACTGATGGTATGCATCCCGTCCTCCCCTTCTCGCCAAAAAACAGCAACCGGCAGTTCCTGTCCGGGATGAAAGCAGCGAGCCTTCGTTATTTCAGGGGGAGGAGCCGGACGCCCTTCGAAAGGCTGCAGGGAGTCGGCGGATTCAGCGCGCTTATTGATGAGCTTTTGCCAATCGTCCTTTTCCCACCAGATGGATTGCCCGATCAGAGGAGAAACGCCGAGACGTATCGCATCGGGGTTGATATCGAAATGACCGTGCAAGCTGTAATCGGCCTCCACCAGCATGCGAGGAACGGATGGCGACGTGTCGCGCAGAGCCTTGCTGCGCTCGTAGAGAAGCATCACGTCTCCGCCGAAGTGGATACCCGCAGCCACCAGCAACGCCAGCACGGTGGAAACAATGATTCTGGGAACAAGATCGGTCATGGCGAGATCAATCAGTATATGGGGAGTATAACACGGAGTCGTGGCCATCCCAAGGAAAAATCGGTATTGAAAATAAGGATCCGGAACGGCAACCTATTCACGATGGGCGTTTTTTGATCAATGAGTCCAAAATTTCACGCGCATTGCTTCCATGCATGCAGAGGGATGAGAGCCACCTACGGCGGACAATCGGAGAGATACAGTAAATGCTCTTGCCTCGAATAGTAGGCGAGCAAATTGCATCGAAGAGTATGACTGCATAAACCAAAGGGCGTACTTGCACTCGGAAAAGCTTTATGGTAGGCTGGAGACATGGAGAAGCGACGCGGCAAATTGATTGTCTTTGAAGGGATTGACGGGACGGGAAAATCCACCCAAGTGCACCTATTGAAAGAGTACCTGGAAGCGCAGGGAATCGAGATTGTGACGGATTATGAACCGACACGCGGGGAGTGGGGAATGCGGGTGCGGGCGGCAGCGGCAAGTGGCAAACGCCTGCCCGTGGAGGAGGAGGTGGATTGCCTGTTGCGCGACCGGCGTGAGCACGTCGAACAGCTCATCACCCCGGCGTTAGAGCGTGGTCGCTGGGTGTTGCTGGATCGTTATTACCCCTCCATGCTTGCCTACCAGGGCGCAACCGGCATCAATCCCGCAGAGTTGCAACGACTCAACGAAAGCTTCGCACCGCAGCCGGATGCGGCATTCTGGCTGGATATCCCGGTGGAGGTGGCGCTGAAACGTATCCACAACAGGGGCGCAAGCAACGATGCCTTCGAACAACGACAATTTCTTGAAGCCTGCCGTAGCATTTACGCCTCTCTGAATGCCCCCTGGTGGCATCGCATCGATGCCTCCGCGGATGCACAAAGCGTGCATGCCCGCGTACGCGAGCAGATCAAAAACCTCATCGGCGGAATCAGCTGAGTTTTTCTCGCCAGTACGAGAGGCGAAGTTTTGTGCGTTCATCGCCGGGAGCGCCGGGATTCGTGCGCAAGCGGAAAGCACGCTCAAGATCAAAAACGCTGTGAACATCCTCTCCAAAAGCGGTGGAGATGGATCGGAACTGCTCGAGGGAAAGCAGGTTCAGCGGGATGCCGGTATTCACGGAGAGAGCGACAGCCCTGCCAACCAGCTCATGCGCCCGACGGAAAGGAATCCCGCGGCGCACGAGGTAATCCGCAAGATCCGTCGCAAGTAGAAGTGGATCCGCCACGGCGGAAGCGCAGCGATCGGGATTCATCTGCATCGCCCCGATCATTTCGGCATTCACCTGCAGCGCGAGCAGGACGGTGGCAAAGGAATCAAAGAGCGGCTCCTTATCCTCCTGCAAGTCGCGGTTGTAGGTGAGAGGCAGTCCTTTCACGGCAACGAGTACGCTGACGAGATTGCCCACGAGACGCCCGGTCTTGCCGCGCGTAAGTTCGCACACATCCGGGTTTTTCTTCTGCGGCATGAGGCTGGAACCGGTGGTGTGCGCATCCGACAATGTGCAGAAACCAAACTCGGCGCTGCTCCACAGCACAAGATCCTCACTGAGACGGCTGAGGTGCACGCCAATGAGTGAGAGGCAGAAAAGACACTCCAGCACATAATCCCGATCCGCGATGGCATCCATGGAATTCTCGGTGACGGCTTCAAACCCCAACTCAGTGGCGATCGAAGAACGGTCGAGGTTAATTGTCGATCCCGCGATAGCTCCCGATCCCAGCGGGCAAACATTCAGACGCCGCCGACAATCCATCAGTCGCGAGGCATCCCGAGCCAGCATCTCCACGTACGCCAGCAGGTGATGCGCCACTGTGACCGGCTGCGCGCGCTGCAAGTGCGTGTACCCGGGAATGCGCAAGTCCCTGTATTGTTCCGCCTTATCGACGAGGACACGTTGCAGTTCGCGCAAGGCCGGAAGAATGGAATCAATGCGTTCCCGGCAATACAAACGGGTATCAGTCGCCACTTGGTCATTGCGGGAGCGAGCAGTGTGCAGCTTGGCTCCCACGGAGCCGATGCGATGGGTGAGCTCGCTTTCGATGTTCATGTGCACATCCTCCAACTCACGCTTCCAGGCAAAATTCCCGGCGTCGATATCCGCAAGAATGCCGCGGAGCCCATTTTCGATGGCATCAAACTCCTCCGACGTCAGCATTCCGGCTGCTTTCTGCGCGCGAGCATGGGCAATCGACCCTGCAATGTCCTGCCGGTAGAGTTCCCAATCATAAGAAACGGATTCCGAATAGCGCAGCACCTTGTCAGCTGTCGCCTGAGTAAAGCGTCCTGTCCACATACCGCGGCATTATAGTCTCCCATCCCCTGCAAGTCAACTCCCACGGCAACAGCATCCACGGCGAATGCTTTTGAACGAAGTCACAGACTTGAGACAAAACGCGACTCCCAGCCGTGTGTGCCCTCTCAGGATGCCAAATGCATTCGGAAGTATCATGTTCCGCACCATGGGGAAAATAACTGTTTCTCGCTCTCATGGGATTATCCTTTGAAAATACGTGCGACACACGCGAATTTTTCAACCTATAAATCGTCCTGCGTAATCAATAAACATCAATGTGTTATTGTCTTCTGCCATGTTTTGACGTATCAATTTTACCCCATTATTGTAACACTAAATGTGTATGCTTGCATATCTCTTTTCAAAAGAGATATGCAAGCATAAAATTACAATTTCTTTCTCTAAGAAAGGAAATGGTCGCTTTCTTTTCCGGAAAAATAGTGGAAAACAGGGTTGCTTTCTATCGCGTTCATGTCTCATAATACACTTAAAAACAAACAATAAAAAATAAAAAGAGGTATATCGTTTTTGAAAAGAGATATACTGCTTGCGCCGTTTGGCAAACATACAACCTAACTACTATAATGAAAAAGACTATAGCATTCGTTGCGTTAAGCATGGCAGCATTTACTCTGAGCAGCTGCGGCGGACTTAACACTCGCCCCATTGGCACCGTGTACGCGGATGTAGCAGATCCCGTGGCTGCGACCTCCTCCTCCGGCGCTCGCGTTGGCGAAGCTACATCGACCTCCTACCTGGGCGTTGTGGCTCTTGGCGACAGTTCCATAGAAGCAGCAAAGAGAAACGGAGGAATCTCAAGCGTATCCAGCGTGGATGTGAAGCGCAAGAACATCCTTGGAATTATCACCTCCTACACAACGGTGGTGCGCGGAAATTGATCTCCCCGGATGGTTTAACGATCAACGTTGATCACTGCGGCACACACTCCCTTGAGTGTGTGCCGTTTTGTTGCCTCAGCGAACGCCATCCCGCTGTAGGTTGTCACTCACCGGGAAATCATACGCGAACCACGGGCGCGAATTCTCCAGCCTGTAATGCCACCATTCTTTGGGGTAATTTTCGAATCCCACGGCGCGCATCGCGTCTCGCAGGATCCCGCGGTTGAACCGCTGCTGGCATGTTACCTCCGTGGAATCCGTCGCGGATCTGGTATCCATCAAATCATGTCGACCTCCCATATCCACCAGTTTTCCATCCCTCAAACGGTAGAGAGTGATATCCACTGCGATGCCCCACGTATGCTCCGAGCTATCGCCTATGTAATGCTCCTGGTATATTTTGCGTTTGGTGATGCGAGGATAAAAGGATGCTCGCGTACCCTCATCGGGTGAATATGACCACGCACGAAAATCTCTCAACGCGCGCATGGGACGATACGCATCCCAGATCATGAGCCCGTACCCCTGCTGCCGCAGAATCCCCGCAGCGTGTCCCAAAGCCACTGCCGCATCCCGCCTCAGGATCGCCCGACTGCCCTCGTATCCGGCAATCGGTCGTCCGACAAAGTTGTCGCTACCGGCATACTTCAAGTCGGCTTGAATTTCCGGCGCTACCTCATCCACGTAGCAGAAACCCACCGGCATCCTCCACGCGACGAGCGATGCCGGGTCAGTCCCCTTCTGCGCGCAACTCGCGGTCAACCAGGCAAACAGGACCACGAATCCGATGCAACTCCAATTTTGTTTTTTTTGCCTCATCAGCACAAAAAGATACGCCCCTGCAAAGCAAGGACGTGTCCGTACCGCTCCCCCCTTCTCTCTCCTGTGGCGGGAAGCAGAGGGAGCGTTGTGGAGGAGAAGAATCAGGCCTCCTTCTCAGCAGCAGTCTTCTTCGCGGCTGGTTTTTTCGCCGGGGCCTTCTTCGCGGTAGATTTCTTAGCAGGAGCCTTCTCTGCCGCGACGGTCTCAGTCTTCTTGCTCGTCGTGGTCTTCTTAGCCGCTGCAGCGGGCTTCTTAGCAGGGGCTTTCTTGGCCGGCGTCTCTTTCTCAGGCTTCTCAACCACCACGGTCTCAGACTCCGGTGCGGGAGCCGTCACCTTCTTGGCCAGGAGAACAGGAGCCGTTGCATTGCTGTTCTTAAGCATCTCTTTACGTCGCTTGATGTAAGCGTGACGACGGCGACGCTTCGTGACTTTACGATGTTGTTGACCCATCTTATCTTCTGATTTTGTAGGGAAGGCAAAGAGCCCGCCCGAAATTAGTAAGCTGCCTATGTATAGCCCATATGGAGCGGTATGGCAAGGCTAAAAATTACTACTGACACAATTAGACTTCATCCGATGCGTGATGTGAACCGGACATAAAAACGGCTTGCCAATCATCAGCAATTCAGTCATACTGTCCCGCGTTCACGCGCATGAAATTTCTGAGACGCAACCTGAGTCTGATGCTTGCGACGAGGTACCTCAACCCTCTACGCACATTTTTCTCGATTATCACGCTGATCTGTCTGTTAGGCGTAGCCCTTGGCGTGATGGTGCTTATCGTGGTACTCAGCGTCATGGAAGGTCTGCAGGAGGAAATGGAGTCACGTACCCTTGCCTTCACTCCCCATTTTGAAATCTGCCTTTACAGTGGACCTCAGCGTATCGCCCTAAGCGCGGGAGAAACCAACTGGAATGAGTTGCTGCAGAAAATCCAGGACATCCCGGGCGTCACCTGCGCTTACCCGCAAATTGAAGGGGACGCTTTCGTATCCGGTGATTCCTCCCGTTCCATGGCTCGTTTTTCGGCGTTGCAACCGGAAAACAGCTCTCAACTTGAGCCCTTGCTGCCCATGCTCCGGCAAGGTTCCTTCGATTTTGGCGCAGGTCTGGATCAGGAATGTGTAATTTCTTTGCGACTTGCACAAACACTCGACTTGAATACAGGAGATAAACTGCACCTCATCCCCATCGGCAGTCAGGATGAAATAGCTGCAGTTTACTCGCTGATTCAGCATCCCCTCCAGACCCATGAAGACAAGGAACTTATGCGGGGACTCACATCCCTGTTCGAGGGAAGTGCTCCGGCAGGGGAAGGGAGAAGCAAAGTTTCGCCGGAGAAACTGACAACGCTGGTGGATCGCATGAACCGCCTGTTGATTGAGAACAAGCTCCGGAGCAGCGAAAAAAAGGCTCTGCAGGAGTTTTGCGATGATGCCGCCGACCATATGGCGGAACAGCCATTCTCCGCCCCGGAGAAAGCTCGCTGGCTTGCTCGTGCCGATGAACTCGCCTCTCTGGATCGCGACCGCGAAGACGGCAAAGCCGTTAAAGAGATTAACAGGATGGTCATGCCGATGGATCTCACCGTCGTGGGAATTTACCAACCCCCGGAGAATATGCCGGGGCCGGGAATCTACCTGCCTCTTCCCATTGCCCAAGAAATCAGCGGGTACAATCAGAGCGGAGATGATGAGGTGATGGGCATCTGCGTACGCGTGGAAAATCCTCACGAATGCGATGAAACCATGCAGCGCATCATGAATCTGCTGCCTCAGCCCCAAAATGAACAGGCAACCGGAGACTTCGACCACGAATGGCTTGTTTTGCCATGGACCAAGAATTTTGAACAGTGGTACAAGCTTATCGCCAATGAGCGCATCATGATGAGCTTTGTTCTCTCGATCATTTCCCTTATTGCCAGCTTCTGCATCATGGCTGTCATGTTCACCGTGAGTCTGCAACGCCGCCGGGAAATCGCCGTGCTCCAGGCTCTCGGCGCCACTCCCTCCAAAATCATGGCCATCTTCACCTGGCAGGGAGTTATCATTGGTTTTGCGGGCGCTCTGCTTGGCGTCCTCCTCGCTTTGCTCGTGCTTCATTTCCGATTGGAAATCCAGGCAGCGTTGGCGGCGGTCAACCTGGACCCCTTCCCCATGGAAGCACACGGCATCACCCTGCCCGCTGCTTACACGCCTTCCACCTTTTTCTGGCAAGCGTTCCGCGCATTCATCATGGTCATCGTCGCAGCCACCATCCCTGCTCTCTTCATCTCTCGGCAGGATCCCGCCAAGGCCCTCCGCTCCAATTAACTCATGTACATCTACTGGATAGAAGACGGCAAGAGGCGCGGGCCGAGTACGGTATCAGATTTTATCAGCCTGCTTGAGACCGGTGAAATCACCGCTGATACACTCTGCTGGCACAGTGGTTGCTCGGCCTGGGTACCGGCGCGGGAACTTCCCGCACTCGTCGCCTATTTTCAGCAGGAAAATGAAAAAGAGCAAAGCGACAAAGACTCCGCCACTCCGGCAGAAACCTCATGTGCCTCCCGGCAGGATGCCGCCTCAGAAGCAGCAAACTCCACACCTTCACAGCAGATTCTACACCGAACAAGTCTGTATCTGCCTCACCCGGCAGATCGCCTCATGGCTCGCCTGGCGGATTGTTCCCTCTATGCCGTGATAGTGACGGGAGTCTGCTATCTTTTTCACGTGCCGTACTCGCCCTACCTTCAACCCGGGAGCCTCCTCTTCTGGCTTCCAATGGCGCTGCTGGAGGCTCTCAGCATCCATCTGCGGCTCTCCACGCCCGGCAAAGCGTTCTTCGGCATTATGCTCTTTACCCCGGCGCACCGCATTTCCCTGCCCCGTGCTTTCGTCCGGAGCTTCCTGGCGCTGATATTGGGTATGGGCTGCATGCAGCCCCTGCTGGCTCTTTTCACCCTGCCTCTTACCCTCTACTCCCTCAAAAAACGGCGCCTCACCTCATGGGACCTCTACACCGGCGTGATCCCTGCACAGATGCGCCCAGGTCGCACCAGCTTTGTGCGTATCTGGCTCTTCATCATCGTGCTTCTGGTAAACATGCAACTTTGCTCATACTTCATGCAGCCATGGTTGCCGGATATGCTCAGTGAGCTGCAATCATACTGGCCGGAAGCAGCGGAAATGCTCCGGCAACAACTGCCCTCATTATGACCACTTGCCACAGGCGTTAATTTTGAACTTTACTTTACATTCACAATTTGCTAGAAAGGAGCCGCTATGGATCTAGAGCAACGCAGCATCTCCGCCGACACCATCACCCCCTACTTTGAACGCTTCTTCGGGCACAAGCCAGAGGTCATTTCTGCCGCCCCCGGTCGCGTGAATCTCATTGGCGAACACACGGATTACAACGACGGCTTCGTGCTCCCCATGGCTCTGGAACGCATCAACGTCGTCGCCGTCGCTCCTTCTCCCACGGGTCAGCACCGCTGGGTCGGCTCGCTGCAAGATTCACCCATTACTCTCACCCCCGAGGAAGCTGCCGCCCCCGGAGATCCTTTCTGGAGCAACTATGTGCGCGGCGTGATTTGCATGCTCAAGCGGCGCGGCATTGAAGTGCCCCCTGTGGACATGCTTGTGGACACTAACGTGCCGTACGGAGGCGGGCTGTCATCCAGTGCGGCTTTTGAGGTCTCCGTCTGCACAGCGCTGTCCGCCCTCTGCGGGGCAGATGTTCCTCCCACCGAACGAGCCATCATCGGGCAGGAGACCGAGCACGAGTTCGTGCACGTTCCCTGTGGCATCATGGATCAGTTTATCTCGGCCAATGGCAAGAAAGATCACGCCCTGATGCTGGATTGCAAGGATCTCTCTTACCGTTACATTCCCATGGTGGACCCGGACGTGAGTGTGCTGGTGATTGACTCTGCCGTGAAGCATTCTCTGGCGGATGGCGGCTATGCAGCGCGCCGTAAGAACTGCGAGGATGCCTGCTCTATCCTCGGCATTCCCTCCCTGCGCGAAGCGACGCTGGAAATGCTTGAGGAGAACAAGAATAAACTTGGCGATCTCTGCTACCGCCGCGCACGCCACGTGGTGGCGGAGAATATGCGCGTGGCCACTTTTGCCGCGGCGTTGGAACGTGGGGATTGGGAGGCAGCCGGCATCGCCATGCGCGGTTCGCACGCCTCATTAAGGGATGACTTTGAGGTATCCTGTGCTGAAGTAGACACTCTCGTCGCTCTCAGCTACACCATTCCGTCCGCCGCTTCCGTGTACGGCGCGCGCATGACGGGTGGTGGCTTTGGCGGCTGCATCGTGGCTCTGGTAAAGAGCGCGGATGTCGAGCAGGTAGCTAAGGAAATGCTTGAGGGATACCGCGAAACGCTGGGCATCGAGACCGCCTATCTTGTGACGCGTCCCGGCGCCGGCGCACGCCTCCTCTACAAGGCATAATAACCGGATCTCCCCCCCATTCTCCTAAAAACTCACCAACAAACCTATGAACACAAAAAATATCGTGAAGAAGCTGGCGGCGGCTGCATTGTTGTGCGGCGGGCTGGCAAGCGCTCAGGAAGCAGGGACAGTCCAGACAGCCACACAGAGTGTACTGCCCATCTGGGAGATGGTTGTTTTCTGCGTTGTCGTCGTCGGAGTGATCGGCTTAGGCATTTGGAAGTCCGGGGACAAAAATGAAACTGCCGAGCAGAAGGAAAAGAACGGAGCCGCGGATTACTTCCTCGCCGGGCGTGGATTAAGCTGGTGGCTCGTCGGTTTCTCACTCATCGCGGCAAACATCTCCACCGAGCAGTTTGTGGGCATGAGCGGCAAGGCTGCCAACTGGGTCGGTCTTGCCATCGCCGGGTACGAATGGCTCGCTGCCATTGTGCTGGTCATCGTGGCGTTCACGTTCCTGCCCATGCTGCTCAAACGCGGAGTATACACTATTCCCCAGTTTCTTGAGGAGCGCTACAACGGCACCGCCCGCACCATCATGGCCCTGGCCAACCTCGTCATTCTCGTGGGCGTCCCCACTGCCGGGGTCATTTTCGCCGGAGCGAAAGTCGTTTCCGGATATTTTGACCTCTCCATGCCGGTGGGGTGCATCATCATCGGCGCCTGCGCCACAATTTACGTGTTTGTGGGTGGGTTGAAAGCTTGCGCGTGGACGGATCTCATCTGGGGCGCAGCGCTCATCATCGGCGGCGGCGTGGTGGCATGGTTCGCCATTGAGGCCATCGGCGCAGCCGACCCGAATGAACTCATTAAAACTGCCTCTGCTACCTCCGGCGCCACGGTTGATTCCATCCGCAACGCTTCCGGCATCGAACGCTTCTTTGCTCTGAACACCGGAGACGCCATCAACGCTACCAATGCCGTGGGCGGCAAACTGCACATGATTCGCCCAGCAGCCGATAGGGAAATTCCCTGGACAGCCCTCTGCCTGGGATTGTGGATTCCCAACTTCTTCTACTGGGGTCTTAACCAATACATCATGCAGCGCACACTGGCTTCCAAGAGCCTTGCCGAGGGGCAGATGGGCGTGGTATTCGCCGCCGGGCTGAAGTTGCTTATCCCCTTTGTGGTGCTCATTCCCGGCATTCTCGCATACAACCTCTTCAGCAGTGATATGCGCGCCGGCGCTGAGCAAAAGATGGCGTCCGTCCTCGCTGTGGCAGAGCAGACAGTTCAAAATGGCAAGACTCCGCTTTATAATGTGACGGCGGACTATCTCATGACGGATGTGGAGAAAGGGGTAGGTTTCGTGGTGAAGAATGCAGAGGTCGCTGCCACTCCGGAGCAGGCCGCCGCAGTAAAACAACTCTCGGACGATTTCATGCGCGTCGCTACCGCTCTCGTCATTGAGGGTACAGAACATCAAGTTCCTGAGCTCGCCGGCAAGTACGGTGTCACCATCCCCGAGAGTGCTACCACCCCGGAGAGAAAAGTGATTGTAGTGGCGGCCGGCATCGCGGACAAACTTGCCCGCAAGAATGGTGAGATTCTCTCTGCGAAAGCCGGAGATGCCGCCTTTGTAGCTACGGAGGCTATCAGCGGATACGACTACGACTCGGCATTCGGCACGCTGCTCAAGCGGCTTCTCCCCGGTACAGGATGGGCCTGGTTTGTGCTCGCCGCTCTCTTCGGTGCGGTGGTCAGCTCGCTGGCTTCCATGTTGAACAGCGCATCAACCCTCTTCACCATGGATATCTACCACAAGCTGCGCAGTGAGAGGTCCTCGCATCGTGAGCTGGTAAATGTGGGCAAGATCGGCGTGCTTGTGTTTGCCGGCGTCGCCCTCTGGCTTGCTATCTTCCTGTCGGATAAATTGGACAGCATCTTCAGCTACATCCAGGAGTTCCAGGGCTTCCTGAGTCCGGGCGCCCTCGCTGTGTTCATCTTCGGCTTCTTCGTCTCGAAATGCCCGCGCTACTTCGGCTGGCTGGGCATCGCCATCAATGTGGTTGAGTACGGCGCTCTCAAGCTCTACTGCCCGGAGATGGCTTTCCTCAACCGCATGGCCGTCTGTCTCATCACCATCATGGTGATCGGCGCTATTCTCACCCTCCTCAATCACTTCAGCCACGGCGAAGCCGTCGTTTTGGAGAACAAGGGCATCATTGAGATGAAATCCTCCACGCGCGCCAAGGTTTTTGGCCTGGTGGTGGTCCTCCTCACAGTGGGTCTCTACATCCTTTTCTGGTGATCGCCGGGGACGGGTAGCGTTTTTCATTTGACCACGAGATTTGTGCGTTGCCTCCAACGCCTGTTCTCGTGGTCTTTTTTCCCCGTGGCAACAGGGCTTTGTTACTCCCGCATACCGATTTCAGCGAGATAGAGTAAAAAAAGACAAATTCATCCTTGACAAGCAGGTGGGTTTGTTGTACAACTCCGCCACACGCTTATGGCTAAAAAGAGTAGGATCGAAGGAAACAAGAAGAAGATTGCCACGGCTGAGCGTTACGCTGAGAAGCGCGCCAAGCTGAAGGCAGAGGGTGATTATGTGGGGCTGACTATGCTGCCGCGCAATGCTTCGCCGACCCGTGGTGTCAACCGCTGCGAACTCACCGGGCGCCGTCGTGGCTACCTGCGTCGCTTCCATCTGTCGCGTATCGCTTTCCGGGAGTTGGCGAGTACCGGGATGATTCCCGGCGTGACAAAGGCGAGCTGGTAAAGAAGCTGATCTGCGGTAAGCAGACAGGAGAGCGCGCGGGCTATTCTGAAGGAGTGGCTCGCGCTTGTTTATGCCAATATACGAATACATAGCTGAATACCCGGAGGATCCGGCGCGCTCGTGTCCGATGTGCCGAAGAGGGTTTGAATTAAGAAGGGGAGTCAATCGGGAGCCACTCACTCGTTGCCTGTACTGCAAAAACCCGGTGCGCAAGAAGATCAGCTCGGTGAATGTGCCGAAACTCACCGCTCCTCTCTCCGTAAGCGATGCAAAGAAAGCCGGCTTTACCCTTCTCGAAAAGCGCGACCGCGGCACCTACGAAAAACTTTAAATGGGCGAATCTATCCTACACATCAAGAATTGGCTCCTTCTCTCTCCCGAGCAGGTGCAGCAGCTGCATTGGGATTACCCGAGTCTCGAAACGATTATACTCTTCCTGATTGGCGTTGGTTTTTTCCTTTTCCTCAATGCCTTCTTCGTGGCGAATGAATTTGCCAGCGCACGTGTGCGAGAGAGTCAGCTGGCAGCCTCGGGTGATGATTCCAGACGCCAGGCGCGCTCCCGAAAAAATGCTCTGCACATTGTCCGCCATCTCGATTCCTACCTCTCCGCCAATCAGGTTGGCATCACCATCGCTTCCCTTGCCCTCGGCAACCTCGGAGAGCCATTTATCGAGCAGCTCATCGCTCCCCCCCTCAGCTATTACCTTCACCTGCAGCCGGTGGTAGTGAGCGTGATTTCCTACATCGTTTCCTATTCTCTTTTCACCTTTGCCCATGTGGTGCTCGGCGAATTGGTGCCCAAAAGCCTTGCCATCCGCCATCCGTTAGAGGTTGCGCTCGGCACCTCCAATGGCATGATTCGCTTCGCTCACTGTACGTCGTGGATTGTAAAACTCTTCAACAACACAGCCAACTCCATTGCCCATCTTCTCTTCGGCGTCGATCCCCACTACTCTCCGAACAATTACCACAGCGCGGAAGAAATTGCCCATATCGTGGAAGAAAGCGGCCGCAGCAAAGAAGTCACCGAGACGGAAGCCGAAATCTCCATGAATGCCCTTGAGCTCAACGATCGCTCCGTCCGCGAAATTCTCGTGCCTCGCAATGATGTTGAATTGCTCGACATTAACGACAGCTTCGAGAAAAACCTCGAACTTGTCACCACGAGCCGCCACAGCCGTTTCGCCCTCGTGGACGGGCACCTTGACGATGTGAAGGGCTGGGTGCATGTCAAAGATATGCTTAAGCTGGTGCACACTCAGAGTACGGATATCATGAGCGTGCGGCGTCCGCTCAAGGTAGTGCCTGAGACGATGAAGCTGGACACCCTGTTGAACTTCTTCTCGAAGGAGCGCACGCACAGCGCTCTCGTGGTGGATGAACACGGCGTGGCGCTCGGATTGGTGTATCTGGATGATGTCCTGGAAGAAATTGTCGGTAATGATATACAGGATGAGTTTGAGGCGGAAGAGAACCGTGAATTCTACGCCCTTGGCAACGGTCAGTACATGGCCAGCGGCTCCATTTCCCTATTCGATCTTGAAGAAGAACTGCCCGGCATCGGCGAGTTGGATAACGACGCCGGCATCTCTACTCTCGGAGGCTTCATTACCGATCGCCTCGACCACCTCCCGGAGGTGAACGAGCAGATTCGCATCCGCGACTATGTCGTCACCGTGACTGCAACCGACGGGCGCCGCATCACCCAGACCCGTATTCAGCACGATCCTCTCCCCAGCGATGGGCAGGAAAAAGACGGCGAAGATGATTGATGGGAGGTTGCTGTCCGCGAATACGACGCCCGAGCCGGAGCCGTTGATTTAGAGTCCTGCTCCTAAAAAATTGGGGACTCTGTTCTTTAATCTCAAGCAAAAAATTGGCTTTTCAGGGAAAAAGCGTCCGCAGCAGACGCGCGACGGGAAGCCCGATGACATTATCAACATCTCCCTGCACAGACTCGACAATGAGTTCACTCTTTTCCTGCATGGCATAAGCGCCGGCTTTGTCCAGCACCGGGACCTCAACCAGATAGTGGTCGATATCCTGCGGGGACATTGGGCGAAATGTGACCCGACTGATCTCTGCGAAGTCCCGTTGTTCTCCGCCCGGCATACGAACAGCTACAGCGGTACAAACGCAATGCGTGCGTCCCTGCAAGCGGGTAAGCATGGTCCGTGCATCGTCGAGATCGCGAGGTTTGCCGAGAGGCTCGCCATCGAGGAATACGAGCGTATCCGCCCCCACCACAATGTCTCGAGGAAAGAGAGATGACACGGCTTCCGCCTTCATCCGCGCATTGCGGGCGCAGAGATCCTGCGGACAGAGATTGGCGGTTTGCAGCTCGTCCACCTCCCGCGTCATCACACAGAAGGAGAGACCCTCGCGCAGCAGCAGGTCACGCCGCCGCGGAGACCCCGAAGCAAGAATCAGCATGCGAGTTTGCCGTTCGGACTCATACGCCCCAGCACGCGGTGGCGCACCTCATCACTCAGCTCGTGGATGCGCTGAATGGTAGTGCCCTTCAACTGTTCGGCGCGGGCGCGGCAGGCATCGCGATCCTCGCGGGAAGCGAACTCCAGCCCGACGAGTGCTCGCCCCACGGATTCCCCGGAATAGCGGTAGTTGAAATAGCACAAATTCGCATACTCTCCCATCACCCGCATGAACTCCAGGAAAGCGCCCGGTCGCTCCGGGAACTCAATGACGAAAAACACCGGATGACTCAGGTGCACGCGATCGTAGGAAATCATGCGGAAGATTACATCCTCGTCATTCGTCACGTCCTGCGCTTTCATGTTGTGCTTTGCCAGGCGGGAATCAATTTGCGCGAATTGCTCCCCTGTGCCCAGCACGCCGAAAACGGGGTACTGCATGTCGGAATCAATGCGTCCATACTGCACATCCACCAGCTGAACCCCCTCAGGTATGCTCTCGAGATACTCAAGAATCTGATCGCGTTCTGTGCGCATCGGCAGACGCAGGTAACGCAGTTTCCTGTTGCTCTCCCGCACGCCCCCACGACTCGCCACCACACCGAGCTGCGAGAAATCCATATTCGCGCCGGAAAGAACGACGAGGCACTTCTCGCCGGGTCGAATGCGCCCGTTATCCCAATCCTGCATGAGGGCGGCAAGCCCCATGGCGCCGGAGGGCTCCGGCACCACGCGAATACTGTTCCAAACGGCGCGCATAGCCTGGCTGACCTCATCATTGGTCACTGTCACAAATTCATCGATCAATTCGCGGCAGAGGGGAAATGTATTTTCCCCCGCGATGCGCACAGCTGTTCCGTCGCAAAACACATCTACATACGAAAGTTCGCGACGTTCGCCCGTTTCCACCGCCAGCTTCATAGAGGCCTGATCCACACCCTCCACGCCGATGCAACGGCACTCCGGCCAGAAACGCTTGAACCAGCAGGCGCAGCCGGACGCCAATCCGCCCCCGCCAATCTGCAGGTACACGCGATCAAAAGCGCCCTTCCCGCTCATCACTACCTCATCCGCCAGCGTCCCCTGCCCGCCCATGGTGGTCAGGTCATCGTAAGGGTGCACGAAAGTGAGGTGATTCTCCTCAGCAAATTCATGTGCAGCAGCCGATGCAGCATCGTACGAATCCCCGACCAGCATGATCTCGACGTGCTCTCCGCCGTGCATGCGCACGGCGTTCTGTTTCACCGCAGGGGTCGAGCGAGGCATGAAGACCCACGCCTTGCAACCCAGCCTGGCGGCAGCGAGGGCTACCCCCTGCCCGTGGTTTCCTGCACTGGCCGCCACCACGCCCACGGCACGCTGCTCGGGCGTAAGCTTGGCCATGCAGTTGTAGGCGCCGCGCCATTTGTAAGCCTTGATGGGGCCCAGATCCTCCCTCTTGGCATATACGTGCGCCTCAATGCCCGGCAGGTTCAGCTGCTGCAGAGGAGTCGGTTCACCCACGGCGTACACGCGCTGGCGCGCCCGCAGAATTTCTTCGAACAGTTTTTGCTCAAGTTCGCTCATAGGTTCACGATATTTCGAGATGCAAAAAGTCGTCAGGGCTGAGGGATCCACTCCCCACTCTCCATGAGGCGTTCATAAAGCTTCTGCGCCTGCTCCCCCATATCCATGGCAGCAAGCCGCACATAGCGCTGCGCCTGCTCCTTATCTGCGTGCAGTCCCTCTCCTCCCCTGGCTGTGATATAGGCAAGATACACGTACGCTCCGGGAATCCCCGTGGCGGCGGCTTCCGACAAATAATCCGCCGCGCGCCGCGCATCCGCCTTCACGCCGATTCCTTTGTAATACGCATAGGCGAGATGCATCGCTGCGCGTGGAAATCCTGTCTTTGCCACGCGATTCAGTATCTCGAGCGCCTTGGTGGTGTCCTGCTTCACTCCCTTCCCCAGCAGCAAAAGCAAACCGCGCGCCGAAGCAATGACCGGCGTTCCCGCAGCTTGCGGCACGCTGAAATAATGGTATGCCCTGGAATCGTCCTTCGCGAGCCCAAGGTGTCCGTTGTAGTACGCATTGCCCAGCAGCAAACACGACTGTGCGTGACCCATGGCCGCCGCGATTCGCAGCAAATGCAGCCCCTTCGCAGGGTCACGCTCCAAACCTGCCTCGGCGGTATACTTGTTGCTCGGTTCATCCGTCGCCAGCACCGTGCCGAGGGTGAAAAGCGCGTCCGGCGCATGCAGACGCACCGCTTCCTTGAGCAGCACAGCGCTCTGCTTCGGTTGGGTGCGGGAGGAGAGAGCGGACAAGGAGAAGTAAGCGTCGCCGTTGCCCTTTTCTGCGGCCTGCGTAAGCCAGTCCACCTTGTCTCTGGAGGATGTCGCCAGGTTTGCCAGACGCAGCATCACGTAATGATTCCCTCGCTTGATCTCGGATGCCACCTCCGGTTTATCCTTGTCAGAATAGTCTTCCAGTCGCTTTGTGGCGAGGAGCCACTGCACGCGGGCGCTGAAATCGCCGCCTCGGCACGCCTCCATCAATGCCTTGCGCGATGCTGCACTGTCCCTGGTCACGCCCAGCCCAAGCTCCAGGCATGTCGCCTTGTCCAGCATTGCCGGCACGTACCTTTTCGCCGCCACTTTGTCAAGCTTCTGGTACGCCGTGCGCACCTCCGGGGAAAGCAGCCTGTCCAGCGGCACATCAGACAGGGTTCTGTTGATCAGCCAACGCTCCGCCGCCGCATTTCCTCCCGAAGCCGCAGCCTGCATCCAGCGATCGATTGCCGTCTCATCCTCACCCGTGGCGGTCAGTACGAGATCCAGCGCATCTCCGTAATCGGCGGATTGGTTTTCAACCTGCTTCTTGAGCAGGGCTGTGAACTCGCCGTATTTGGGATGGCTCTGCGGGGCGCTCTCCTCCGCAGCGTTGCAAAGCGGCATCGCCGCGAAGAGTGCGCAGAGGATAATCTGGTGAAAATGGTTCATAGTTCCGTTCTGAAAATCCTTTCGGCTGCGCCATTGTACAGCAGGAAACCCGCCTTTGGCAAGCGTATTTCATGGCTGCTTCGGGACAATCACACACTCATCCCTTACAGCATTTTCCCCAAAGTTTCCGATGATAGCGGCTCTCCGTTATGCGTCTCCTCCCTCGCCTGTCTCACGCCCCCTGCCTTGCCCCAACCATGCATTTAGCTTGCCAAAAGCGGAAGCCGGTGGTATGGTACGCGCATGGCAACGGAGCTGATGCAGTATAGCGGTGGCGCACTTGGGTGCAACGGCTATCTCGTGCCCGGCTCGCAGGGCGAGTGGGTCGCCGTGGATGCTCCCGAGGGCTTTGCAGCATGGGTGCGGCGTACTCTCCCGGAACACAATCGCCTCACGCACTTGCTGCTCACACATCAGCACTTCGACCACACGGCGGATGCCGCGCTCCTTCAGCGCACCACAGGTTGCAGGGTGCATGCCGTATCTGCCTGCGATTCTTCCCTCTCCCTGGCGGAGCACGCGGCAATGTGGGGCATCCCTCTGCCGGAGACATTCAGCGTGGAAAAACCGCTCGGAAGCGCTGACAGTGAGGCAAACTGGGCGGGGCTGAGCTGGCGCGTCCTCCCGCTGCCGGGGCATTCTGCCGATGGCGTTGCCTACTACCTGCCGGAGCAGGGAATTCTCTTCAGTGGCGATTCGCTCTTTGCCGGCAGCATCGGGCGTACAGATCTTCCCGGGGGAAACCTCGACAAACTCCTGAAGCAACTTCATGAGAAACTGTTTTCCCTCCTCCCGCCGCAGACGCGGGTATACCCCGGCCATGGTCCCTCCACCACCCTCGGCGAGGAACTCATCAACAACCCGTACATCGCCTGACCAATCCACTTTTTACCTATATCGATAATCACATGACGTTTGAAGAACTAGGACTCTCCGAAGCCGTCCTGCAGGCGGTGAAAGACTGCGGCTACGAAACCCCTACCCCCATCCAGGAGCAAGCTATCCCGCGCGTGCTGGAGGGGCGCGACGTTATCGGGGCCTCCCAGACCGGCACGGGCAAATCCGCCGCTTTCGCCCTCCCTATCCTCACAAAGCTGCAGCACACCGGCAAGCCGCAGGCGCTGATTCTGGAGCCCACCCGCGAACTGGCGGACCAACTTGCCGAAGCTTTTCGCACTTACGCTGCCCACACGAATATCACGATCGGCCTGCTCTACGGCGGCGTGGGGTACAGTCAGCAGGCGGATGCTCTCAAAAAGGGCGTGGATATCGTGGTGGCTACTCCCGGACGACTCGTGGATCATTTCTACCGGGGCAACATGAAGTTCAAAGAAATCAAGACCCTCGTACTTGATGAGGTGGACCGCATGACGGATATGGGCTTCCTGCCAATCGTGCGCAAAATCGTGAATCTCTGCCCCTGGGAAGGTCGTCAGACGCTCTTCTTCTCCGCCACGATGCCGCAGGTGCTGCAAGGCTTTGCAAAGTGGTGCCTCACGAATCCGTACGAAGTAGCGATCGCCCGCGGCGAAGTAGCGGACACCATTTCGCACGCCTTCTACCCGGTTGGGCTGGATCAGCGGGATGAGCTTCTGCTGGCTCTCGTGAAGCAAACCCCTTTCCAAAATCTCATGATTTTCACGCGCACGCGCAAGGAAGCCGATATGGTGACCAATATGCTGGCTCAGGCGGGCTGGGGGCGCGATGTGATCGCGATGCACTCCGATATCCCGCAGAAAGAGCGCATGGCTGCCCTGCGCGGCTTCAAGGAGGAAAAGTATCGCATCCTCGTGGCCACGGATGTCGCCGCGCGCGGCATTGATATCAGCGGCGTGACCCATGTTATCAACTACCGTGTGCCGGAAAACCCGGAGGACTACGTGCATCGCATCGGTCGCACCGGTCGCGCCGAAACGCAGGGAGATGCCTTCACTCTGCTGACGGCCGATGAAGTGGACTTTGCAAAAAGCGTGGAAATTTTTCTCAATCAAAAGGTGGAGCGGCGCAGGCTGGAAAACTTCCCATATGCCTACACAGCCCTGCTGGATGAGGATGCACCTCCTCTGCGCAAACCGCGTCCTGCTCCCAAAAACGGTCGTCGGCGTTGATTGGCAAAATCAACTTTCTCCACGGTCATGCGCGTACTCTCCATCGATCCCGCCATTCGCAACACGGGGTACGCCGTTCTCGAGGGAGATCACAACCATGCGCGCGCACTGGAATACGGCACCCTTTCACTGAAATCCTCTCTTCCGCAGAGCGCCTGCCTGCTGGCCATCCACCACAAGGTGCAGGAACTCATCGAGAAGTGGCAGCCGGATGAACTCGCTATCGAGGGTATTATCTATGTGCAATCGCACCGCACAGCCATCAGCATGGGCTCGGCACGCGCCGCCACCGTCCTGGCCGCTGCCTCCCACAATCTCCCTATCATGGAATATCCGCCGCGTTGCGTAAAGCTTGCTGCCGTAGGGGGAGGCAGTGCGGCAAAAACACAGGTGGCTTTCATGATGCGCGCCATGCTGCAGCTGGATGAAACACCCGCTCCGGATGCGGCGGATGCTCTTGCCATCGGCTTCACCCATCTTGCCGCCGCCGATCCTCTGCGTGCCCACCTCTTCTCAAAACGCAAGTACATTTGAAGGTTTTCTCCTCCCTGCGCATTCGGAAAAATCCCGCCAACGGCCTTCCTCTTCCCCATCAAAATCCCGTTTCCGCCGCCAGGGTTGAAATCGGACAGGAACGAAAAAGCGCGTTCACACGCTCGCCCCAATCATTGCCGGGAGAAATCGTGTGCAGCAAAATCTGGCAAATCATGATCACCGCTGCTGTACTTGTGGGTGAGGGACAAGCTCTGCAATCCATTAAGGTGTTCGCTCCGTCCGATTTGTAGTGCGCAACAAGTTTATAGTACGCGTCCGTTTTCAGGATGGGAGGAAGGGCTCCTTGCTTGTTTTGCCGAATCCACTGGCGGTTCCAGATACGCCCCTGATGTGCGCACTGGTTGCGAACGCGGTGAAGCAGGGCTATGGCAGATACAAACAGCTGGGATGAAGAGAGACCAAGGGATGCCGCGATATCGTCAACATAACTTCTGCGCAGACCTACCGAGAGCAAACTCCGCAAATTCCCGAATGTCAGATACTCCATGAACACCCAAATAGGCAGAAACTGCGCGTATTTGATTTTCTTTTTTTCTCGGTAATGGAGGGAGAATTCCGCATTGCTCGCAGTATACGCCTTCTGTACTTTTCGCATGAACTCGCCATAGAGGGACTCTGTTTTGATGATTTTCGAGCAGTATTCTTCCTTAATGTGGACGAAAACAGACTCGTCATCGCAGTCCTCTCCTGCCACAAGGTCACCGGAACACATCCGTCGTTTAACAACCCTTTTCTGGGCCGCCCTGAATTTCCTTTCAAAATGGCGAATGACGAACTGTGGATTGACGCAGGAACGGTTCTGACGAGTAAGTACATCTGTGATTTTCTCGCGCAGAGCTATCTCGATGATCGAAATAGCTTCAAAGAGGAGGAGTCTCAATCGCCGGTCAAAATCGTAGTACGCGCATACCGTTTCCCAGTTTGTTCCCGGTAAGAAGGACTTCCCTCTTTTCTCGTCTGCGAGAAGCTCACGGAAATTGTTCCAATAGGGAGCCAGTCGGTAGTAATTCACTCGACCAAGCACAGTGCTTATCTCTTGTTCCAGCTCGTCCATGGATAGCTCTCGCGCGCTTCCCATCCCACGTAAAATAAGAAGTCGGGCAAGCTTTCGGTGTGATTGGGAGGACATGCAAGCAGGGTAAAAAAACAGCCCGGAATGAGTATTCCCACGCCGAGCCGAATAATTATGTGGTTCTTTTCACTGCTACAACACAGCGGCATCTCTCGCGAAATGCACCACGGTTCTGAGGATAAACTACCATCTCCCCCCTGCCTCGTCAAGCATTTTTTCTTTTTTTTTTGATTTTTTTGATCCGCCCCCTTCTCGAACTGAAAAAGAGCACGGGCGTGGCTTCGCCTTCCGGACGCCTGAGGCTTCCTCAGCTCTGCACCAGGAACAGCCGCTTGTGGGCACGACGCGCTGTAAACCCACCGGGCAAGTTGCAGCTGTGCTGTGTTGTCGCAGCCGGATCAAGGAGCAGGCAAACCTCTGCCACATGCCGCTCATTGATCTCAGGTACGCCGAGGCTCCTCAAATAAAAATGCACGACGGCGCGACGAAACGCCTCGGCCCGTCCCTCCAGAAACGGAAGGTAAAGGCGTCCCTGCGGATCCGTAAGCGGCAGCGCAGAAAGCGCCTCTTCAAGCGCCTCCGCCACTTCCTCCTGCAGGCCGGCGCTGCGAGCAATGGTCGGAATAACATCCCGCCCCATCGCGACGGAAAGCTCCGGCAAAATTTGCAGTCGCATCCTGTTGCGCGTCGCAGTCTCCGGCGATGCGTTGGTCGCATCCTCGCGCCAATCCTGCCCGAGTTCCCGCAGCCAGGCCGTAATCTCCGCCCTTCGGCACCCCAGCAGAGGACGCCACCAGGTGATGCCGTCCTCTCCGCGCTGCATGATTCGCATTCCGCGAGGTCCCGCCGCCCCGCGGCAAAGGTTGAATAAAGCTGTCTCCGCCTGGTCATCCGCATGATGAGCCAGCGCAATGACACGAATTCCCATCTTGCGCGCATGTTCTGTCAGGATGCGGCGGCGCTGCTGCCGCGCCTCGGTTTCGAGGGAAGAGCCGTTATCCTGCGCGAGCTGCGGCACATCCACCCTGTATTCCTCGAAAGATACGCCGAATTTTTCACAGAGGAGCCGACAAAAGCTCGCATCCTCATCTGCCGCCGCGCCTCGAATGCCATGGTGCACGTGGCAGGCGAACACCGGCACACGCCGCAGCAGGAGCAGCCTCAGCAGCGCCACAGAATCTCTGCCGCCGCTCAGCCCCAGCGTCACAGCCTCCCCCGGCAGCTCAAGCTTATCTGCTGGCAGCAACATGAATCCGCTGTTCCCTGCTCAGTCTCCAATCAGCGCCCTTTCCCCTTGCTCTGCATGGGAATAAGCTTTTCCTGGTTGATCTTGTCGAAAAGCTCCCTGGCATCCTGTCCCCCGTCATTGTCCACCTCATACTGCTGCACCACCCCACTGGCATACGCCACCATGATGGCATTGCTGTGTCTCTCCAGGACAGGCATCACCATCTTGCGGAACGAAGCGAAATCCACCACGCTCTTCCGCTTCACGGGCTCGCCGTCGCTCAACCACGGCAGGTTGTCCAGGTGCTTCTTGCCCACGGTGCGTATCTGCGAGTGCGGGTTGCCCGGGTCCTCCGAGCCGTCGCTCCAGGAAACATAGGAAATGGTCTTTGTCGTCGCTTTCATCAGCATGCCGTCCTCCACCGTGGATCGGCGATCGCCCGGGCAGTGGAAAATCGTCGCCACCTTCATCGGTCCCTTCTTTGAAGTCGGCAGCACCGTGGAATCCAGCTCCTGCGCCAGCATGACCCACCATCCCTCGCTCTCGTCAATTTCCGGCGTATCCTCGTCATCATCCATTCCGCTTGTTGGCAGCAGATTTCTGTGTCCTATGTCCGAACCATACTTCAGGCCGAGTTTAGCCAGCTGTTCGATATTGGAACGGCACTTCACCGCATCCCCCGCATTCAGGTAGCCGAACAGCGTCGGCGCGGATATCCCGATCAGCACCCCGAGGATAGCGATCACCACGATAAGCTCTATCAGGGTAAAACCCTTTTCACAACGCATTCTCATACCCTCTTACTCTACCATATCTCTCCCCCTTATGCAACGAGAATCTGCGTTGCACAGAGCAGGAATTCACTCCCGTCCGGGAAAATTCAATTTCGGAGAGACAGAAACGAAAGCTCCGGACAGGAGAAAAATCCGGCGCCGACCCTTGTGAGGTCGACGCCGGACGGCTTTTTTCTCTTTTTCTTAATCCTCGCCTCACGGCGAAAGAAGTTGTTCTTGCAGCCCGCAGCCTCAGAAGTTGACTCTGTAACCGATGGTTGCGTCCATGCTCGTGTAGCCGGACCTCCACTCCAGCGACCCGTCGATGAAGATCGAGCCCTCCGTGCCTCCCAGCGGTATCGAGATGCCTGCCCCTATCTCCACGCCCACGGCCCCCACCTCCGCGCTCTCCAGCTCCGCGCTGTTCTGAGTGTTGAGCACCGCGTTGACCACCTTGCCGCTGCGGTCCCCCACATCCGCCTTCAGCAACGCGCGCCCTTCGAAGATCGCGCTGCGGTTGAAGATGTTGGTGCCGGTGAGCGCCTGCACTCGTGCCCCGAGCCCGATCGTCACGGTATCCTGCGTGATGTCGCCCACCCGCAGTCCGGCGTCCGACCCCGTCTCGTTGTATCCCTGGATCCCCACGTGGCGGATCTCCACGTTGAACACGGGCTGGATCGCCACCGTCCCGGCGGCATTCGCCATGCGCGTGTAGCCCAGCTCATAGATGGCTCCCACCATGTACCCGTCCGTGCTGCCGGACGTCTTGTAGCTGGCCGGCATCGTGATGCCGAAGACCGTCGGCGCGTCGTAGCCCACCGTGCGGTTGAACTTCACGTCCGCCATGCCGCCGGTCACCACCAGCGTGTGACTCCACGCCCCGTGCGTCCCGCGCACAAAGGCGCTCATGTAGGTCGTATCCATATCGCCGGAGGCGCTGTCGGTCGCATCCGTCTTCAGGTCGCCGTACATCGCCGTCAGCGCCAGACCCACCGTCACACGGCGGCTCACGTCTATCTCCATGCCCAGCGTGCCGCCCCAGCTGTTGAGCGTGTAGCCGGGGGCCAGTCCATCGGCATCCAGCTTGTGGTAGCCGGTCTCGCCGTTGACCCACATGTGGTAGAGCGGCAGCATGTCGTACTGGTCGTAGCGCGCTTCAGAGCCCATGCCCGTGGTGCGGTTGCGCAGGGAGTTGAGCTGGCGGTGCAGATCATCGCCCAGCGCCTGGCCGAGCACGGCGATGCTCGCGCCCGCTCCTGCCGTCAGCATGCGGTCCAGCTCGCTTCCGGCTCCGCTCGTCTGGTACTTGTCCCCCAGCGCATAAGTGAATTCGTACAGATCGCTGTGCTTCCCTTCTTTGTTCTTTTTGCGCAGGGCCCTGCCGGAGGCAGTCGTCGGGTCGTCGACACCCCAGAAGATGTCGGCGCCTGCGGCGGCGTTCTTCTCCTGATTGGCGTGCTTGTACATGTTCTGCTCCTCGTGATCGAGATTCACGACGACATTATTGGCCTCCAACCCATCCGTGGCGATAGATCCTTTGAAGTACTGCGAACCCTGACCTGCGAGCTTCGGATCGTTGAAGCGTTCTTCGATGCTCTTGCTGTCATTTGCCGCATCATCCCACGTCAGACCGCCAATTTTGATCCGGTAGTCGAGTTGGGCATCCTCAGGAGCCCAGCCATTGAGGTCCACCGTGAGGTTCGCTCGGGCGGTGTCCCCTCCCTCCACCTTGAGAGCCCCCGCAAAGCCTGTTTCCGTATCGTAATTGGCCACCCCTGCCGCTTCGTTGCAGTGGAAGACGAAGTTGCTGTCGTCATGCAGGGTCACATTGCCCAGGTCAGCCTTGTTTCCGTCCTTCAGTTGTACATCCAGCGTCGCGCCGCTCTCTACGTCGAGGTTCCACTTGTTGCCCCCCTCTTCCGGAGCTTTCGTGCTCAAGCCGTCGAAGTAGACTGCGGCATCCCTGGCAACGGACAGCGTGCCGGCTCCCTCCAGCGTGCCGCTGAAGGCCTTTTTGGCGCTTGTGGGCCGGCCGTCGACGGTGTCGGGCTGCCCATCGATCGTCAGTTGGGTCAACTCGCCGCCCTTCAACGTTCCCTCCCCGCTGAGAGCGGAGGCCGTGTTGGTCGCAGCGGTCAGCCCGCTCATGTCGAGCCTGCCCGCCAGCTCCACCTGTCCCGCATCCATCGTAGCCTGGTCTTGCAGTTTCAGCGTGCTGCCGTCATTCACCACGATGTCCGCATCGCCGCCAATGGAGGCCGACGTCCCCTTCTCACTGTCGCTGCCGAGGATCAATGTGGCGTTTTCTGTATCGGTACCCACCTGGAGAGTGCCGCCACCCTCTTCGGTGGTGAAGGTTGTGGAGACGAGGGGTTTGTCCGCCCCCTCTGCTTCCTCATCATCCGTCATCGTGCCTTTGTAGATGAAGGTGCCACCGTTGCTGAGGGTCACCTTGCCCGTGGCATCCTCGCCTTCCTCGATGTGATCGACATAGATTGCGCCGCCGTCCACGCCGAGCCCCTTGCCGACAGTCGCATCCTTTCCATAGTCGAAGGTGAGCGTGTCAAGGTTGCTCTCCTTACTGCGCACGACAACGCTGCCGTTGGTGAGTTTGAGTGTTCCCTCGATCTGAAGGCCACTGGTGCTCGTTCCGTTACCCACGGTGAGGGTCCCGGCTCCCTTCTTCTGGAATGTCACACCTTCTCCGCCCCTGATAGTTCCTTCGAATTCGGTGTCCTGACCCTTCAGCTCACCCAGATGCTCCTGGTCGTCGATGACGTGGTCCAACCACTTGTCGTCCTCCATGGGATCGGGTTTGACCTCGGCGTTGTTGAGGACAACGGTTCCTTCTCCCTGGGCTTCCAGAGCAGATCCTGAAAGCCCCACGAGGTTGTTGACGGTAACCTCGACAGCGTCTTCCTCCTCCCCTTTCACCTTGGTGAGGTCAAGGGTGAGCGTCGTTCCCTCGTCCAGCAGGGTAGCCTTCTTGCCGCTCAGCAGGTCGGCGTCTTTCTGCGACGTGATGTCGTGTTTGTCGCCCTGACCGTACGTGTCATGCTCCTCATTGAGGACGATGTAGATGTCCAGCGAGGAACCGAGCAGCACGAGGTCACCCCCATCTACCGACATGGTGAAGCCGACGCCCTCCAGCAGTCCGGTGTACGTGCCGCTGCGAAGAAGTTTGTTGAGAGCTTCATCACTGCCATCGGCGAAGCTGATCAGGTTGAAGTTGTCATCCTTGCCCGGCGTGTACTCGGAGGTGAGCAGGTGCAGGTAGGTCGCCACATTGTTGTTGCGGTTGTCCAGCAGCTCGTTCTTCAGTCCGTTTTCTTCCTCCTCCATGGCTTGCAGCTCCCTCTGCCGCGTGTCCATCAGCAGGGTGAAGAGAGCCTTGTTGGTCAGGTCGAAGGAGAAGTGATCATTCGCCTTATCGTTCGCCTTATCGTCCACAACAGTGTTGTTGACAATGAGTTTGCCGGTGGAACCGATGAGGTACTCGCCTCCCCCGGCGCTTCCGATGTTGTCCTCGGTGAAGATGAGGTGCATGTCGGTCTTATTCTCGCCCACGGTGATGTCGCCCTTCACCTCGCGCAGCTTGCCGCCGGCGTTGATGTTGATCTCATCAAAGAGCGAACCCTGGGTCGTGCCCACATTGACCGTAGCTCCGCCCCGAGCGGTGTCGACAACGAGCTCGACGCCGCCTTTATCGGCGATGCCCACAAGACTTCCTTTCTTGAGTCGGAACGTGCCGCCGGCAGCATCCGTGTCCTTTGCAAGCGTACTGCCTGACCATCCGCCTGCGTCCAGTTCATCGCCCAGCCAGATCTCGTTGTTCTTGAAGACAAGCTTCCCGGTAGCGCTCTTGACCTCCGTGTTGGCAAGAACAACGGCGCTGTCCGCACCCATTCCGTTGACGATGTCGACGTGTGTGCCCATGGTGGCGTCGCCGATGAGTCCGGTGAGCCGGACGGTCCTGATGACCTTCGCAGAGTCTCCCGTCTCAGCCGCGGCAGCGACCGGGTCGCCGTAGCTCACGATGATCCGCCCCGTGCCCGCCAGTTTCGCAGCAATCGTCGCGCGGGCAACGATGCCGTCCACCACTTCTTCCTCCTCCAGCATCGGCAGTTCGCCTCCGAGCGTCCAGGTGGACTTGTCGTTGTCCGTCGCCACCTTGTCCGTGCCGAATCCCGCCACGATGGCGCCTGTATACCCGGCGAGGTCGCCGATCAGGGTCTGCGTGTAGCCGCCCCTGGCGTTGGCAAGAACGTCTCCGTCTTTGCCCGTGATGCTGTCGGTCGCGTGCAGGGTGATCTTCTTGTTGACGTCATTTGGTGTGTCGCCGTCGTACCCTCCGACGTAGTTGAGCCCTTCCACGGTGATGTTCCGGACGTCGACGACGGCTTTATTCTCATCCGTTACGCTTGATGCAAGCTTGATGGCGCGCCCGGCGAGAGCGAGGGTCGATCCCTCCTTCCCTTCCGCCCGTCCCAGAGCGGCAACGTTGTTGACTTCCACGGCGCTCTTGTCCGCCGCGTTGCCTGCCAGCTTGATCGTTCCCGTGAAGCCTCCATCCACCGCCGCATCCAGCTTGTAGGCGCCCTGGTCGCCCTCCCCGGAGGATCCGATGGCGATGGTGCCTTCGCCGCCGGCTGCTCGTTCAACGGTCAGGCTGCTGCCCGTGCCACTCGCGATGAGTTCGACGGTCGCGCCTTTCGCCGCCTGCAGATGGCTGCCCTTATCGCCGCCCTTGATGGTGGCCTGTTGTCCGCCGCTGGCTTTCAGCGTGAGGGTGCCTCCCTCCGCTTCCAGAGTCCCCGCGAAGTCGTTGCCGGTGGTCGCCAACGTCCAATCGAGCGTGAAGTTCATCCGCCCGGATTTGACGATGCCTTTCTCAACCGCCAGCTTGACGCCGTTGTTCGAACTCGTCGCACCCTTCCACGTGACGCCGTGCTTCGGGTCATTATCCACCTCGCCATCCTCATTGCCGACGCGGATGTTCAGGCTTCCTGAGTTCGTGGCGGCCACCTGTCCCGAGTAGTCGGTTGCCAGCGCGAGGGCTCCCGCGTCAGTCTCCCCGTACGCGAGTGTGCCGCCGTTGAAGTCAATCGTCGTCCCGCTCTGAATGGCCTTGTCATCCGCCAGGGTGAGAGTTCCGGCCGCCCGAAGGTCGACTTCTTCCACTCTCACCGTATCCAGGGCCAGCGTGAGCTCCGCGCTGTTCCCATGATCCTCCGTATTTTCCCCGCCGACAGTGATCTTCTCCACTTTGAGCGTCTGCTTGTTCTCCTGCCGGAAGGTGTAGTCGCCGCTCTCCACAACAACCTCCTTCGCCACGATGCCTTCCTCCAGCAGAACGTGACTCCCTTCGCCCTCGCCATACGCCGCTCCGGCGTTGAAGTAGTAGGTGCGAGTCGCCGGGGTGTCTCCCGCTTCAATGCCTTCTTTGCTGAAGTTGGTGTCGTTGTTCGCCTTCCAGGTGACGCCTTTTTCCGTGTTCGAACCGCCTTCCCATATCCATTCGTCAGGATTGTCATCGTAGATGCGCAGAACGAGCTTGTCCTCGTCGCGAACCGAGAGCTGGGTCTTCAGGTTGAGGCGTTCGGTGCCTTTCACAAGTTCTTCCAGTCCGGTCACGGTGAAGCATTTCCTGACGTACTCATCGAAATCTTCCGGCTTGATGCCGGTCAAATCCAACCCATCGACGAGGTAGTACGCGCCGACATCCAGCGTGAAGTTCTTCACGTCGTGGATCAAACCGTCTTCTCCCGGCGTAAACTCCTTTGCGACGAGTTGGATGGTGATCGGCTTCTTCTCGTCCAGTCCGGTGAAGTGCGTCTCGTCGCCTTCTGCTTTCAGGTAGGAATCTTCCGCATTGCCGTTCGGCCGCCCGTTCATGTTGATCATCAGGCCGCCCTCCAGACTCTGTTCATACGCCGCCCCGCCGCCGGTGAGCGTCAGCGTGCCTCCGCCCAGGATGATCTTCCCGGTGTAGGCTTCCTCCGCCATCGTTTGCGCATTCCAGCTCCACAGCGTCCCGAGCGTCAGGTTGCCCCGCCCGCCCTTGGTGAAGGTGTCGTGGTTCGTTTTGTCGAACTCTGCATCCCCGGTGACTTTGTGCATCACGCGCATCCTCGCCTGCCCGAGGTCGATGTCCATGTCCTCCCCCTGGATGTCGATGGTGTCGAAGTCCTGCAGGTACAGACGCTCCCCCAGACCTTTCAGATTCCCGAAGCTCGTGTCGCCAACGCTGCTCAGGGAAAGCGCCGCCGCATTCTCATTCCAGGTCTTGCTCTGCACATCATAGCCCACCGTGGAGTAGTCGCCGACGAAACCGCCGCTGCCGCCGCCCTGCGCGAGGGCCTTCTGGTAGCCGCCGGAAAGGATGACCACGTCGCTGCCGCCGAGTGCGGCCAGCTTCTCGTTCTCGCTGATCTTCACATCGCCGGTGATTTCAATCCGCGTGCCGGCCGTGTGGACGCTCAGGGAAGAGCCCGCCCCGGTCTTGAAGTGGTTGCCCGCGGCATACACGCCGCCTTTCAGGGTGCCGCTCACGAGATTGATGGAGATGTTCCCCTGCGTGGGGTCTGTGCTCTCCGCCGCCGCGGTCACCCTCCGGAAACTGCCGCCGAAGATGTAGCCGTCGACAGTCGCGCCGTTCAGTTCAATGGATACGTCGCCCAGGTTCAGGGTGTCCGGCGCCGTCGTGTTGTCCGAGTAGTGTCCGCCGATGATGTTGCCTGTAATCGTCGTGCCCTTCCCGCTGAGGGTGATGACGCTGTTGCCGCCGATGGTAATCGTGTTCTCGCCGGCCGAGTTGCTCGTGTAGCTGCCGCCCACGACGAAGCCTTCAATGCTCCCCCCGCTGATGGTGAGGTTGGTTCCGCCCTTGATTTCAACGGTGTGTCCCCCGGCCTGACTCGAGCTCCCGCTGTCCACAAGCATGCTGCCTGCCACGATGGCCAGATGCTCGCTCCCCGGCTCCGACGGCGCCGTGATACTCGGCGTCTCTGCCTTGATCGTGCCGCCGCTGATGGTGACGTGCGTGCTGCCCGTGATGGTGAGGCTTCCTCCCTTGCCCGCGTCTTCCATGTACCCGCCGCCGATGACGAGACCCGTGATGCGCGTGCCGCTCTTCGTTCCTTTGATGCTCACGTTCGTGTCACCGGTGATGGTGTAGCTGACGTTGGCCGCGTCCCCCTTGTTGACTTCTCCGAGCTTGACGACGTTGCCGCCTGCCAGCTTGTAGTCCTTCTCAAAGACGCCGCCCGTGATTTCCAGCTCGCTGGCCCCCGTCTGGCTGTAGGCCCCCAGACTGTAGCGGTAGTAGCTGCCGCCCGCCACAAAGCCCTCCAGGTCCGCGTCGCCGGGGAAGAGCCCCGTCTCTTTGCTGCGGAAGGTCCCGCCGTCAATGACAAGTTTGGTCGCAGGAGTAGTCGCCGCGTCCTGGCTCGTTCCCAGCTGGTGCGTGGCCTGGGAACCCCTCGCCGCAATGAGGCTGACGTGGCCGCCAACGGCTCGCCAGTATTCCCCGCCGTTCAGGTGCACTTCCGTCGTGCCGGTGAAGGTACCGCCGTACACCGCCTTCTCCGGCACATCGATGCCGCTGCCGCCTGCCATCTGGTAGTTCATGCCGCCGAACCAGAAGCCGCCCGCTATGTAGTTCTGGAAGGCGCCGCCCCGAATTTCCACCCTGGTGTTGCCCGTGTACGTCGCGTTCTCCCGAACATCGGCGTCCACCCGCGTCGCGCCGTTGATGCCGCCGCGGAAGGTGACCGCCTCCCCTTTCTCATTCGTCCCCTGAACGGTGATGAGCGAGGCGTAGGGATGCGTGTCGCCCAGAGTGTTGTCGTACGTGAAGACGGTGGTGCGGGTGGCGACCGCGTCGCCGTTTCCGACCGAGGCGCTGTAGTTGCCGCCCACGATGGCTTTGTCGAAGGTGCCGGCGGTTTCCTCGCCCTCATACTTGCCCTGGTAGCCCGTGAGGTCAATCGTGATCGTGCTGCTGCCCAGGAAAGTCGGTGTCCCGCTCCCCGTCGGCTCCAGCCACACGTTGCCGCCCACGATGTGCGAGAAGCTGACGCCCGGCATGATGTCCTTCACGCCCACTGTCGATGGCGTGGTGAGGACGGTGTAGATGTAGATGTGCGAGCTGCCATTAAATTGATTGCCTGCTGTGGCGGCAGTGGTAAGCGTGCTGCCGCCGACAATCCCTCCCGGAATGGCGCTGCGTCCTCCCTCCTCCAGTTCGTACCATTCGGTGTCCCCATGCATGACAAAGTCGCCATTGCCGTCGATCTGCGCTTTGCCCTCGTAGACGGAGATGTAGGTGTCGCCCCCGAATGTGGCGCCGCCGGCGCTCATGTGGTTGCCGCCGATGAGGAAGTCAATCGTGCCGCCCATGACCTGCAGGTGCGTGCTGCTTGCATAGCCGCCCGCCGCGCCGCCGGAGCTGACCTCCACGAAGGAGCTGCCGCCCACCAGCATGTGGAAACGATCCTTCTCCGTCGCCTGGGTGGCAATGTAGACGGGAGCCCTGAGAGCCTCTCCCGGCTGGGATGCAGCATCGTTGTAAAGCTTGCCGCCGATGATGGTGAGCTTCGTGTCCTCTTTCCCGCTGCCTTTCGTGAGGCGCAGGGAGATTCGACCGCTGCGGTCCTTCCAGCTCTTGCCGTCGGTGAAATCACCCGTTCCCCCGAGCTGGAGGGTCACACCCGTGAACGCAGAGGCTTTTCCATCCGCAGTCTCGTACTTATCCTCCCAGAGTCCGTTGCCGTTCGAGTCGTACCAGTAGTCGGCGTGCTCGGTCATGGTCTTGTTGTTGGGACCGGTGGAAACGGCCGATCCGTCATCCCAGTTCTTGTCCCAGTACCTCACCGCCTCCTGGTGGTTGAGCAGGGAGAGATACAGGCCTTTTTGATTATTGTAGTCCCTCCACTCAAGTTCCGCCGCCTCGCCGGTGTAGCCCCACGTGAAGTACTCCGCAAGGACGTCGGCTCCGTACGTCTCTCCGTTCCCGGTTTGCTCACTTCCGGTGATGCCGAGGTAAAGGAGAGCGTCATCTCCTTCTTTCGTATTGGGGTCGATGAACCAGGAGTCGCCTGTGTGCCCGGTGTCGAGCGTCACAGTGGCGCCGGCCGCTTTCAATGCCTTCAGCGCCTCCATGAGGCTGCTGATTGCAAACTCCACACGGTTGTTCGTGTTGCCAGCCATCTCGCTGCCGTAAACCAGCCGCGGTGCGGCGTCATTGGCGAAGCTCAGTTTGGTGATCGTCAGCTTGCCGGTCCCCTCGTAGCCCATGTAGAGTCCCTGGCCGTTGCCCAGCTTGAGTTCGCTGATGGTAAAGGATCCGTTCCCTCCGACTTTCTTCAGGACGCTGTTGTTTCCATTCAATGTGACCGCCCCGGTGGTGAGGTTGATACTGCCTGCCGTATCTCCCGAGGTGATGTTGGCGAAGCCTGTCCCCGTGCCGAGCTGCAGCTCGCAGTTGCCGTTGACGCTCCCCGCGATTTCCCCGGTGAAGCCGTTGATGCTGTCCAGGCGGATGGTGTGCCCCGTGTTGCTCTCATCCATGCCGGAGAGGGTCATCTTGCCGTCGCCGGCGAGTTCACTGAATTGATAGATGCGCTCACCGGTCCCTCCCGTGCCGAATTCGATTTTTCCGACGTCGCTACTGGTGCCTCCATCCAGGGTGAGTTTGCCGAAGCGGAAAGTCGCGCCGCCCGTGCCCACAGTGGCGCTGTCGGTGATCTTACCGCCGCCTGCCAGCGTGATGTTCGTACCGGTTGCGGTAATTCCTGCCCTCGCGATGTCGAGAGTAGCCCCATTGCCGTTGACTTTGAGGTTGTCAACGCTCCATGTTCCCGATCCGGCGGCGATTTGCAGGACGCCTTCCGTCACTTCAACGGTTGAACCCGTCTCTCCCGTCAGGCTGCTGAAGGATTGCGTGCCGGTTCCCGTCTTTCCGAGCGTGACGCCATCCCCTACCGTGAGGATGCCGGTGCCTCCTGCAACCGTCTGACTGTCCGCGACGTTGACGGTAAGTTTTGCATTCCCTGTCCCCTTGGTGAGCTTGCCATTGCCGGTCATGGTGATGCCGCTGACCTTCAGGCTTTCGTTCTCAAGTTGGAGGATGGCATTGCCATTACCGCCGCCGACGGTGGCGAATTCGAGCTTGACGGTGGAACTCGTATTGACTGCGCCTTTCCAGACGAGGGCTGCCTGAGCGCCGCCGTTGCTCTGGACCTTGAGGGTGCCGCTGCCGCTGAGTTCGCTCTCGCTTTCAATGGTGTTGGCATTGTTTTCTTCGTTGCCGCTCTTCTCCTCAAAGGCGAGGGTCTTACCGCTTTCGATTTGAATGTCGCCCTTGATAGTGCCGGAGATGAACGTCTGCTGGTCGCTGCTGTTGGCAATGACGAGCTTGACGTTTTCGTCAATGGTGTAGTTGCCTGCCTTCTTGCCGGCTCCGTCCAGAGTCAGGGTAACCGCGCTCCCGGCCGTGATGGTCCCGCCGATGTCATTCCATCCATCGGTGAGACTACTGGCGCTGGTGTTGCCGCCGAGCCAGCCGATGCTGCCGTCGCTCGCCAGAGTGACGGTGTTGCCATTGGCAAGATACAGTCCGCCATCGAGGTCAAACGTTCCGTTTGCCTTCCCGAGGGTGACCTTGACGTGCTCTCCCGCCCAGCCTACTCGCAGGCTGTGCCCCGAACTCGTCTTGAAGCCTTCAATGACGATGGTTCCCACACTATCCGCCGTTGCATTGTCGCTGCCGGTTATCGTGCCGTTGCTCGCCGTGAGGTCGAGCTCCCCGATGGTGAGCGTCGCCCCATCCGCCACGCGCACCGCCGCATTGGTGGTGCACTGCGCCGCGGCAGGATTAGTATCTCCCGTGAAGGTCACCGTGTCGACGGTACCCGATTGGCAAGATGCCGATCCGAAGGCAAACTCCGCTACGGAATTAGGCGCTTCACTACTCACTACCCCCGTGGCTGTCACAGTGACGCTCTTCGCGACGTAGTTGTTGCTGTTCGGATCACTCAAGCCCGTGATGTTCAGCTTGCCTGCCGCCACAACGATGTCTCCGGCGACCGTCGAGGCGCTCGCTCCCTGGAACTTCGCCAAGCTCAATTCGCCGGCGCCGTTTTTGGTGAAGGTTTTGTCGCTGCCAACCGTGAAGGAGCCTGCAACCGTCACTGTTTTGCCGCTGTTCACGCCAATGGTCGCGTTCTTCTCCATCTCAATGTCCCAGTCGATGGTGATGCTTTCTGTCAGCACAAGAGCCGCGTCATGGCTAGCACCACTCCCGTTTCCTGCACCTGCAAGCAGAATGGTGTGCGAGGAGGGTCCTCCGCTCATTGTGGCGGGGAGGAAGCGGAAAAAGTTATCGTTGCCAACAATCAAACCGGCGCCCTCCGATACATGCAGTCTCTCAACAGTGAGAAGTGAGTTATGCATCGTACCGGTATTATCACCGTTGCCGAAACTCATGGTCATGCCACTGGCAGAGGTGTCCACATCGGGGTCGCCGATGTAAAGGTCCTTCAGAGTATGACTGATTGTCAGCGTATCAGACGCCGAGTCGTAAGTGTAATTTCCACTCAACAGCCGCTTCAGGATGCTTGCATCGCGGCCGTAATGTGAGGTAGTTACAGTTCCTGCGAGCACTACTGCACCGTCGCCATAGACCGTGCCGCTGCCGTCTGCCCAACTGCCAACATTACTCCCCGTCGTGAACCCGCTAATGACAAGTCGGCTCCCTTGCTTCACTTCTACCTCTCCAAGCTGGTGATTGGCGCCCCCCTTTGTCAAACGCACCACCGTCGCGTTGGAGCCGTTGCCGATAACGAGTTTACCCCCGCCCGTCGCCGTGCCGGTCATATCCCCCGCAAAAGTGATGTCCCCGCTTCCGGTGATGCTGAAACCTTCTGCTTGAGAGTTGTCGAGTCTGACAGAGACGTGCTCATCAAAAAGAGCCTGGGTATTACTATCCAGAGCTATCTTGTCGTTGATAGTGAGAGTCTTCACTGCGCTATCACTCGCTCCGAATGTCCAGCCGCTCGTCGCGCTGCCCGCTCCACTGAACGTTCCCTTGATGGTGACATCACCGGCGACAACATCTCCTGCCAGCTGCACAGTGCCGGAAACACCGCTCTCGCTGCTATCAAAGGTCACATTGTCCCCATTGGCAAAGTAGTCATTCTCTGAGTTATCGCGTTTCCACTGGGTTTCGCCTTTGTTTTCCCATGTGCCGCCAGAGGTGCTCCACGTGAGGACCACGTCATCCGTGTGCAGGACGGTGAGCTGCCCCTGCTCGTTGAGTTTGAGTTGAAGTTTTTGAGCGCTCAGCGTGCTGTTTATCGAGTCATCCAGCGAGACTCCTGCAAGCAGATCGTCTGTCATATTCTCGAAGAGTTGGTAGGCGTCCGACCGAATGTTGAGATTGCTCAACCAACTACTTGCATTGAGGCTGATTGTCAGGTTACTCAGGCTGACGCCGGTCGTCCCGAGTACGATCTTCCCGCCGGTTGGTGTACCCCCACCTTCGTTGATGGTGACCTCCAGCTTGCCGCCGTACGTCCCGCTCGAAAGCTGCAGAGTCCCCGCGCCCACTTTCGCCACTGTACTACTGTCGTCGCCAAAGGTGACAGTCGCGCTGCCGTTTTCTGTCTGTTGGAAGTTCAAGATGGCGCCGCTTTGCAAACCAAGGTCTTTCACTTTCCACTGCCCGTTGACACTGACATTGACTGTCCCGCTCGAAACAGCGCCCGCCAGCGAGATCTTGTTCACCGTCTGCTCTGAAGTCTCTTCCCTCTCATTCAGCAGCTGCAGGGTTGTCCCACTCGCAAGCTGTATGTCCGAGAAGCCGGCTGAGCTCTGCAAGGTAAGTCCCCCCTGGCTCACGTTGACTGTCCCGGTGGCGCTGGTCAGCGTGCCTCCCAGAATGAGAGTGCCCCCGCCGGTTACGGTAATGCCCGCACTCCCTTCCAGACTGCCCGTCACTGCCATCTTGCCTTTGCCGTTCTGTGGCGCAATCGTGAATGTACTGGCGGTGCTTCCGAGGCTCAGTTTCCCGGCGAACTCCAGGATTGTCTCGGCAAAACCATCTGTAGCAACGTACTCGTAGGTGAAACTGTTGTACCCGGAGACATCACCGGTAATCTTGACGCCTTTCACGTAGGATGAACCACCGCTCTCTTTTTTGATGGTGAGGGATGAGCAGCTCTCGCTTCCGGTCAGATTGCCATTGACAACGTAAATTCCCCGGCCCTTGGATTCGATGGTAGCGACGTTCTTGAGGTTGGCCGTGATGGTTCGCTCTGCGTCGTTTCCGGTAGCGAGCCAGAGTTTTCCCCCGTTGAGGTCGATGGTGCCAAGACCGAGGTTGCCGTCCGTCTGCGTCTTTGTGGTGATGTCCACCTGACCATTCAGCTTGAGGGTGCCGTGGACACTCAGCGTTCCTTCGAATTCAGTCCAGTTGTACGTGCCGGCAGAAAGGGTGAGTGTGCGGCTGTTCTCCCCATCGCCTGTACTGCCGACTTCGATGGTTCCCTTGCCGGCGAGGGCAATGGCAGGGGTAAAGCTGACGTCCCCGCCTTGCAGCTGCAGGGAGGTGTTCTCCCCGACGGTGATGCTGTTGATGGTCCTGGTTCCGCTTCCTTTCAGGGTGAGAGTCTTGACCGGCTCCGCATCATTGGTAAGATTAATAGCGTTGATGGTCGTCGTCCCATTGAAGGTGATTTCCCCGAACCCGGAAAGCGTGCCGAGGGTGGCGGCGTCGCCAAAGGTGAGTTTGGATGTGTTGTTTTCTCCTCCGATCGTGGTCGTCTCGGTCACGGTGATGGGAACGTTGATCGTGTGTGTTCCTCCGGTGACGGTCAGGGTATCAGCGATGATGGCTGCATTTGTGGTTCCTTCATCAGAGAAGGTGTAGCCATCTCCGGAAATCGTCATTGTCGCCGGGTGAACGCTGCCGGAGATTGATACGGTGTGGGTGCTGCCCGTTTCTGGAAACACGACGCTGTCGCCCGCCAGGAAATAGTACGTGTTGTCGCTTGTCTCACCTTGCTTCTTCCACGGGTGGGTACCGGCATCTGTGTCGCCCTCTTTCCACACCTTCGTGCCGGTGCTGGTATCACTGTTCCATAGAAGCGTCTCCGCCGCGCGCTCGATGGAGATGAGACCGCCATCGCTCAGTTTGAACTGCTTGTTGTTACTCGGATACACGCCGTCGGTCGTATCCCGGTTCAGCGCCTCTTCAATCGCTTTGCGCAGGGATGTGTCCCATCCTGCCCCCATGAGCTGGTAGGTCCAGCCGTCTGTGATAGATCCCGAGCTGCCGACGCTGAGGAGGATGTTCAGCCCGCTGAGGTCAGAGCCGCTCTTGATGATAAGTTTGCCGCCGTTACTTCCGCTGCTCGCATCAAATTCCAGATACCCGCTGTATGTCCCCCCATCCAGCGTCAATGTCCCTCCTTCTTTGCTGACGCTTACTTTGGTAAGGGACTGGTCTTGTTTCTTTCCGAACGCCAGGCTGCCGCCCTCCTCAACGTGCAGCGTCAGGTTCTTGCCTGTCTGGATATCCACTGCATCCAACTGCCACTTGCCGGTGATTTTCGCGGCGCTGCCGGTCGTGGTGCTGTCGTCGCTGCCGATTTCGACTTTGAGCTTTTTGAGAACCCTGGGGTCGTTCTCACTCGTACCACCTGCAAGGACAAGTTGGTAGGCTTGCTCTGCTGTATCGCCTATCTCGTTTTGCCACATTCCGGAGAGGCTGACGCCATCGGTCAAACTGGCTGCATCTGCTTCCAGCACCAGGCGCCCCCATTTGCCGTTCCCATCTCCGTCATCTCGGCCGCCCTTTTTGATTGCGATCGACCCGGAGTGGGAGATTGTACCTTTGATCGTCAGGGTGCCGCCTCCCGTGAGAACGAGGTTGCCGCGGCCTGTCAATCCGCCTTCCAGATTCAACGCTGCAACCACGTAGTTGAGGTTGAATTTCCCTCCATCGTTCATGGTTACACTGCCGGTGACAGTCATGCTGCCTATCTGAGCACGATTCTGCACCTCAATGGTGCTGTAGCCGGATATGTCACCGTCTACTTCGAGGTTGCCGCGGTCAACTACAAGAGTCTCATGACCCTGTTCTCCTGTGAGGTTGCCCTTGATTTTGACAGTGCCGCTTCCATTGTTGAGATGGACTTTGCTGACGTTGCGGGCGTATATCTCCAGCACGGCATTGGCATCTGTGGCCTTGAGATTGAGGTCCTGCCACTTCGCATCAAGAGTGCTGCTGCTCGAGCCGTATTTCACAGTGCCGTGTTCGACGCCCAATCCGGCTCCCGCTGCCTGGTCCGTCGCGTCTGCAAGCTTGAGATTCCAACCTGGCGATCCACTCGTGGTCAAGTCCAGCGTTTGACCACTCCCGGGGTTGAAGAGGACCATCGCACCGGCCGCCACTTCCACCGTCCCCGTGAAGCCGTCAAATGCCCCCAATGTCGTCGTCCCGCTTCCTATCTTCAACGTACCAGCTCCCGTCAGCTTGCTCACCGAGCTCGTCCCGGTAAAGGTTTGGATAGCGTTACTCTCAATCTGCAGGGTCACCCCCTCGCCAAATTGCATGTTCGCTGCGGTACTTCCGGCGCTGTCTGTGTTGGTAATCTTCACCGTGGCAGTTGGAGAGCCCTCTCCGGTCGCCACTGTGAAACTTGCCCCTGCATGATCTTGTTCCGTCTTCAGACCCTTCACGTCAAAGGTGACGCCGTTTGCCAACTCGATGGCAAGGCGGTTGACAGTATCATTCCCGACGTGATTGAAGGAGAGTACCCCGGTGTAAGCGGACGTCTCTCCCGGACCCTCCCCGCTCGCGCCCGTGATTTTCAGTGTCCCCACCGAGTTAGTTACCGTGCCAATGATGAGGTTCCCGGATCCCTGCATGTTCGACACCGACAACGTGCCGTTCTCCAGCACAATTTGAGTGTTCTCGACCACATCCAGGTATCCCGTTGTCTCAAATCGTTTCTTCATCCAGAAAACGACATAGTCATAGTTGGATGAGATGCCATTATCGTACGCCGAAGCCCCAAGGTGAAGATTAGTGCTGATCCCGGTGATATCATAAGAATTGTCCAGGACCGCAAAGCACGTGTTGTTGATCCAGAAGTTGCCAACCTGATCGAAGAAATGCTGCCCATTCCAGGTCGAGTGAGTGGATCCATTTCGCGGTACGATAGTCCAGTAGTTAGCAGAACCGCCATCAGCAGAGGCATCTCGCGTAATCCAGAGGTTTTCAACTTGGAGGTAATTATTGTCACCATGGAGAAAATTAGCACATCCCCCCAGTTTCTTTTTCGTGAGTTTCAGGGTCTTCACCGATCCTTTCCCGTACACATTGATGTCGAATCCCCTGACATCAGTCCATTCGACGTATTCCTTTCCTGTCAGGTTTCCATCTGCACCGAGGTCCCAATCTCTGTCGGAGCTTCCTGCCGTTGCGTCTCCGTAATACTTATCCCCTGTGCTCTGCCAATCCGTCGGTTGGAAGTCCGCCATGGTCACCTGCTGAGCGAGGACGAAAGAGATGAGGGCGCCTGCGGGTAGAGAGGCGGAAGAAAGGGTGGCGGGCAGAGACACAGCCACCGCGGCAAGGCAAGCCATAACAGCCTTGCGAAGACCCGAAGGAAGGTGCAGTTTCATGAGCGGATAGAGGGGAAGAATAGAGAAACGACAGCTCGCGCGCGGGACATCTTTCGACCGTGGTGTCCCCCACGCTCACCTTGCAGTATACGGATTTATAATCCGCGGTGCAAGCAAAAAAACGTTTGGAAAGAAAAAAGTTCTTAACCACAAGGCTTTCGAGACTTTTGCATTTTGGCATCGCGCCCCGGAATCGTAAGGAATTTGGGGGGACCTAAAATTTTTAGGTATTGGAAACCAGTATATTGCTACGATTTGGCGAACCGCGGATTATAAATCCGCGGACACATGGCATGAACCATTTTGGATGTACCATGGACCATGTACCGTGTACCATGTAGCAGAGCGGTGACCACGGCTCTGCTTATCCACAAACCCTTCTAATCAGCAACCGCGTATGTTTAAACCCTCCACCTCAGCTAAAGCTTCGCAGCTCCGCGCGCCAGCGCGCTAACTTCCTACATGGTCCATGGTACATCGGTACATGGTACATGAAAGGGTCCATGGTACATCTCACATGGTACCATGTAGCAGAGCGGTGGCCACGGTTCTGCAAGTCCACAAACCTTTCTAACTAATCACCACGCATGTTTAGCCCTCCACCTCAGCTAAAGCTTCGCAGCTTCGCGCGCAAGCGCGCAAATTTAATACATGGTACATGGTACACTATTAATCGGAGGTGGTATAATCTGAAGAGTTGAGAGGGAAATCCTCAACAGGACTCCT
>CANQGG010000010.1 GCA_947601655.1 uncultured Akkermansia sp.
ATGAACGACTGCGCCATAATCTCCTGCCACCTCTTCATCGGCACCATCCGCGCCGCCTCCGCCGCATTCTGCACCCCACCGCTGCTCAACTTCGCAAACACACTCAGCCACACCCGGTACGGCTCCAGCCCCGCCCGGTACTCATTCGGCAGCAAGCTCACCGCCCTCTCCGCCACCCCCTGCGCCTCCAGCAGCAAGCTCTCCCCTGCCTTATCCTCCTCCTTCGTAAAACCATTCAACAGCCGCGCATACCGCACCGCCGATTCCCGGATCTGGTACAGCCTCCGGTCAGTCTGAAAATCCCCCACCGGCGCCAGCCTGCTCTCCATCAGCCGCGCATACACCCCCGCATTCCCAAACGTAATCCCCCCCAGCTCCGTAATCTTCTCCGGCAGCACCGCTATCGTATCATACCCCTCTGCCACCCCGCTCACCCGCGGCGCCCCCTCCCCATTCACATCCGTACGCCTCTCCCCCGCATACCTCGCCTCCTGCTCCCCATGGCTCATCCAATACACCTCCGAAAGCCAGTGGCGCAGCTCATCCCCCTCCTCAGCCTTCCTCACCTGCTTCACCATCTCCTTGAGCAACTTCATATTCGCCTTCCCCCACGCCGTCCTCGTCCCCGGCTTCTTGCGCAGCTCAATAGCCCTCCCAAGATACTCCAGCGCCTGCTCCCGGCTCATGCCACCATACCCCATCGCCCACCCCTCGTGGGACTGAATCGCATGCTGACTCTCATGCAGCAGCGTATCCAAAATCCTCCCCGGATCCGTCCCGTACCCCATATTCAACGCAATAAAAGAACCCTCCTTCGGCAAAATACCACCCGGCGCATAAAAACCACCCACACCCGACCCCTCCTCACGGTACAGCCGCACCCGCATCCTCCCCAGCTCCGGGTACGCCCGGAACAACTCCGGATAATGCAGCAACGCCGCCAAACTCACATCCTTGTGCCCCCCCTTCCCCACATTCAACTCCCCGGGCGTAAAATTCTCCTTCAGCCTCACCCCCGCCGTCGGCAGCGCAAACTTCCTCTTCCCATCCGCCGGGTCATAATACGCCAGCCCCGCCGCCTCCATCTCCCCATACGTCGCTGCCCTCTCTCCCCCCAGCGAAAAATGCGTATGAGTTAGATTTTTGTAGTTGACAAGGTCGCCAGCGTTATATATCCTACCATTAGCCCCTTGAATGGCTGGACTGCGTCGTAGCGATTGGAGCGTAGATACTAGTCCAGCCGTTGACTCAAGGGGCTGATGTTTTTCATAGACTAGCTCCCATCCGTGCAAGGCATTCTTCCCATATACGCTTGCTATCTTGTTTATCTTTATGCCCTTCTCATGCGCGTTCACTTCAAGATGCACTGCCGTTATCACATTCGCTTCCTTGCCTGTCTCTTGCCCCTTCGCGTCTAGCTCTTTCTCGATAAGGTCAGTTAGCACAACGTATGACTTGAAGTCATCTCTGTGGGGCTTCGAAATAAGCACCGCCAGCGGGTCGCTTATCTTCTCCGGTAGCTCGTAAAATTGTTCTCTCGTTACATAATGCTCGTGATGAAAAGCGTTGAATAAATCAGGGGCAGTTGCTTTGTTGAGTATCACATTCCCGTGCAATGCCATCATTAAATCAGGCACGCCCAACATCTGCAACACCGCCGGTGTCGGAAAAGCTGGCAAGAATGTTTTATTATTGTTTTTCACTCGCCCATCAATCACCGCATCCACCACCTCGCGCCATAGCTTATTCACCATCTCCACATCCGGCGCGCTCGTCCCGTAAACCTTCTTCACACTCTCCAGCTTCTTCTCATCGTACCTCTCCGGAGAAAACCCCTCACTCACCAGCGGCTCCTCCTCCGCACTAAAATGCACATTGCGCACCCGCTCGCCCGCCTCATTCACCCCCTCATTCAGCCACATCTGCTCCCCCGTCTCCTCGCCATACGCCCGCTGCACCTCGTCCAGCAACTCCCCATGCTCCCCGGGGTGCTGCCACATCTCCTGCCGCTGCCTCAGCGCCTCCTCCGCCTCTGCCTTTTCTCTCTCCGCTCCCTTCTTCTCCTCCATCCCCTCCTTCAGCAGCCTCGCCTCCTCCATGCGCAGCTCCTGCACCTTCTCATTGGAATACGTCTCAAAAAACGCCCTCCGGCTCTTCTTGTACTCATTATCCAGCCTCTCCCTCTCGTACGCGTCCGGATTCTTAAGCATCTTCATGCCCTCCTCGATACCCTCCGCCGTCCACTTCGCAAAAAAAGCATCATCATACTTCCTCTTCTTCAGCGCCGGCTTCTTCCCCTTGTACTGCGCCAAATCCCACAGCTGTGCCTCAAAATGCAGCTTCCTCTCCCCCAGCACCGCCCCCGCAAGATACGCCCCCACTCGCGCTTCCCCCATCTGCTTGCTCTCGCCCCTGCCTCCGCCATCCCACTCCCACACATACCCGCGCTCCCTCGCCTCCTCCAAAAACGGCTTGCCCAGCTCAATAACCTTCCTCTGCGCCTCCCCGCGCTTCTCCCAATCCTTCTCCTCATGCATCGCCCTGTACGCCTCGCGCCATGCCGCCGTCTTCCTTGCGTACTTCGCCCGCAGCTCATTCAGCCATTCATGCACCTCCGCCCTCGCCCCCGCATACTTCATCTTGTTGCTCGCGCCGTGGTACTCCTTAATCTTCTCCTCCGCCATAGTCTTTATCTGACTCGGCGTCTTTGTCAGCGTCCGCTTATAACTCTGCATCGTCGCCAATGCATCCTCCACATATCGCTGCTTCACATCTTCCTCCCCGCCAAACTCCTTCTCGTACGCCTCGCGCACCTCCTTCAGCCTGTCGCTCTCCCAGTCATTCGCAGATAGCATCCTCCACATCCCTATCTCGTTGCGCAGCTTCTTCAACGCCTTCTCCACATCTTTCCCCTTCCTCTTGCCCCCCATGCCGTACTTCTCCATCAGCTCCTTTGTCAGCCCTTGCTCCCTCAGCAGCGCTATATCGCCCTCTATATCCTTCAGCTTCCTCCCCTGATAATCCGCCAGCCACCGCAAAAAATGCCGCTCCCTCTCAGCCTCCACTTCCCCCACCTCACTCATCCTCCCCTTACTCTCCAGGAAAAGCTGCATCACCCTCCGCGCCGCCTCGATATTCCTCCCCTGCCCATACGCTCCATTCTCATCCGCCTCACCCCGCAGCGCCCGCAGCCCCTCCAGCTGCACATCCCTATCCCCCTTCGCATACTCCACAATCCGCACCGCATCCGCCAGCGAAATCCCACCCCTCGCCAGCACATCCTCCTCAAACTCATACTCACCCGCCCTGTCAAAAAGCGCATCCAGCACCTCCGGCGCCCCATACCTCCCCAGCATAATCCCAATGCGCACCTTATTACTCTGCCCCTCGTGCAGCCCATACTCCGCCAGCTCCTCCGCCGTCAACTGCCGCCCCTGCACATTCGCCCCGCTCACAAACCACGCCACCTCCCTCACACTCGCCTTACGCTCCCTCACATTCTTCTCGTAATACTTCGCCCGCGCCCACTGCTCATTCCTCTCCTCCGTCTCCGTAAACACATACGCATTGATACTCTCCGCCCCCGCCAGCTTCGCCCGCAGCAGCCTGTTGTGCCCATCAATCACCACCAGCTCCCCATTCCCCCTCTGCCACAAATAAATCGGCTCATGATCCGGTCGATAATGCGCATCGCTGCCTATCCTCAACCCCTCATAATTCGCCCCCCTCGGCGTCCCCTCCGCCCCAGGACTAATCAACCCCACAGCCACCATCCCCGCCCTCACATCGCCAAACCCCTCCGCCTGCACCTGCGTGTACTTCCCGCCCGCAAAAATCCCCTCCTCATCCTCCACCGCCGCCGGGTCGTTGGCAATCCTCTCCTCCTGCGCCCCCGCAAAACTCCTCGCCCTCTCCCGCGTCACCTCCTCCTCACTCATCCCCTCATTCCCCGGCTTGCTTTTAATATCCTCTCGCGCCGCGTTTTCATCCTCCTGCGCCTCCGCTTCCTCCGCAGCCTGCGCTTCTGCCTCTCTCTGTTCCTCCGCTGCAAAGTCTGCAATCCTCGCCTCCGTCTCCTCCGGCACAATACTCCTCCCCCTCCCCACTCGCGCATCCTGCTCATCCTGCGCCCTCTTCACCTCCTCCTCCATCCTCGCAATCTGCTCCGCCGTCGGATCCTCCCGGTACTCCTTAAACATCCTCTCCAGCACATCCCTATTATTCGCCATCAGCTTATTCACCGCTTGCTGATACCTCTTCGCCCCCTCCGGAGACTCCTTCGCCGCCGCCTCCAACTCCCTCAGCGCATCCCCAATCACCGCATACTCCGGCGCATGCGTACTCGCCTCCGCGCACGCGCTTATCACCGGTCTCATCCACCCCGGCAAATTCCCCTCCGGCGAATTCCCCTCCGGTATATCCTCCGGCACAATACTCCTCCCCACCCGCGCATATCCGGCAAGTTCCCCGCGAGGAGCTGCGGCAGTGCCTCCCCGCTGCTCCTCAGACGACAATTGTCTCAGCTAAAAAATCGCTGCTCGTTATCAGCGCATTGTTACGTCGTGCAACTTCTCAGTGAGAGTCTTTAGCACCACTGCATGTGCTGCATCCACCTCCTCTGCTGTGAGCGTCCTGTCTGCCGCACGATAAGTGAAGCTATAAGTCACAGCCTTGCGGTCCGTCGCAAGTTTTTCGCCTGAAGGATCAGTGAAAACTTCCTTGAGACGGCAGCTCACCAGCAATTTCTCTTTCGCCGCACCCACAGCTTTGAGCACTTCTGCGTGCCGAAGAGCAGAGGGAACCACCAACGTCGCATCACGTCCGGAACCCGGATACAACGGCAAATCCTTCACTTTGAAAGGAGCAGTAGCCAATTGCTGCAATTTTCGCACGTCTAATTCGGCATAATAGCAGTCTGTCGGCAATCCAAGAGTGCGACACACTACCGGCGCCACGCGGGCAAAATACCCGCAAACCTGGCCACCGAGTTGGATATCTGCGCCCAAAATGGCAGCCTTGCGGGGTTGCTTTGCCGGTGCGAGTGAAAGTTCGCACTTCGGCACCAGTAGCTCCAACACCGCGCGCAAGTGTTCCGGAGCGACGGTTTTTGGTCTGAGCTGCGTCCAGCTTGCCGGATCCAGCTTACCCGCCATGAGAATACCCAGTACCTCCATCTCTATATCTTTCCCCTTGCCACCACCGGTATTGCGGAAGACACGTCCGCGTTCGAAGAAACGCAAAACCTCCACACCTTGATTCATATTTCTCGCCGCCACAGCAAGGAGACCTGGAGCCAGAGATGGGCGCAGCACGGCGTGATCCTCCGAGAGGGGAAGCGCCACGCTGATGACATCCCCCTCCATCAGTGGCTTAATGGGGAGGGCATATTCCACACTGGCAATGGTGGGATCCATGCTCTGCCGCGCAATGAGTTTGAAACTCTGCACCTCCCAGAAGCCGACTCCCACAAGACGATAAGAGAGCGTGCACCGAAAATCATGAGCCCGATCCTGCGCACTCTCCGCCGTGTAGATAGATGTACGTGTAGCGGGAATATTGCTGATGCCATACACGCGCACAATCTCCTCCAGCAAATCGCAACTGCGCTTGAGATCGAGCCGCCATGGCGGACAATCCCACAGTCCAGAAGCATTCTCCTGCAATCCGAGTCGTTTGAGGATGCGAGCCGCTTCCATGTGTGGGATACTGCCACCGGTCATTACGTCCAGCTCCTTCCAATCAAGTGCCACCTGATTGAGGGCGCAGTACACTTTAGCGTCGGTTCCTTGTTCTAGGACGGTTGCTGTGGCAGCCTGTTTCTCTGAAACAGTGCACGGAGCCTGACCCGCCACCGCTGTGGGTTCCGCCTTGCCTCCCGCACACTCAAGAATTAACTGCACCGCCCGTGCACCGGCACGCAGTACGTTCCACGCTGCTGCGCCGCGTTCAAATCGGTACGAGCTGTCAGACCCCAATCCAAGCCGGCGGCTCGTATGCCGCACCGTGGAAGGAAGAAACCAAGCTGATTCCAAGATGATATCCGTGGTAGACTCCGTGACGCCGGAATTCAATCCGCCCATCACACCGGCAAGCGCCAAAACACGCCCGGAATCATCGGAGATGACGAGATCCTGCGACTCCAGCGTGTAGTCATCATGCATAAGACTGGTGAATTGCTCCCCCTCCGCTGCGCGACGAATATGCAACGCTCCCTGCACCCGTGCCGCATCGAAAGCATGCAACGGATGCCCCAGTTCAAAGAGACAGTAATTCGTGATATCCACCACATTGTTGATGGGATGCAGCCCGATAGCAACTAATCTCTCGGCAAGCCACTCCGGGGAAGGACCAATCTTCACCCCACTGATGCGTGTCGCTGTGTACAGCGGGCAAAGCTGTGGATCCTCCAGAAGGATGCTTTCCTTCGCAGGCTTCGTTTCTACACTGCTCGGAGCAGGGTCTGCCTTGAGCAGTCTCCCAGAGATGCCGGCAAGCTCCCGAGCCATGCCCCAATGGCTCAGCAAATCCGGACGATTGGGTGTGATCTCCAACTCGAAGAGCGTGTCAGAAGTCGTGAGCTTGCTCAACGGAGTGCCCACTTCATATTCCTGAGGCAAAACCCACAAACCATGCTCCTTGTCCGGCTTACCAAGCTCAGAAGCCGAGCAAAGCATTCCGCAACTCGCATGTCCCATCATCTTACCTTCCTTAATCTGCCATCCACCTGGCAGCACCGCGCCGGGCAGAGCGCAGGGCACCTTGTCGCCCACTCTGTAATTCTGAGCCCCGCACACGATCTGACGCAGGGATCCCTCTCCTGCATCCACCATGCAGACATTGAGATGGTCACTCCCCTCCACAGGAGTCTTTTGCACCACCTGAGCCACCACGACGAGATCATCGTTCACTCCGCGCTGCTGCATCCCCTCCACCTCAACTCCGGCGAAGGTGAGCATATCTGCCATCTCCTGCGTGTCAATTTCATGGAGATCAATGTACTCTGCAAGCCAGTTCCTGGATATGTTCATAGCGTGTAAAAAAGGTTAGGAGAATTGAGCAAGGAAACGTACATCATTTTCGATCAAGAGACGGATATCGCGAATACCCCAGCGTATCATCGCCAATCGCTCCAGACCTATACCAAAGGCAAACCCCGTACACCCGCTGTATAGACTCTTCCCTGTCTTCTCGTCGATGTTTTCAAACACCGCCGGATTCACCATACCACAACCTGCAATCTCAATCCAGCGTGGCGCCTGTCCGGTCGCTTGCAGCTGCACATCGATTTCAAAACTCGGCTCGGTAAAGGGGAAGAAATGAGGACGAAAACGCACCGGTGTCTCTTCCCCGAACAACGCCTTCAAGAAATACTCCAGCGTGCCCTTCAAATCACCGACGCCTACTTCCTTGTCCACATAAAGTCCCTCAATCTGATTGAATGCCGAAAGGTGTGTCGCATCAATCGCATCACGACGGAATGCCGAACCTGGGCAGATAATACGCACGGGCGGCGCCTGCTGCTCCATCACACGCGCTTGCACGGTGCTGGTCTGCGTACGCAACAATTTACCACTGTCAAAATAGAACGTGTCACGCTCATTGCGCGCAGGGTGATCCTCCGGAGTGTTCAGCGCATCGAAGCAATGCCACTCATCCTCGATCTCCGGACCATCCGCCAACGCAAAACCCATGCGGCGAAGGATACGCACCGCCTCTTCCCGCACAAGCGAAATAGGATGCAACCCGCCATTCGGTAGTGTCTCACCCGGCAGTGTGATGTCCACACCGGACACCGACTGTTCGTCCGCCGCCTGCTGCAACTCCACCAAACGCCGGTCCAACGCTGTATTCACCGCCGCGCGCACCTCATTGAGCAACGCTCCTACTGCCGGCTTCTCCTCGCGTGGCACATCCCGAATCCCCTGTTGGATGCGGGTCAGCTCCCCCTTCTTGCCGAGAATGTGCACGCGCGCATTCTCCAGCTGCTTCATATCTTGCGCATTAAGGATCTCTTCCAGCGCCGCCGCCCTCACGCTTACAATCTGCTCTTTCATCGTGTTTGCAGAGAGGCTACGCCTCTGATACGCATTTGTCAAGGGGAAAGCACTCCGTCAGGTGCTTCAGATGTAGTCGCAAGTATTTGGTACGTTAGCTAGAGAAGCATTGGGGGAACAATCCGACATCTCAAAAAACATACAAATTAGGAGCGGCGAAGATATGCATAATCTCTGAATTGACCGTCGCTACGTCGTGTGAACATGCAAATCTGCAATTTGCATGCGCAAGCCAAAATAAATAAGACAACCTCTTATCCCGCAGCGCTATGAGTGCCCTTTTCTAGTGCGCATTCCCCGAGGGGATGGGGAAGTAGTAGCCTTTTTTACAGGTTTGGCAACTGGCGGTGGCGGAACGTTGACCTTCAATTTCCCCTGAGGTGAAGCATAACAGGCGTAAACGTTCACTGCTTGTGCGATCGCATCGGCCAACTTTTCACGATACGCCGGTGTGACCAACAGAGCAGACTCCTGCTGATTGGTGGCATAGCCAAGCTCAATCCACACCGCCGGCATTTTTAGCGAACTGAGCAGACTAAAATGCACATGCCCACATCCACCTCCGGCAACACCCGCCACAGAACTCAGTGCGCACTGCACGGCGTACGCTAACGCCGCACTACGTGGAGCATGGATTGCCGCCACACGCGCTTCTCCTTCCGGCGGTGGCAGCGGCGACAGAATGTACACCTCTGGCCCTCTCTTCTCCGCCGCTCCGGAATTTACGTGTAAGGTCAGGAAAATCGCATTCGGGTACATATTTGCGGCATCCACTCTCTGGTGTTCAGAAAGGAAATAATCACCCGAGCGCGTAAGCATCGTATGCATGCCGTTTTTTTCCAGCTTCTTCTGGAGTTCCTCTGCTACTTGCAGTGTGATCCGTGATTCATTTTCCTCCATGCCCTGCGCTCCCTGGTCATGCCCACCATGTCCAGCATCGATGATCACCGTCTTTACCTCCTCACGTCCTATCAGATAAGTCGGTCGCATGATCGGGTCAATCCACTGCACCCAATCGTCACGTGATACCATGAATCGCCCCTGAGCATCGCGTACAAGGGGATGTAGTGGATAAATACGCACTCCACTTATAATTAAATCATTTGATGCTGGACCAAATTCTAAGCTTACATCGGCATTGCAAATGCAATAAGCTCCTTTCCGGCGGACTTTCGCGGCATTGTCGAGTTTATAAAAACTACGCAGCTCATCCACCATCTGGTAAGGAACGTTTCCCATCTCTCCCGCAGACTCCCAGCTTGTTTCACTGTGGGTGACAGGAGAGTCCTTAGCAAGAACATCCGAGGGCATAAAGCAGAGAGCTACCGCCACTGTGAGTCCTGCGAGAACTTTGCATTTTTCCCTGCTCATGATTCTTGTTGTAAATCACTCGTAGCTCGTAGTACGCTGCACAAGAAAGAAAAATGACATCTGCTACACATCTCCATCACACTTCATTACGGGGTTCACCCCCTAACAAGCTCTCAGGGAAAATCTACCAGCCTCCGCTCAGGTTTGCAAGCTTATTCCAATTTTCCCACCTCCTCATCTCAACATATTGATGGCTTGTCGAGTTGCACTAAGCGCACGGCAAATATCCTCTGCCGTGTTGTATATCGCTACAGAATAGCGTGTTGTACCAGTGATGCCGAGTGACTGCATGAGCGGCTGGCAGCAGTGATGCCCCGTGCGCACAGCAACATTCATTTGATCCAGCAAGGTACCAAGGTCATAATGATGCACTTCCGGGATATGGATAGAAACGAGAGAAGAATGCTGCTGATTCTCCCCACCAAGTACCTGCACTCCCGGTAGATCCAGCAAACCAGTCACAAGTTGGTGCATGAGATCCTTTTCGTGGTTGTGAATGGCGGGTAAACCAACCCTCTGCACGTAGCGCAGAGCTTCTGCCAGCACAATATCCCCACAAATATTCGGTGTGCCTGCCTCGTATTTGAAGGGGAGCTTATTGTAAGTAGTGCGAGCGAATGTCACCTCGCTAATCATCTCACCACCCCCTTTCCATGGAGGGAGTGATTCAAGAAGATCCTCTCTTCCCCAAAGCACTCCTGTACCAGTGGGGCCGTATATCTTATGCCCAGAAAATGCAAAAAAATCACATCCAAGTCCCTGAACATCCACCGCTTCATGTGCCACAGCCTGCGCGCCATCAATGAGCACCAGAGCACCCACCTCCTTTGCCAAGCGCGTAATCTCCTCCACCGGCAAACGCACCCCCAAAGCATTTGATACCACCGGTACCGCCACCACTCTCGTGCGCTCGCTGAGCATGTCAGTGTACGCCGATGTGTCAAAACTTAGATCCGCCGTCAGCGGTACAACGCGCAGCATCGCCCCCACGCGTTCACAAAGCATTTGCCAAGGCACGATATTGGAGTGGTGCGCATCAGTGGAAATGATGATTTCATCCCCTTCCCGCACACGCCCGGAAAGAGCCAACACCTGCGCCGCAAGATTGATCCCCTCTGTGCAGCCAGAAGTGAAAAGAATTTCTTTCTCCGAAAAGGCGTGCAAAAATTGAGAAACGTAACTTCGCGCTGCCTCGTGTGCTTCTGTTGCAAGACGGCTTGTGCGATGAGCACCACGGTGCACATTAGCGTTGGTGTGGCAATAAAAATTATGCAATGCTTCCAATACACAGCGGGGCTTCTGGGTGGTTGCCGCGTTGTCAAGATAAACGACACCCGGTTCATCGGCCCGTGAATCAAAAAATGGGAAATCATCCTTCATGAATCATGTCCCCCTTTCAAATGCTCCGCCATGCGATGTGCCTCCGGCGGCACATACTCCTTCCAAGCCTCATTTCCCTCATTAATCATGCGAATGATGTCTCTCGGCGTTCGCGTGAGAAGCTTCTGGTTGAAATAAGGAACCTCAACGATGCGTCCGTTTTCTATGAGGTGTTGGTAGAGGTAGCGGTACTTTTCCGGAGCTCGATAGGTGCCAGCGGTAACAAATTCCCCACTGGTACGATTAATCCACGGCGTAACATAGCACTTTGTCTGGCTCAAGAAAATATGTGCCATGCTTCCAAGGATGCCGCCCGGCATATCCGCCGCCCACTTCTCCTTAAAGAGTTCATGCAGTAAACCGATGGAAAGAGCAATAGCCACGGGTTCCTTCGTGAACTGGTTCAGCAGAGTAGATATACGATGAAAATGGGTTATATTTGTCACCAGGACTGTTTTGCCCAGCTCTGCCAAGGCATCCACGCGATCCAGGAAATCCAATAAGTCTACCTCTTCCCCGCGCAGTAAGTTTGAAAGAGATATCTCACAAATATCGATTTCTCTCGCTTTCTGCTCCTCAGTGAGACCGCTGGAAAACTTAGAACGAACGCTGTCCATCATCTCTAAATGAATCTTGCAGAGGGGAAGGAAACTGCCACGCATCAAGACAATCGGTCGCTTGTAGAGAAAATCGCTCGGTTGCTGTACTGAGTTCCCTTCCGGACAAAACAATGTCGCCTCCGATAATCCACTGCGCACCAACTGCAATGCCAGAATCCTATTGTCAAACATGCTAAACCCATTTCCGGAAAATCTCATCAAATCAACTTCGTACAAACTGCGATCCAGATTCTCTCCGACGCAGTGCACGAATTCCTCCATTCGATCGCGCTTATAAAAAAGCGCGTAGAGGAGATTCACTCCCAATATGCCGAGCACGCGCTTCTGCACGTCCTGATCTGGCACGATCAATCGTACGTGCATGATAAAGTCACTCGGCTCAGCACCTGGTTTCAGCTGAAAACGTACGCCGATCCACGCAGCCCATGGGCCTTGATCGCGATAGCCCTTGCACTTTGCTGTGTTACAGAAGGAGAAAAAGCAGGTGTCCTTGCCACGTTTCTCACCAAGCCGATTAATCAGCTGGCTGTACTCGTAATCCATCATCTGCCTCAAGCGATCCTCTGATACATAGCGACGCGTGTTTCCGTACAGAGCATCGCTCACGGTCATATCGTACGCCGATATGGTCTTAGCAACGGTCCCTGCCGCTCCAGAAGAGCGAAAAAACCAGTTGGCCGTCTCTTGTCCAGCTCCGATCTCAGCGAAAGAGCCATAGATCGCATTATCCATGTTGATAAAAAACGCCTTTTCCTGTGTTGCAGCGAGTGTCTGGAATTCGGTACTCATAGCGGTTCGTTAATTCAGGTTATTAGACGATAGAAACGGCTTAAAGTTTGAGAAGAGGACGTGGCATTTTGCGCAATGGCAGGGGCATGCGCAACTGAATTTCGCTGTTGACAAAAGAGGAATCCTCTTCCTCATCTGTGTCATCAGCCGGCAAAGCTTCTTCTTCTTGCGATCCAACAATTCCTCCCGCTACAGCTGTATCTTCTTTGTATTTAGGACATAGCGTTTGTTGGCAGCCGTATGGATCCTCCCCCTGCAATGCCAATCCTTTAGGCAGAATCGGAGCAATCGGAAGTACACGTGAAAACATGTTATTCCCCCGTGTATCCAATAGATCGCTCAACGAAGGACTGCCGTCCCCATGCACGGTACAGGCGCTCAGCGTAACATCTCCCTTCGGGAAATACTCCACGTAGGTGGGGCGCACGTAACTTGGTTTGCCATCGCGAACGACAGTTTCGTAGCAAAAGTTGGTAGCCTGCTGTCCCGAATAACGGCAAATCTCAACTGCCTCCGTATCCGATGAAGGCTCAATTGGCTTGTCTTCGTAAGAACCACGGGCTTGCTGCATTACCCGCCCAGTCACAGGTCCACACACATCGCTTGCGAATGCTTGAGGGTAGATCGCTCGTCGTTCATTCAGAAAGCCGATCCAAACCCCGCAGGTAAAGGATGAAGTATAGGCAAAAAGCGCCGCATCTGCAAAATCATAATTGGTTCCACTTTTTGCGGCTCCATTGAAATCATCCGGTAAACAAGATGCCACCCGCACGGCAGCTCCTTCCCTGAGCGACTCGTGCATGATATTGTGCAATCGATACGCCGTGCAGGACGAAGTACTCCTGTGCATTCGTTTGCCGGCATTGACATGCAGTGGGTTTTCCCAAAGAATGTTTCCGCTGCTGTCCGTTACCTTGGTGATTACATACGGTGTGATCGGTCGGTTCCCTTTGTTCGGAAAAATGGTGTAAGCCATCACCATCTCTTTGAGTGACACAGGCTCTGTACCGAGATACACACGGGGATAATACGTCGGATGAGCCTCAGTGCTCCCGGGATTTCGACGCGGAGGAGTAATGCCCGCGCGTTGTAGGGAGCTGGCGAATGCACGCGCTCCGCGCGGACTCTTTGCTGCCAGTGCCATTCCAAGCCTCGCTGACGCAGCAATTTTCGACCATTCCAGTGCCTGCCGAGCCGTCACATTGTCCATGTACCTTCCCTTGGACACCTCCATCCCCCATTCCCCTAAAATTCCTTCTTCGCCACCTATTCCCGCTAAACGGTTATCCATGGCATCATCCACTAAACGCGATATAGGAGAAAAGCCGTTATCAAAAGCGCACATGTAGAGAAACGGCAGCATAGCAGTGCCGACTGGACGGCGACCGTTTTCAATAATATCAAAATTATCGCGCTCGAAATCTCTCCCTGCTACATATACCAGCACGCCTCCTGTCTTGTTATCCACCGCATACACCGCGCCGTCAATGTAACGGTGTTGATCGTTTGCCGGGTCACGCGGATCGGAGTAGCGTACGTGAGCGTAATCAGGGCGCTCTTCAATCTCCTTCAATCGTTGCTTAAGAGCCTCCTCTGCCACGCGCTGCAACTTGCTGTCGATAGTAGTGTAAATACGTATCCCCGCGCTTTTCACAATTTCCTCGCCACGCTCCGGGCTGTCAAACAAATCTATCGCTTGCTGCTGCACGAGAGCATGCAAAAAGGAGGTATGACGTCGCAGCGGATTGGGTCGCACCTCCAGCGGCTGCTGCTTTACACGCTCTGCTTCCTTTGCGCTCAGGTATCCGGCGCGGTGCATACGTTCAATCACGTCGTTGCGCCATCGTCTATTGAGTTCCGGGTTACGGATGGGATTATAGTTTTCGGGATTCTTGATAAGAGCCGCCAGACTCGCACTTTCACGCACCGTCAGATCTGCCGGTTCCTTCCCGAAATACCCTAGAGATGCTGCGCGAATGCCGTAGTATCCCCGACCAAAATAGATACGATTCAGGTAAAATTCCAAGATCTGCTTCTTGTTGTACCTTTTCTCCAGTCTGCGAGCAAGAAAGATTTCCACTACCTTACGCTCATACCGTGTCCCGCCGCGCACCAACGTGCGACGCTCCAAGTCATACGCATTGCGAGCCAATTGTTGCGTAATGGTCGATGCCCCCTGGTTGGCGTGTCCATGGGAGAGAGCCGCCTCCTTCATTGCTCGCAGAATCCCCACCGGATCATACCCCTCATGGGTCCAAAATGTTTTATCCTCCTGCGCAACCAAAGCATTCACCATGCTCTGTGAGATGTGGTCGATACCCACATAGCTGCGATTTTCATCAAAAATACGCCCTAACTCGTCTCCATTGCGATCGTAGATGATGCACGGATGATCCAAGTTATTCACATCCTCCAGGTTAAACTCATCCGCCCAGCGGCTGTATTTCGCCGTCACCAGCACGAATACGCCATACGCCATACCAAAGCACAGAATAAGCGTCACCAGCCCCATCAGGAGCAGGCGCACTACTACTCGCCCTCGCCCGCCACTTCGCCCCGATTGTCCAGCGCGTCGCGCCTGCCCGCCTGCGCGCTGCCCCTCAGCCATGGCTCGGCGGTGCAGGTATTCATCATCTAGCGCCACCGCCGCCACTTTACCACGTCTCTTCCTTCATGGCAAGTGGCAATATTTCTCCCGGCATTCCCGCATTTGGACAAAAAGTTTTTAAGATTGACTTTGTAAGGACTCAGCACTAAAATCCGCCAAAAGGTTGCTTGTTGTATGACGAGGATGAAGAGGTACCTGACAATCGGGCTTGCGACATTACTGGCTGCGAGTATGAGTTCGTGCATCTTGGATCCGGACCCCCTGCCGGAAATGCCCTATCGCCCTCGCAAGGTGACAGAGCCTGCTCCTCAACCAGCAGAGCAACCCATCGAACCAATGAGCTGGGAGAAAGCTCCGATGGCTTCCGAGTTTATCACTCCCGCCGAAACACAGTCTGCCCCCCAGCCCCGGGAGCAACAGGTGAAAACGCCTGCCACGCCGGCGCCGAATCCCGGGCCTCCATCCATAACCGAGTCGTCTGCTCCGGAACCGGAAACAGCAAAAAATCAACCTGCTCCTCAACCCCAGGTTATCCAGCTTCCCACGGTTTCCCCCTCCTCCTCGACCGAGGGCTCGAAACCTGAGACTCCCGCGGCGGCAACGGTGGATCTTAAGCAAATTACTAACACCGGCCCCATCCCGACGGCAGTGCGCGTGGAGGGCGACCCGACACGCGTATGGAATCCCCTGGATCCCAGCAAAAAGATTCGCATCATTGACTCTAAGACTAATCAGCCCTACCCGAGCGGTAAAAAGCTGAAAGTGCGAGGGACCAATTTCCAATTCTACGTGCCGTGAGAGCGGAGAAAGAGGAACCATTCCGCTCCGTGGCAGTCCTTGGCATCGGCCTGCTGGGAGGTTCACTGGCTATGGCGGTACGCCGCTTTCTGCCGAAGTGCCAGGTACGCATGTGGGCGCGCCGCGAGCAAACGCTTGCCCAAGCAATCAGCCAGGGGTTGGCGGACTTTGCTGATACGAATATTTGCCATGCGGTAGAGGGCGCTGAACTCGTCGTCCTCTGTACTCCAGTGTCCACCTTTGGGCAACTCGTCGAGAAAATACTGCCTTGTTTGGACAAAAACACTGTCATCACCGATGTGGGTTCTGTAAAGCAGTCTGTGCATGCTTCTATCGGCAATCTTCTCACCGTAAAAGGGTACTCCTTTATCGGTTCACATCCTATGGCCGGTGCAGAAAAACAGGGACTTTCTCACGCCAGAGCTGACCTCTTCCAGGGTACTACTGTGGCCCTGGTGAATCCACACCACGTTCCGGACAGTAAGCTGCTTCATCTCGCAAAATTTTGGGAAAGCTTGGGCTGCCGTCCTCTTCTCCTGCAACCAGCCGAACATGATGATGCCGTCGCGAGGATCTCGCACCTGCCGCACGTGTTGTCCGCTCTCTGTGCCCGCAACGCCATGAGCGGCGACGCCTCCCCAAGCACTCTCTCAGCGCTGGCGTCCTCCGGCTTTCGGGATACGACACGCGTCTGCCATGGTAATGCAGAGATGTGGACGGATATACTGATAGCAAACAAGGAACCAGTGCTTAAAGCGACGAGTGACTGCATGAACGATCTGGCAACCCTTCGCCGACTTTTGGAGCAGGAGGACCGGGCGAGCATCAATGCATGGCTCGAGCGTGCGCGTCTGAACCGCTCAGATCTCTTGCCAAACGCCTGAATCAATACGGCTTACTTCACCTCGACGATCTTTTCCTCCTCCACCAGGCCAACGGGGGCTGGAGCAGAAGATGTACCGTCCAGAGCAACACTTTCCACTGTCACGGCCTCATTCGATGCGTTCTCAATAGTCATCCCATTGAGTGCGGGCGTGGAATCCGGCAGACCCTCGCCTATGCACATGTCTCCCAACCAGACATAAAACCCAGGATCAAGATGTTCGGCAGGATTTCCCTTGACCCATGTCACTCGAATCGCTTCTTTGTTGGCGGACATATCAATGGGATAAAGTACCGTATCCTTGTCCCAGCAAATCGCTCCTTCTTTGAAAACAAGTCTGGCTGTATGCTGCCCGTTGCCCACAGTAAGTACAAGAGCTTCTGTATTCTGCCATCCTTCTTTGCCTCCGTTGCCAAGAGCAACTTTCACTTGTACAGAGAAGCCCTTTGATACATCTACTCCATCCGGCCAGACGTTTTCCAATTTGCTGCCACCATTCATAACAAGCCTCTCACCGTTCAGGGTAACACCCTCCTTGCCCTTAGCTTCCTCAAAAAGCATAGAAGCGCTCCGATCAAATTTAGCGGACGCTTTTCTCGGCAGACCCGCAGAGCGCCCAGCATAGCCCATCGTGCGAGCAATAAGTCCGGCCATGATGAGATCCCCTTGCAACGTGGGATGCAGCTTATCCTTTGGGTTAACAAAAGAAGCGACGGCGCGCCCCGGCGTTTCCTCACAAGTCTTATCGACGAGACCCTCATTGAGGTCCACATAGATCGCCTTCTTCTTCTTCGCAAGAGAGGCGTACTGCTTGTTGAGATTTTGCAGAACGCATTTATAGTCTTCCGCCGTGTTATTGATCGGCGTTTCACCCCATGCTGGAATGGAAAGAAGCACCACTCGAACTTTGGGATTCACCTTGCGTAGCGCGTCAATAATCACGGGAAGATCACCGCCTTTACTTGAAGTGAGCGCTTTGCTTACCTCTGAGATGCTTTTTGCAATTCCCCCTCGTCTCCCATAGTCGCTCAGCGTATCGTTGGTACCCAGGAGAATGAAACATGTATCAGGCTTTTCATTCAACTGTCGGTCAGTTTTGTCTGCCTGCGGAAGTTTAAGCCAGTCGAAGATATCCGTGCCTCCAAGGCGCTGGCTCGTATGTTTGCGACCGGATGTCTCGTAGGCACGCTGGGAACTCATCGCGGCATGCTTATTCTGAAAAGGCATGCCGAGGTACGTTGTACCTCGTTCAATAAGCTCGCTCTTGTTTCCTACTGCGGTGTTGTTGCCTACCTCAATACCAATTTCATCATACTTGATTCCATTGTCGACGAAAATTTTATGCAGGGCCCATCTGTAAGAAGGAGCTTCATAACCATGCGTAATGGAATCTCCGATGTAGAGAACATGTCCCAACTCCGGTGAGAGTTTCATGGGAGAGCGAGTCTCCTTGGAGATTCCTGAACATATGCATGCCTCGGCTATCACACCGAGCACCGCCAGCCGAATAACACCTCTCTGGAACATGCCCCAGAGTCTACCTGACAAGACCTCAACTTTGCAAGAAAAAAGAATAGAGAAGCCGGTTAAAATACGATAAAAATTCGCGAGATGAGTCCATCACGCAATATTTGCACCGAGATACTTGCTAATCTCGTACAGACCGGCGTAGATGCGAGGATCCACAGCCTTGCCGCTGGCGCGCTGTCGAGCAAGCCACGCATCTGCCCGGTCAAAAGAGAGGCAGTGCACGGTGATACGCTCACCCTGCACCCCGCCGCCATCGCCTACCCGATGCAAACCGACAGCGAGGAAAAAGGAAAGATATTCAGAGGTGATTCCAGGAGAGGATGGCCCCTCGTAGAGGAGGAGCATTTTCTTCGCTTCGAAACCCGTTTCCTCCATGAGTTCGCGGCGGGCAGCTGTTTCTGCGTCTTCGTCCCCCTCATCACCGATGAGTCCGGCCGGGAAACAGATGCTCTGTCTGCTTATGGCGGGGCGGAATTCCTCAACCAGTACAATTTCTCGTCGATCTGTGAGGGTGAAAATCATGGCGGCGGATGTACGGCGCACCCGCTCGCAGTACTCCCAGCGTCCCTCACGCACTAAGTTGAGGAAGCGCCCTGCGTAAAGCATTTCCATACCAGATATTTCCTCCCGGTGAGAGCTTACAGTCGCACCATTTTTTTGTAACACGCCAGAATACGCTTCGTGATGGGTCCGGCATGTCCGGTGCCGATGACGCGACCATCTAAGCTCGTCGCAGCAATGACCTCCGCCGCTGTACCAGTGAGAAAACACTCATCCGCGCTGAGGATATCGAAACGATTCATGACGCGCTCTTCACAGGGAATTCCCTCCGCGATGCATATGTCCATCACGACGTGTCGAGTGATGCCGCCCAACGCGCATTCCGTGAGCGGCGGGGTAATGACAACGCCGTTTTTCACGATGAATATATTATCCCCTGTGCATTCCGCTACGTTACCTCGCTCATTGAGCATGAGGGCCTCTCCTGCGTTCTGCTGTACAGCTTCCAGCTTCGCAGAGATGCTGTTGAGGTAGTTGAGACTCTTGACTTGCTGGCTGAGCATATCCGGGTTTGGTCGCCGATAAGAACTGGTGATGAGACTCAGGCCGTTTTCATACATCTCCTGGGGGTAGAGGGCGATATCTTGTGCGATGATGAACATGCTGGGTTTCGGACAATTCTTCGGATTGAGTCCCAAGTCGCCCACTCCGCGCGTCACAACAAGCCGGATGTATCCATCCTGCATACCGCTGGCAGCGACAGTTTCTTCCGTAGCCTTACAAACCTCTTCGAAGCTCCATGGTAATTCAATCATGAGATAGCGCATCGAATCAAACAGGCGTACGATGTGCTCCTGGAGACGGAACACTTTGCCGGAGTAAAAGCGTATACCCTCGAAGCAACCGTCGCCATACAGCACGGCATGGTCAAAAACTGAAACCTTGGCATCTTCCTTATCAATGAGTTTTCCATCAAACCAAATTTTCATAAGCTCTGCAAGTTTGTGCACTCATTATATCCCCTTTTCACTCCTTGTGAAGAAAAAAATCCCTCAAAGATCATGCCGATGTGCCTTGAGGTGGGGATGCAGTTCGCGCTGCTGATCCTCGTGGTCATTACGGTTACGAAGGACGGCCCTCTTTTCTCGTCGTGTGACACGTTCCAGGGTCATACGACGTTTCTCGGCTCGCTTTTCCAATTCGGCAATCTCCTCTTCCAGATTCAGAAAATGCTCGTAGCGCTCCCACGAAAGTATTCCGCTTTCTACCGCTCCGCGCACGGCGCATCCGGCATCATGACGGTGAGAACAATCCGCAAATCGACATTGTTCCGCCAGGGCCGAAAGATCCGCAAACTCCGCGCGCAGTGCAGCTGCATCGGTCCACATCTGCACTTCGCGCATGCCTGGATTGTCGATGAGGACCCCGCCTCCCGGCAACAGGATGAGCTCGCGAGCCACACTTATATGCCGACCTTTGCCAGTGACCTCATTGACCTCTCCCGTCTTGCGACATTCCTCCCCCACGAGGGCATTCACCAATGTGCTCTTTCCTACGCCGGAAGAACCCACCACAAGCGCAGTCTTGCCCGGAGGAAAGTGAAGCAGAGAAGGCGGCAGACTGGCGGGATTGGCAGCGCTCACGGTATAGAGCTCCACTCCTTCGCCGCAGAGAGGTTTCAGCTGTTCCAGCGCGTAGTGCAATTCCTCCTCAGGGGTGATGTCCGCCTTGTTGATGAGAATCATTCCATGCGCTCCACTCTTGCGAATGAGCGTGAGATAGCGCTCAAGCCTGTTTTTGTTGATATCCTCCGGCAGGGTGGTGACCACAACCACGCAATCCACATTTGCACCGATGACTTGTTCGGCGCAACTGCGTCCGGGAAATTTACGTGAAAAACGATTGCGACGCGGCAGCAAGGCGCGTATCACCGGCAACTCACCACCTTCTCCGGGGTCTACTGCCACCCAGTCTCCCACCGTTGGCAGATCGGCATCTGTAACAGCTGCGTTCCAGAGGTGCCCGGAAAGCACGACCTCGTGTCTTCCTCTTTCTTCAGAGAAGACACTATAGTTTATTTTTGTCTCGCGGCAGATACGTGCCGGGTACCAAAGCTGTTTCCTGAACTCTGCGAATGACTCCTCCCACTCGGAATCCCAACCCAAACGATGCATCAGTTTTGCGTTCATCCGGCAATCAGAGAAAGAGTCTCCTGCACAATTCGCAAGGCAATGCGGTGCTTCGTATCGCGTTCCAATTTCTCCTCCCTCCCCTTGCGCACAAGCCACACTTCATTCGTTGAGGCATCAAATCCGACACCTGGCTGCGATACATCGTTCGCCACCACCATATCACATCCCTTCGCCTCCAACTTGTTCCTCGCGCCTGCCAGCAAATTCTGAGTCTCTGCTGCAAAACCCACCAGTACCCCGCGAAAGCCGAAAACACGGCGCATGCTTCCCAATATATCCGGGGTGCGCTCCAATTCCAGCGTCATTCTCTCTACTTCCTTCTTGATTTTCTGATTCGAATACGAAATTGGGCGGTAATCGGCTACCGCAGCACAAAGAATTGCAACATCCACCCCGCCCACCATGTCCTGCACAGCTTCGTACATCTGCTGCGCCGTGGTAACCGAGATAAAATCCACCCCCTCCGGTACATCCAGCGAGGTGGGGCCGGAAATAAGCAGCGCCTCGTGCCCTTCATGCCGTACTGCCCCTGCCAGGGCATACCCCATCCGTCCCGATGAGCGGTTGCTGATGTATCGGACAGGGTCGATAGCCTCGCGCGTCGGTCCGGCTGTGATCAAGAATCGCATTGCCCTCATCCTACCATACTAGGTTGCCGTTGGCAAGCAGTGATCCAACAAGGCCTTGGCAAATGCATTAGGAAACCGGATTCATTTCAGGAATAGAGGCAAGAGGTCTATTTGTGTTCCCAATTCTTGTCAAACAGGATCTCGTCTGGCGTCTGCGCATTTCGCGCCGTTCGCAGCCCATGGTGTGGTCTGATTGCCAGGAGCTTTCCATCGCGTACAACGAGAGTTGGGCTATCGTGGTCCTTTAACTTGTAATGGTGAGCACCGGACGCAACCTGGCGGAACGCATCATCTTTCAATTCATAAACGACCCAGGAAAACGCAAACGTTCGCCAGCGAACCAAAACAAAATGAGAATCATCGAGCCAGCGAATGGTATCAGAAACGGCCGTATCTGGTTGATAATGGTCAGTAGGCAACTCCTGCCACACAGGCGGTAAAATTGTATATTCCCTTTCCGGATTTGCGGTATCGATCACCACAAGCCCCCGATTTTTCGAGTAGGCAGGCAACAGTCCACGGCGCGTCTCCGTGGCACACCACTCAAGGGTAGGGACGTAGCCCTTTGCCATTCCGCCGGTCACCCGGTACGGCAGCAAGGGAGCAACCAACTGACCTAGCTGACTATAGATGCGTCGGTTCGGTTTTCGACCGCTGGAGTCGGAGAAACGGTAAGCCGGGTGATCCTCTGCCGCCTCAGTGCCTTCCGGCAAAAGCTCGGGAGGTATCCCCTTCCATAGCGAGAACGTGGCAGGGTCTTCCACCTCTTTGACCGCTGCTTTCAATCTCAGCGGCTCTCCCTTGAGATTCACTGCCCAAACCTCTCGTTCTTCCCAGCCAGCAGGGCATGATGTCTTTCCTTCCGGGGGAAGTGGCACCAGCTCGTCACCGCTGTACTCATAAATCGTGGAGGACGGGCGGTAGGTTGAATATTCTTCCCGGTAGCCGGCTTGCAGGATTATCCTCTTATCATCCCGAATTTTTATTCCCCTGGCTACAGTCTGCAAAAGCTGTCGCGCGACTCTATCTGGTTGGTACTTGCTCGCACCCTTAGGAAATTGGTATATGCGAATGTGTTGGTTGTCGCCTGTCGCTGTCATTCCCTTCACCACCAATTCCGGCATATCGTCGCCGGTGATATCGCAAAGCTGCAGCGCATCTTCGCCCTCGCACAAGCCGTAGAACACCATAGTGGCGATCGGTGTTCGGAACAAATGCCCATTATCGAACTCCCAGTTGAGTACGAGCAGGTAGCTATGCGACTCCGGTACGTGATAGAGCGCAACTTCCTTGATGCCGCTGTCCACCCCCTCCGGCATGGAAACGCGCGCCGCCTGGTGTAAAACCAGATCCTCCCCCATGGAAAAGGCGCATGCTAAGAGTAAAAAAGGCCAAAACTTCATTCCCGATTCTAGCATACCGCCGTTTCCAATTGCAAGGGTAAAACTTTTGAGCAATAGGAAATGTGGATTGCAAAATTCAATGCACAATGACCTACCAGGCCTTCGTTTCGGCTGGACAGAATGCTCTGCGACAGTTATACTGCCCATCGTATGAATCCACCGGCCATCGCCATTGACGGACCTGCCGCTTCCGGCAAATCAACCGTCGCCAAACTCGTCGCCAGGCAACTTGAATACACTTTTATCAATACAGGCGCCATGTATCGCGCCATAGCGTGGTATCTTGCACAGCAAGGAATTTCGGCAGAAGATACAGACGCGATCATCACCGTACTGCCCGACATCCCTCTGCAATTTGGCAAGGAAGATTCCACTTCCACCGTGCTTTGCGGTGGCAGGAAACTCACAACCGAACTTACGCAACCTGTGGTCAATGATTCCGTTTCCGTGATTGCCGCCATCCCGGAAGTTCGAGCTTTTCTCCTGCAAAAGCAGCGTGAATACAACAAAAACGAACCCGTTGTCATGGAGGGACGAGATATCGGATCTGTCGTCTTCCCTGATACTCCATTCAAATACTTTGTCACCGCTTCGCCGGAAGTACGTGCGGCACGTCGGGCTGCGCAGGGCCTCACAGATTCCATCGATGAGCGAGATAAGAATGACAGATCCCGAAGCTGCGCCCCGCTGACTCAGGCGCCGGATGCCCTGCTTGTAGATACATCGAACATGACTATCGATCAAGTCGTACAGCTCATCATCAGTGACATCCGGATCAAATTAGCCAAGTAAGAGTCCCATGAATCCTGTTTATTTCATCGGTCAGTCACTCACCCACGCCATCTACGAATCGCTCTTCAGTCTGCGAATCATCGGCTACGAAAGGCTCATTCAAGAGGGACCCTGCATCATCGTCGCGAACCACCAGAGTTTTCTGGATCCGCCTCTGATTGGGGGAATTTACGAAACGCCGGTTCATTTTCTGGCACGTAAGACTCTGTTTGATCCGGTGTTCATGAAATACACTCTGCCTCTCTGTCAGGCGATTCCCATCGATCAGACAAAGCCGGATCCCGGGAGCATTTTAAAAGTCATGAGGTTGCTCAAGGAAGGTGGACGCATCGTCATCTTTCCGGAGGGTGCGCGTAGCCCGGATGGTGAAATCCACAGGGCGATGCCTGGAATTGGACTTATTATCGGCAAACTCGCCTCGGTTCCTGTGCAACCCATTCGTATTTCCGGCGCTTTCGAGTGCCTGCCCATTCATTCCTCCAGGCTGCGCTTTCGCCCCATCACCGTGAGTATCGGCAACCCTATCCCGTTTTCTCCGGAAGAACGACGCGCCAGAGGACGACAAGGTCAGCTCGCTATCGGACGGAAGATTATGGATGCCATCAGTGCCTTGCCCCCCGAAATTTAGCACATGCTGCATACGCTGCGACTCAGAGATTTTCGCTGCTACAAGCGTCTGAATTGGGAAATTCCTTCTGAGGGTGCCCTTCTACTGGGTTCCAACGCACAGGGGAAAACGAGTCTTCTTGAAGCCATCTGCGTGGCGCTCACCCTGCACAGTCCGCGCACTGCACGTCTGGATCGTCTTGCGCGCCATGGCGCTCCCGGCTTTGGCATATCTCTGGGTGCGGATTCCGACACACGTCGCCTCGTCTGGCAGATGCGTCAGATCGACATGCGCATCAACAATCATCAGAAACAAGCCTACGCGGATTACCTGGCTGGAGCTCCTCCCGTAGCATGGCTCGGGAACCGTGATATGGCTCTCGTGTATGGCGCCGCTGAGCAACGGCGAGATTTTATGGACTTCCTCGGTATGCAGTGGCATCCGCTTTATCGCACCCATTTGCAGGCTTACCGTAAGGCGCTGCGCGCGCGGAATCTTCTGCTGCGCAACCCGCATCCGCGAAAGGATGTGCTTCAGAGCTACACCTCTGTTCTGGCAGAGCACGGGGAAAAACTCATTCAACTGCGTTTTCGCTTGCTCGATCTTTTACGACCACACGTTCTGCAACACCACCGGGCGATCTCCGGGCATTCCCGGGAGGAAGTCACGCTGAATTACCTCACCACTACGCATGCCCCTCTAAACCTCGCACTGGAGAATTGCCTGGAGAACGATTTGCGTGTCGGCTACACCACACTCGGTCCGCATCGCGACGATATTGATCTGCGCATTGACGGGCAAATTGCCGCGAACTATGCCTCAGAAGGGCAGCAACGTACACTGGCTGTCGCTTTGGTGCTGGCGCAGGCGAGTTTACTCCAGGCGGAAACTGGATTGGCGCCGGTGCTGCTTATCGACGACGTCTTTGGGGAAATGGATCCTTCGCGACGCAAGGCAATGCTCAGCACTTTACCTCCGGATTCTCAGACTTTCATTACCACAACGCACATGGATTGGTTCGGAGCCTCTTCTCCTCCTCTGCCTGTACGCCGCATCGAGAATGCCTCTCTTCAATAATTCTGCACGGGGGAGGATGGTTGTTCATTCTCCCGCGCACGCTCTGCTACGCGAGAGCAAAAAGCCCGTACATCATCCGCGTACTTTCTCCACTCGATAAAGCTCATCGGCGGCAGGGGAGTCGGTATCAGCATGCGAAATTTTTCCAGTCGTTCCTGAGCTCCCCCCAACACTTCCTTCGGCAGAGCAGAAATAGCCTGTTCCACCTCTTCCAGTAAATCCGGCACGCCATGGCATACCAACGGCGCATCACATCCCGCTCGAATTGCAAGGACTGCTGCCTGGGATACGGTGTACGTTTCCGTAATAGCTCCCATGCACAGATCGTCCGTAAATACCACTCCCCCATACCCAAGCTGTCGCCGCAAAAAATCTCTCACCACTGTGGAAGAAAGAGTTGCTGGATGCTCTGCATCCATTCCGGTTATCACCGGATGCGCTACCATAATGGAGGGGAGCTCATCCATGAGGGCAGTGAATGGAATAGCAGCGCCATTTTCCGCCAATATTTGCTCCTGGGACGCGGTTAACCGGGGCAGCGAAAAATGTGGATCTAATTGCGCCTCCCCCATACCGGGGAAATGTTTGCCGCATGTGAGGATGCCGCGCCGTTGCATGACGCGATTCCACACGCCCGCACACGAAATCACTGTCTGAGGATCATTTCCCCAACAGCGTCCGCCTAATGCATTCGCACGTTCCGAGCTGTAGTCCAGCACAGGCGCCAACACAGTATTCACGCCAAGAGTGTGCAAGCAGCGGGAGGAATACAGCGCTGCCTGTTCTATCCAATGTGCATTCGATGCACCTCCTAACGCCTCCGCCGAGGGCAGTTGAATACCGATGGCCGCCGTGCGAACAACGCGCCCTCCCTCCTGATCCAACGCAATAACAGGCTCATATGCCCCTGTCGTAAGGCGTCGCAGAGCATCCGTGAGCTCACGTGTCTCCTCGTAATCCTCAATATTTCGTGAGAAGAGGATGTACCCCGCAGGCTGCATGCGCGAGAAAAGCTCCGCCTCGCGCGCACTCAGCCGAGTTCCCTCAATACCTACGATGAGAGGAAGCATGGAGGAGAGAGGAATTACTTATCGCCAAAAATACTCCGCCGTGTGAAGAGGGCGTACACCGGCACGCCGCGTCTTTCAATCGCCTCGCGTCCTCCTTCCTCGCGATCCACCAGCACTACCGCCGCCGCCACTTTGCCACCCTCCTCCTCAATAGCTTCTATGGCTTTGATAGTTGACCCACCGGTAGTAATTACATCATCTACCACAATCACGGCATCCCCTTTTTTGAAGTTTCCTTCTATGCGTTTGCCTCGCCCGTGGTCCTTCGCTTCCTTACGTACCGTGAAAATATCCAGTGCACGTTCTGTGGCAGAGTACATGCCGATTGCCAATGAGATTGGATCCGCTCCCATGGTCATGCCTCCGATCGCACTCACATGCGGAAAACGAGGCAGAATTTCATCGCGCACAAGCTGCCATCCTACCTCGCCGATGAGGTTTGCTCCGCGTGCATCCAGCGTTGTCACTCGGCAGTCGCAGTACATATCACTCTCCTTGCCCGACGCAAGGATAAAATGACCTGTCTTGATGGATTTAGCCAGCAACATCTCCAACAGCTCTTTTTTCGCATCACTCATAACGCCTTTATTCTACCATCTCCGACCTCTTTGGCAAGCGCGTACTTCCCCTATGCAGGACCAACCTCACGACACGGTGCCCCAAAAATCTGACGACCGAGGTCAGGAATGTGTAGACATCCTGCGAGCCCTGAAAATTATCGCAGCTCCACTCACCTCGCATTATGGCGCCGCCGTCCAAATGGGTGAATCTTCATTGTACGGCGGGGCATTTAATCCCTCTGGCTTACTGATCCTAAAAAGACAATTTACAGTCTGCCCTTTCTTACCTTTTGCATTTTTTAGCAACTCAAATAGCTCTATCCGATCCGGGGCGGAAAAGTTAGTGCGGAACAGATCATATTTCTCTCCCGGCTTGACCTTCTCCCCATCCGTCAAATCTTCGATAAAGAGGACGAATCCGAAACCACCACCGGGAATCTCACTAATGGCGATCTGAATCGGATACGCCCGTCCCTCCTTAACCTCAAACACCTTCCCGGCAGTCACTCCCCCCAGATCACTGTTCCACTCCTTGAGTTCCTTGATATGAGGAATTAATTCATATTCCTCAAAGTTGGGAAGCTTTCCCTCTTTGATTTTTCCCAATGCCTCTCCCGATCTCCCGCGCCGCTTATCCACCAGGCCCGTGGCTCCTTTTCATCAAACAGTGAGGGGATGCGGTAGCCAGCTTCCAACACTACTTTGTTGTTGAAGCGTACGCCTAAATAGTCATCCCCTGTACCCACGAAACGAAACTTCCCGGTCTTCGGCGCTCGCACACGTCCCCGGTATACGACTATCCATCCACTGCCCTGACACACGTCGTCGCACTGGAACGCAATAGGTCCATAACGCGCGTCCGCCATAGGTATGTAAAAGCTCGAAGCATGAAGCTTCAGTGGTGATTTGTAATAACCGGACAAGGCCGCAGCATTCCAGTTCTTGAAAAATTTCTTCGCCTCGCCAGCGAAAGCGTGTTCGTTCACTTTGAGCTGCTTGTATGGCTTCCCCTGAGCATCTACCAAGGGCTTCCCATTTCCATCCTTCGTGATGACTGTAGGAATTTTGGAAGGGGCTCCACTTCGGGTGAGCTTCAGGTCGTAGAACGCCCCCTCGAGAGAGGAGCCGCCTGGCTTGCTGGAACCAAGTCCGGGGCCGGCACCACCGAGTCCCTCGCCGAGATCCACATCGACATCGAGAGAAAGGTCTGCCTCGGCAAATTCGAACTCACCTGCTGTATCCAGACTCACAGGCGCAGCCACCGCGCCCACGGCATTCTGAGCCACGACCACACTGGGAGCAACCGTGGGCGTGGTCGTTGACACCTTGGCAGACAGTTCCTTCACCGTCGGATTGTCTGTGGGAGCGCCGTCGTCTGCAGGTGCGGTATAGGCGATAAATTCTGCCGGAATCTCTCCCTGAATCACAAGCACCGTGAAGTAGAGGATGCCGCCAAAGCCCAGTAGAAACCCTGCGCACACAGCAAAGGATACCAGTCGACTCATAAAGGCGGCCTTCTTTAACTTCTCCAACGCCTCGTCGCTCATCTAAATGTGTAGTGCCATAGCTTTTCGGTTGGTAAGCGTTCCGCTGACCGCGATACCTCAAAATAAACGGTCATCCGACAGCACAGCATTTCCTGAGCTCTCCGCAAAGAATACGGGACGATTCATCAAATCGCCCTCGCAGTCATTTCGGCGTTTCGTCACTCATTCGAGCGGCGAAACGTCATCGCCGCCCTTCATCACATCTTTGAGGCCTCCCAGACGTAACAATCTGTGTTATATGGCAAGAGGTTCGGCGATCCATCCCGGAAATCCTTGATTGTTTTTCCTTTTTCGTCCTTCGGTTGCAGAGCACGCAACAAATCTTTTTCATCCGGCAAATGATAACTTGTACGGAACAAATCATACACCCCTCCCTTTTTCACATCCACCGGGGCAGACATATCTTCCATCAGCAACACCGCATACATGGCGCCGTCAATATCACCCAGTGCAACCTCAATCTCGTACGACTTTCCCTGCTCCACCTGGAAAATTTTGCCGGCCACAATCCCCTCCAGGGCTGTGTCGTACTTCTCTGCTTTCGGATAACCTTTGATATTGGTGTAACCTTCATGCTCCTTAATTTTACCGGCCTTGATGTCTTTCCAGAACTTGATCTTTTCGGTCGCATCCATGAAAAGCAAACCATAAGCCTTATTGTTCTTTTCTTCCCACAGGGAAGGCCACTGGTAGCCGGACTCAAAGACCATCTCCTTCGCGAATCGAACGGCAATGAACATATCACCCACGCCTACAAAACGAAATTTCCCGGTCTTCGGCGCCTTTACCTTGCCCCGGTACACCGCGAGCCAGCCGCCGGACTGCGAAACGTTCTCGCACTGGAACGCGAATGGTGCGTAATCAGATCTTGCATTCGGAATGTAGAAGCTGGATGTGTACAAAGGTGTTTTTGCCTTGTAATAGGAACTGAGAGATGCAGCGTTCCATTTGCTTTCCATAAATTTGTGAATCTCTCCCACGTACGCCACACCGGTCGGGCCATTCGCCACCCTGAGCCGGGGATGCCCCTGGGTATAGGGTTTTCCATTCTGGTCGAGCAGGACTTTGCCGGTCTTGGGATCTTTCGGAACATCTTTCATCGGAATTCTGCTGGGAGCTCCACTTCGGGTGAGCTTCAGGTCGTAGAACGCCCCCTCGAGAGAGGAGCCGCCTGGCTTGCTGGAACCAAGTCCGGGGCCGGCACCACCGAGTCCCTCGCCGAGATCCACATCGACATCGAGAGAAAGGTCTGCCTCGGCAAATTCGAACTCACCTGCTGTATCCAGACTCACAGGCGCAGCCACCGCGCCCACGGCATTCTGAGCCACGACCACACTGGGAGCAACCGTGGGCGTGGTCGTTGACACCTTGGCAGACAGTTCCTTCACCGTCGGATTGTCTGTGGGAGCGCCGTCGTCTGCAGGTGCGGTATAGGCGATAAATTCTGCCGGAATCTCTCCCTGAATCACAAGCACCGTGAAGTAGAGGATGCCGCCAAAGCCCAGTAGAAACCCTGCGCACACGGCAAAGGATACCAGCCGACTCATAAAGGCGGCCTTCTTTAACTTCTCCAACGCCTCGTCGCTCATCTGAATGTGTAGTGCCATAGCTTTTTTCGATTAGTGTTTCCTCTCTCTCTGCATTCTACATCTTTTTCTTCGGCGCACCAGAAAAAAAGCGCGGGAGACTGTTACAGGTGTGTTACACCATTCGACGGATGACTTTCCCTGTTGTCGGAGTGATGGATCGATATGCCTTTGCGCTCATCAGAAGATGCTCTCGTGGATAGCGTCCCTGAAACATCATCTCTCCGGATTTCCTCATAGTGCTTGACAAGCGTCGTATTTCCACGCTAGGATAAGCCCATGGAAGAGCGCATAATCATCAACTTGCTGCGGATGGATGGGGGCGAATTTGAGCTTTCCGAGAAAATAAAGGCGGATGCCTTGCTCGGCACAGAAGCAACGGGGAGTTTGCGCTCGGCTGGTCCTATCTCCTGCAGTATTCAAGCAAGGGTGTACGATGATAAAGAGCTGGTGGCTCAAGTGACGATGCAGGTCCCCTTACGTGTGCGCTGTGAAAGGTGTTTGAAAGATTTTGATTTCACACTCCCTGTGACCTGCACGGTGAGCGTTTCCCTGGAGGGAGATGAGAAAGAGGTGGATCTGACTGATGAGCTGCATGAGGAGGTGATGTTGGCGTTGCCGCCTTATCCAAAATGTGAACTCATTGGTGAATCTTGTCAAATAAATGACGTCATCGGCGAATTTGGACTGGACAAAGGCCCTAAACAGGGTGTAAACTTTGCCGCCGCGGGTGAGCGGAGTGTGTGGGATGCACTGGATGCCGTAAGTAACCCTCCCTCCTGATGACACCTACGCAACCTCTTACCAATCACAGATTATGGCAGCTCCTAAACGTAGAACATCCAAGATGAAGCAGCGCTCCCGCCTGGCCGCTCAGGCCTGGAAAGCGCCCAAACTCGGCACGTGCCCCAAGTGTGGCGCAGCGGTGCCGGGGCACACTGCTTGCCCTGCCTGTGGCACCTACAAAACCCAGAGTGGCGCCGAGGCTGTTGTCAAGAAGGTGGACTAACCTTCCTCTCTTTAGTTGCGTTCCTCGAGGCGGTGGGCATTTTTCGTGCGCGCCGCCTTTTTGTGTCGCTTTTATTGTTGCGTAGCGAGATATTAAATTCTCGTCCTGCCCTGGATGGCACGTAACAAAGTAATAGAATCCGCCTGGGAGAGTCCGGCTCCTGCCGGCATCCCTTGTGCAAGGCGCGAAATCGTACAGGGCAATTTTTCCAGTTGTTCAGCAAGATAGAGGGCTGTTGCATCACCTTCTACATCACTTCCGAGAGCGAGGATCACCTCGCAGCCCGGCTGTTCTTTGACGCGCTCCATGAGCTTTGGTATGCTCAGTTGCTCCGGCATCACCCCATCCAAAGGAGAGAGCTTCCCGCCGAGACAGTGGTAGAGACCATGAAAGGAACCGCTACGCTCAATGGGCAATACATCTGTCGGTTGTTCCACCACGCAGAGCAGAGAAGCATCACGTGTGGGATCTGCACAGGCCGGGCAAAGTTCTTCCCCCGTTGAATAGAACCCGCAGCGCGGGCATGCCGTTATCTGCTCCACGGCTCGGATGAGAGCGGCAGAAAGATTTTGCGCATCTGTTTTACCATGCTGCAAAAGCCAGAGAGTCAGACGCTCTGCACTCCGGCGCCCCGTGCCGGGCAAACGGCAGAGGCAGTCAATGAGTTCACGCATGGCGGGTGGATAATCCTGCGCTTTCATGAGAAGAATTTTTCTACGAAGCTGCAAGGGACGAGCAACAGCCAGAGCGCCGCCAGACACGTCAATGGCTGCCCCACATAGAGCACGCCATGCCATAATACACAGAGTAATCCCGGCATCGCGATAGCGACCGCCGCCAGCAGACAGATATGGCTACGGCGAGCGTAACTCCGGCAGTGTAAAAGCACCGCGCCGAGATACAGAGCGATGCCGACGCAGATAGCAAAAGTGACCGGCGGGGAGAGTAGTGTGACCTGTACATCCTCAGCGCTGATGTAGAAAGGATGTCCGGCCAGGATGCGCAGTTGCTGCTCGTCGCACCTCTCAAAAAAATCTGTCAGCTGCAAAGCAACGACACAGCCGGGGGCAATGACACCGAGCAATGCCCAGCGCAGCAGGAATAAATCCCCCTCCCCAAGCTTTCGCAACAAGGCTCGACTGCCTGATGGAGGTGCGCTTTCTACGGGGAACGTCATCAGGACTCAAAACGTTTCACAATAAGCGATGCATTGTGCCCGCCGAAACCGAATGAGTTGCTGAGAGCAATATCCACCTTGTGCTCACGCCCTCTGTTGGCGCAAACATCAAGATCACACTCGGGATCTTGATTGAAGACGTTGATGGTAGGCGGCACAAAATTATCATGGATCGCTTTCACACAAGCCATCAGTTCAATGCCGCCTGCAGCTCCCAGCAGATGCCCGGTCATGGACTTGGTAGAACTCACCAGCAAACCATTTTTTGCGTAGTCGCCAAACAGGCTCTTGATAGCTTTGACCTCGCAAATGTCTCCCAGGTGTGTGGAGGTGCCATGCGTGTTCACATAGTCGATCTGTTCGGGACGGAGCCCTGCGTGCTCCAGCGCCATTTTCATGCATCGTGCAGCTCCTTCACCCTCCGGCATCGGAGAGGTCAGATGGTACGCATCTGCGCTCAGACCGTAGCCCACAAGCTCCGCCTGGATGCGGGCACCGCGTGCTTGAGCATGTTCAAGCGTCTCCAGAACAATAACTCCCGCACCCTCTCCCATAACAAAACCATCGCGATCCACATCATATGGGCGTGAAGCCGTCGCCGGGTCGTCGTTGCGGGTAGAAAGGGCTTTCATGTTGGCGAAGCCGGCGATGCCGATAGGGAGGATGGAAGCCTCTGCACCGCCACAGAGCATGACATCCGCATCCCCAAACTTCATGATGCGCCAGGCTTCTCCGATAGAGTGATTGGAGGTTGCGCAGGCAGTGGAAATGCTCATGTTCGGCCCGCCAAAGCCGTACTCAATACTCACCATCCCACTGGCCATGTTGGTAATCATGTACGGGATGCAAAAAGGGGAAACGCGTCGCATGCCGCTCTCCAGAAGCACAGCGCAGTTCTGCCCGTGGATGCCCAGGCCGCCGATGCCGGAACCAATCATCACTCCCACGCGCTCCCGGTTAATCTTCTCCGGGTCCAATGCTGCGTCTTCCAGTGCCATCACCGCAGCTCCCATAGCCAGCTGCTCAAAACGATCACACCGCCTCACCGCTTTCGGATCCTTCTTAAAATAGGGCGCCGGATCAAATCCCCGCACTTCGCCGGCAATCTGCACCGGAAAATTTGAGACATCCTCAAGGCTTTGGATACGATCAATTCCGCTCCTTCCTTCCTTCATTCCCTGCCACGTTTCCCTGACGCTATTGCCCAAAGGGGAGAGAACCCCCATGCCCGTGATGACGATTCGACGATCTTTCATGCTCACGAGCTACCCTAGCTGATAGCCCGCGAAAAGTCAAGACAATAATCATGGAAGCAACCCGCGTGAATATTGCTTCTGCAATACCTCAACGGTGCAGTCGCTAAATTGGCGAGGAAGAAACTCAGGAGGTTTTTCTCGAGAATTGATATCTCACAATTGCTGGGATGATATCGGGAATTTATCGGTAAAATAAGCTGTATTTGCACGGTGCGAGTGAAATGAAGGGAGCCGTGAGGGCTCTCTACGTCAGGCTGATGCCTCAGCGTCCGAGCTTCGGTCTGAAATGCCCTGTGATAGGGAAAACGAACAGTCCTTCTTCCTCCTGCGTACCCATACCGATGTTATGGATAATGAGAGGTTCGCCCTGACTGTTTTTCATATCGCTCACGATCATAATATGGGGCAAGTTTCCTCCCACAGTGCAGGTAACCAGGTCGCCGGGCAAATAATCCGCAGGATTATCGGTAATAGGCAATGCCCAACCGCATCGCGTAAAGAAGGTGCACAAATTCGGCACACGACGATGGTCAATGTTCGTATCCGGTCGTTTGAGCCCCCATTTTTTGGGATAGGCAGAGAAATGAGACTTCATGTCTTCATGCACCGCTCTTTGGAGATCCAATCCAAGGGCGCGCAGAGCGCGGATGACGACATCCGTGCACACGCCACGCGAAAGAGGAACGTCACCTCCGGGGTAGGGGATGCTTTCGTACGATCCATCGTATTCCACGGTGACGCCGATTTGTTCGCGAGCGATAGCAGGCAACCGTGCATCTCCCCATGCAGGGGGGCAAATCAGCAGAACAATCAGTAACAATAGGAATGACTTCATTACATCAAAAACGCTCGAGGTACTCACGCCATGATGTCCTCACGAGAAGTCGCTATTTCCCCTGCGGTGAAGAGGAGGATTGATTGCTGTTTTCCGTGGAAGAATCAATGCAGAGAATTTCACGCATCTGCGGTGAGAGGAGATGATCCTTCTCAAGCCGTGCAATATGGGTGCGAATAGCTTCCCACGCGGTATTAAATTCGCCGGCAAGCTGCTGTGCGGCGATGTAGTCCTGGGTAGTTGGTTCGGAGAGATTCTGTTGACCGCGCGCGATGTGACGCGCAAGACGAGCCAGACGCTGCAACTCAGGCAGGGCGGCGCACACACTCCCTTCATCCCGGCATGCCGCAAGACAGGCTTCTGTCTGCTGTAATAAACCGATGAGTTGAAGCGCGGCCTCAGAATGAGTGAGAGGCGGCGGCGGAAATTTTTCCTGCCGGTCAGGCTGTTGTTGCACGGGCTGTTCGGGCTGCTTATCAGTTTCCACAGCGCTCACAAGCGGCAGCAGGGCGAGGATAGTGGTGAAGAGAAATCGCATCATGTTGAGGTGATAGATGGTGAGAAACTCAACCCAGGGCAGCAAGCATGGTTTCCAGATGCTCCTTTTTGCCCTGCCAGTCGGCAAGACGCTCTTTCTCTTGCTGCACCACCTCTGCCGGAGCCCGCTGTACGAAAGATTCATTGGATAGCTTTGCCTGGCTGCGTTTTATTTCCGTAGAGATTTTTTCAAGTTCCTTGGAGATACGCGCCTTCTCTGCATCCACATCCACCAATCCTTCCAGTGGCATAAAGATCTCGCCCAGAGGACTGAGCGCGCTCGGTGTGCCTTTCGGCGCAGCGTAGGTCGGATCAATGGCAGTTCCCTTCGCTCCCGCCAGCAGAGCAAGTCGCGCCGCAATATCATCCCCAAAAGGAAGAGCCGGTTTGAGCACGAGATGTACATTCTTGTTGGTGGCAAGGTTGTACTCAGCCTTCAGATTTCGGACGCGGTTGGCAGCGTCATACAGAGCAGAGGCAATGATGCGGGCCTTGGAGATATCCTCTTCTTCCATTCCCGGCAGCAGGCTTTCCGCCTTGGGGAGATCAGTGAGCATGAGCGGTTTGCCGGCGTATCGCGCAGCGAAGCCCAAGCTCTCCCAGAGTTCCTCGGTAATGTGAGGCATAATGGGTGCGAGCAGTGCCAGGTAATGCCGCAGTACAGTGTCAATGGTGGCCAGAGTGGCGTTGCGTGCGCTCGGGTCTGCTCCTTCCCGCAGGTCGCCCTTTACCGCCTCCAGGAATAGAGAACAATACTCGTTCCAGAAGAAAGAGTAGAGGGCCTGAGTGTAGGCGTTGAATTCATACTTGCCAAGAGCCTCAGTCACCTGAGCATGCAGGTCCCGCAGCTTGGCGAGAATGTCCAGGTGCACGGCGCTGAAGTGCGGTGCGGGTTCGGTGGATGTCTCCCCCTGCATAAGACGGAAGCGCACGGCGTTGTACAGTTTGTTCGCGAAGTTTTTGCCCTCCTCAATCTGCTTCTCGTCGAACTTGACATCGGTCCCTGTCGGCGCGATGCGCATGAGACCGAACCGCAGACCATCCGCACCGTAGCGGGAAATAAGATCAAGTGGATCGGGACTGTTGCCGAGGCTCTTGCTCATCTTACGCCCCAGCAGATCGCGCACGATGGAAGTAAAAAATACGTTGGCAAATGGTTTACCGCCCGCAAAGCGATAGCCTGCCATGATCATGCGCGCTACCCAGAAGAAGATGATGTCCGGTCCCGTCACGAGATCCGTGGTAGGATAGAATTTGGCGCGGCACTCAGCGTCCATCGTAGCAAAGGGCCACAACCAGCTGCTGAACCATGTGTCCAGCGCGTCTTCATCCTGCACCCAGTTCTCCGCATCCGCCGGCGGCTCAGGTCCCACGTAGATACGCCCGGCGTCGGCATCCTGCACATCCAGCTTCGTGGCCTGCTTAAGCTCCTCTGCCAGGTCTTTGCGATACCACACCGGGATGCGGTGTCCCCACCACAGTTGGCGGCTGATGCACCAGTCGCGAATCCCCTCCAGCCAGTGCGCGTAAGTCTTTCCCCAGTGCGCGGGGCGGAAGGTGACTTCTCCTTTCTCCACGGCATCGGCTGCCTCCTGCACGCAGGGGTACTTGAGGAACCACTGCATACTCAGCCGTGGCTCAATAGGAACATCCGACCGCTGACTCACTCCCACGTTGTTCTCATAAGCTTCTTCCTTCTCCAACAGTCCTTTGTCGCGGATGAGTTCGATGGATTTGTCGCGTGCCTCAAAACGATCCATGCCGTGCAGCTCCGGGCAGGCAGGGCAGTTGATATGCCCATCCGGCGTAAGCACGTCGATGATCTCTAACCCGAACTTGACTCCCACTTCAAAGTCCACGCGGTCGTGCGCCGGAGTAATCTTGAGCGCCCCCGTGCCGAAACCGATTTCCACGTGCTCATCAGCAATCACCGGGATGGGGGTTTCCACGAGTGGGCGCATCACGCGCTTGCCCACCCATCTCGCCATACGCGAATCATTCGGATTCACCGCCACAGCCACATCCGCCATGATCGTTTCCGGACGCGTAGTCGCGACAAGCAGGTAATGCTCCGGGTCATCCTCCAGGCGGTAGCGGATGGTATAGAGCTTGCTTTTGCTTGGGGTCATGATGACCTCCTCATCCGACAGCGCCGTGAGCAACACGGGATCCCAGTTCACCATCTTGAGCCCCCGGTAGATGAGCCCCTCGCGGAAAAGCTCCGTGAAAGCACGGGCCACTTCCGGCGCATAACTCGAATCCATGGTGAACCGTTCTCTCTCCCAGTCACAGGAGCAACCGAGTTTCTTGAGCTGGTTGATGATAATTCCCCCGTGCTCCTCCTTCCAGGCCCATACCATCTTCACAAATTCCTCCCTCCCCACATCAAAGCGCGTGCGTGGCGGATTCTCCTTTGCAAGTTCTTTTTCCACACGAGCCTGCGTGGCAATGCCTGCATGATCCGTCCCCGGCAACCAAAGCACTTCCTTCCCTTCCTGGCGCGCACGGCGGGCAAGTATGTCCTGAATGGTGTTGTTGAGCACATGCCCGATGTGCAGCACACCCGTCACATTGGGCGGGGGTATCACGATACTGTAGGCGGGCTTGTCCGAATGCGAATCCGCATGGAAGCATCCGTCATTCAGCCAGCGCTGCTGCCATTTCTGCTCGACGTGTCGGGGTTCATATGCCTTGGGCAATTCGCTCATAACGCGCGGCATCATACAGCACTTACCCCCACGATGCAAGTGAAAACAGACTACGGGAGAATGAGCTTATCGGCCGCCGATACCCACTACATTCCCCTCTTCTCCTTCGTCCTCCATGCCCACTGCCCTCCCCACAGTGCTCCCACTCGTTCGCATTCTTTGTTCAGACACCGCCTATTGCCCCTCCCCAAGAAATCAATAAAAAAGCCAGATACGCTTTCTAAGCATACCTGACCCAAATAGCTCCGGAGGGAATCGAACCCACATCGAAGGTACCGGAAACCTTTGTCCTATCCATTGAACGACGGAGCCTCAAGTGCGCGTATTCTTGCATAATTCCCCTCTTCTGTCAAGAACAGCATTTCAGGAGCAATATACCTGGGAATAGAGAAAAGATACGACCGGTGAGAATGAAGTCGGGCGCTAGTCAGGATAAGCGCTTTTCCCAATACTTGGCGCTCCAGAAGGCGGCAGCGGATTGACGCGAGACGCGTGAAGCGGCAATGTAGCGGAATCGCAGCATTTGTGTGGAGCGGTGCCCCATTTCATATTGCAACGTGTCGAGACATCGAAAATGCGCGGCGTGGTAGGACGCGAAGGTGTGCCGCAGCACATCGGGAACCCACGGGAGCATGTCGCAGGCGCGGTGCAGAGCTCCCCAGCGTTTGATCCAGTCCCTGGGGCAGATGGGCGTATCGGCGTCCTGCCCGGGGGAGAACCGGCGCAGCCAGTGAAAAAGGGGCGGATGCATGCTCACACAACGCGAGCCCCCCGTTTTGCTTTGGGCAGCGTACAGGGTGATGGTACGCGAATGGAAGTGAATGTTGCTCCACGAAAGGCGAGCCACTTCCGCCGGACGTATTCCTCCCCAGAGCATGATTCCGACGGCGGGGGCGCAGGTACGGTGCTGTGGTAATAGGGAGGCCTTTAGCAGACATACTACCTGATCTAAAGTGAGTGGGGCTATTTCGTGCTCAATCGGAGGAGTATCTTGCAGAGGGTGTACAGGGTTCTGCCGGATCCATCCGCGGCGGCAGCAATAAGAGAAGAGTCCGTGCAGAATTGTGCGAGCCTTGCGGCGACTACTTTTTTTGGGAAAAGTTTTTTCAAGGATTTCACGACACATGCGCGTGGAGATATGACGCATTTCTCGCGTGGCCAGCTCCGGGTTTTCTGCAAGAATCTTCATGGTGTAGTATTTTAACTCGCGCCTTGTGGAAGACCTGCGATGCTTTTTCCCCTCAAGGAGGGAGAGTACGCCTTGTTCCAGTGTGATGCAGGGGTTCATTTCCTGGAGTATCTCTCGTGCTTCCCGAAGTCTCCTGATGCAATTTTGCGCATCCAGTTCCTGATTTGCTCCCATGCAGTGATGGAGTTCATGGATGATATGGGCAGCCTCTATCAACTCGATTCCGCAGGAGTGGATCATCTGCTTGCCCAGTCGGTCTTGGTTTTTCTGTTTATCTCTGTACATATGATTTCAAATCATATGTCAAGTTACTTTCAAATTTTTTTTTGTAAAACGTCAGGAGAAAATAATAGGAAGAGGTTTAGGAAGGAAAGCATGCCAGCGAAAAGTCACGCGGTGTATACCTGATTTCAAGCGATAACAAGCATTTAATTTTAACTAATAAGAGAGAGTGCGAGCATGTAATATGATTTGAAATCATATAGATTGTCTTACGCAGGTTGACACAAGACTGCACAGGATACATGAAAACAAGACTTTATACGCCGTTCTTTGCAGCGGTAGCAGCACTGGCACTCTCCTCTTGCGGAGTGGATTGGAATTCCCTGGCGCACACCGCTCTTGAGGTCGCTACCACTGATTATTCGAACCAGACAACGACTCAGGAATACGATGAGTCTGGCGTACCGATTTACGGATATGATGGGGACAATGCTGTGTACGGGTACGACAGCAACAATCAACCGATTTACGATACAGCGCTGTTGGCGAATGCTGTGAGCGTGCCGAATTGGGCTCCGTTGGCAGGAGCCCCCAGAGTTGCGTATCCCTCGCATGCTCGTCGTCTCGCGGGTCCGCCGCCGCAAGTTCGGCAGCGCGCTCATCTCAAGCACCGCAATCCTCGCCATGTTTCCCCCGGCCCACGTCCCGGGCGCAGGGATGCCGCTCATGGTCCGAGACCGGATCGGCAGAATGCGAATCACGGCCCAGGGAAGAGACCGGGTCAGCAGAACGCAGACCACGGCTCACAACAGAGGCCGGAACGCGGAAAGATGGGACCGGGTCGTCGTCCGGAAAATCAAAGTCAGAAGCCGGCTCGTCCCACGGCTCCGAATGGGGTAAAAGTGGCACAGGCTCCCTCGACAACCGCCAAACCCTCGTCTTCGAGCAGCTACGTCTGCATGTCGTGCCAGTTGGGCGACACATTGATAAAGAAGTGCACGAACCCCAAATGCGCGAACTATGGGAATCCTCCCAGTTCTTACAAGAAAAGCTGAAGCCGCGCGCCTCTCTTTTGTCGATAAACAACGAATTTAAACTTTGAAGATATGAATAAGACTTTTATTGCTGGTTTGCTCGGGTGCTCGCTGCTTGTCGGCTGTGCCGGCATGGGGGATTTCAACACGGTGAACTCCGCGCAGGTGGGTGTGCCTCAGCAGGCTTTTCAGGCCACGGTGACAGCCGTTCGTCAGGTGACTCAGGAGACTTCCTCTTCCGCACGTAACATGGGAACCCTTATCGGCGCAGGAGTCGGTTTGGGTGGCGGGCAATTGCTTGGCAAAGGCAAGGGCCGCACGGCAGCCTCCGTCGGTATGGCTGCAGCGGGAGCTCTGGCCGGACGTTACCTGGTGGATTCCATGGGGAGCACGAAATGCCAGCAGATCACGGTTTCAGTAGATGGAACAAAGGCGGTTTATACCTTTGTGCAGCCAATCTACAAACAAATCGGCGAGATCAGTGTTGGCACGCACGGCACCTATTATCACGGAACCGGCGCTCATTTTGTGCCGGATGGTATGACTCTCTGATTACTTCACTTCCCAAACCACAAAACACACTATGAAAAAAACAACACTAATGCTGGCCTGCCTTGCAGGATTCGCTCTCTCGTCCTGTGATTATCTCAGTTGCCTCACGGCAGAGAATCCGGAGGAATGTGCCATCGGCAAGACCATGGAGAAAGCGGTTGGTTACCTCGCGGACGCCAAGAATATCGACAGCCAGGAAAAGGCAGAGAAGTTTGCCTCTAACTGGAACAAGGTCCAAATCGCTATCACCAACGCCCAAAAACTCGGTGTCGATGTGCCTGAAAATGTGAAGAAGACCTACAACGATACCCTTGCGCGCATTGTGAAGCACAATTACTTCAATTCGCCCACGCTCCAAACAGCTATGGCGAATGCGCAGTACATCAAGTAAGCATGGATAACTCTTTCCCAACCCAATACACATACACAATATGAAAAAAACAATTATAGCAATCGCGTTTATGTGCGTGCCGCTGGCATTTGCCTGGGGACCACGTCCAGATGTGCCACCGCCCCCTGGTCCGCACCATCCCGCTCCCGGGCCCCATCATCCGGGACCACCAGCTCCGGGTCCACATCATCCTGCACCAGGACCCCAGTATCCTGCTCCCGGTCCGCACCATCCCGCACCGGGACCGCATCATCCTGGACCGGGACCGCATCATCGTTGATTGTTGTGAGCGGCATGAAACATTAAATAGTAAGGGAGGGAGGTTCTGAATCTCCCTCCCTTCGGTCGTTTATCAGTGAGGATAGAGAACAGCAGCATATATGAACGACCCTGTTATCAAGGAACAGGTGGTCGTTTTGTATCGGATGGTATGATCTTCTAATTACTTCAATTCCCGAATTGCATACTATGAAAAAAGCAATTGTAGCAATCGCCCTCGTGTGCACGCCCATGGTTTGGGCACATGGCCCCGGGCATTACCGTCCCGGGGAAAATCCTCATGACCCGCGGCATCGGGCCGCTGCTCATGATGCACGTCCCGTGCCACCACCTGCGCGGCCACAAGCTCCCGGTGTACGACCACCGGCTCCCGGTCCGCAGCGTCCAGCTCCCGGCGTACAGCGTCCGCAGCCACCCCGTCCGCAGGCGCCCGCTGTGCATCGTCCTGCACCTCAGGGACACCCAGCTCCTCCTGCGCCGAAGGAAACGACGCGACCATCAAGGCATCAAAATGTCGTCCCGAGTTTCAATAGTCCGAGCACGGATGTAAGAACGGTGAATGAAGGTCCGAGTCAAGCCAGACCAAACCTGGGTTCCGCACCGCAGACGAGACACCACTCGACGGATAATAAGGAAGGTCCGACTCCCGAACCGGGATTGGAAGGAAGTGGTGCTGTGCAGGAGGGGACAGGGCGTTCGCCCAGAAAGCCGATCAATAGCTCCTCTTTCGGTACTAGGTAACCCACTGCACATTTTTTCAACTCCAAGAAAAAACAATCATATGAAGAAAGCAATTATAGCACTCGCCCTCGTGTGCACGCCCATGGTTTGGGCACATGGCCCCGGGCATTACCGTCCCGGGGAGAATCCTCATGACCCGCGGCATCGGGCTGCTGCTCATGATGCACGTCCCGTACCATCACCCGCGCGGCCACAAGCTCCCGGTGTACGACCACAAGCTCCCGGTCCGCAGCGTCCGGTTCCCGGCGTACAGCGTCCGCAGCCACCCCGTCCGCAGGCACCCGCTATGCATCGTCCTGCACCTCAGGGACACCCAGCTACTCCAACGACGCAGCCATCAAGGCATCAAAATGTTGGCCCGAGTTACTATAGCGATAGCACGAACCCCTTTGGGAACGCGAATAAAGGTCCGGGTCAAGCCGAACCGGGAGCGAGTGGATCTGGTGGTGCTGTGCAGCAAGAGACAAGGCGTTCGCTCTTCCGAAATGACAATGGTCGATAATGGTCTTGGACCCGGCAGCAATATTGCGCCCAGTGCCAGCGGCCCCTCCAAGATGGAGCCAAGCCTCTCAGGAAGCGGTAATTCTCCTACGTCGCGGCCTCCTATACACGAATACTCTCACTGATCAGGCCGTAGAACAGAGGAGGACATGGGAGGGGGTGTGGAAAGATACCCCCTCCCTTTTTGAAGAGTTGAGACCGAGTGGAGTAAAAGAAGAAGTTGTGGAAGAGACGGGAAAAAGAAAGGGGAGACATTGGCGAGTGTTCCTCCTGGGAATGTTGGCAGCGGGAGCACTCTGCTCCTGCTCGCAGATGTATAATTTGGAGTCCGAATCAGGGCTCTACAAGGTGAAGTTGGTGCATACGATGAAGAGTGGGGTGGATGGGGTGTGGACGTGGGGCAAGGGCAATCCCTACGTGGACCGGAGGAGCGGGAGAATCTATGTGGCGGATTTGCACGTGGACAAAATCGAGAAGAAATATCCGCGCGCGGCGCAGTTCATGGTGCGGCGTATGCGGCGCTACATCATGGAGTCAGCTACGAAAGCTCTGGAGGAAAGCAATGCGGCGAACAATGCGGATTGGCAGCTTACCGACAAAGCAGAGCAGGCAGACGTGAGGGTGGATATGGCCATGATCAGTTTCCGACCTCAAAAGCCGGCATTGCGAGTGGTTTCAACCATCGGCGGCATATTCAGTCCTGTACCGGGAGTGGGTTCACTGGGAACGCGTTATTCACAGGGGGACATAGGCATCGAGATGACGATCCGCAATATGAAAGATGGGAGGCTGCTCTTTGCATGCAAGGATAGTAACCGCAAGATGACGGGCTTGCTCTCCAAGTCGGCTTATCGTCCCGGAGGCAATGCGGATGTGAATATGAGGATATGGGCGGATCGTCTCGGAAAACTGATACGCTCCTGCTCTCCGGACCGGCTGGGGAGAAGAAGTCTGCGAGAGCGCACAAAGAATCGCAGTTGGTGGGAGGTTTTCAAGAAGCGGATTTCCTCGTAGATCGGCTACGGAGGAGGGAGTCGATAGGGGCGGGCGCTGCGGCAGGCTGTTTATCGGAAATACACCGTAGGCCCCATCACGGCAAAAAAGGGAGGGCATGAAGCCCTCCCTGGGTTAAAAATCATTGTCGGACAGAATCAGGAGAACACGCCGACGGCTTCGGAAGCGCAGGCGATCATGTAATCGCGGTTGAGCTTGGCGATGTTGTCCACAGAAACGCCTTTCGGACAGGCGGCTTCGCACTCGTACTGGTTGGTGCAGTTGCCGAAGCCGAGGGCGTCCATCTGGCGCACCATGGCGAGCACACGCTTGTTCTTCTCCGGATAGCCCTGGGGCAGCAAGTTGAGGTGCGCCGCCTTGGCAGAGGTAAAGAGCATGGCGGAGCTGTTCTTGCAGCTGGCCACGCAGGCGCCGCAGCCAATGCACGCGGCAGCGTCGAAAGCGGCGTCCGCCGTCTTCTTGCGCACGGGCATGTTGTTGGCGTTCGGCGCAGAGCCGGTGCGGATATCCACAAAGCCGCCGGCGGCGATAATCTTGTCCAGCGCGGAGCGATCCACAATGAGGTCGCGCAGCAGCGGGAAAGCCTTGGCGCGGAAAGGCTCAATCCAGATGGTATCGCCGTCCTTGAACTGGCGCATGTGCAGCTGGCAGGTCGTCACCTTCTTGCCGCCGTGGGGCACGCCGTTGATGGTGAGCGAGCACATGCCGCAGATACCCTCGCGGCAGTCGTGGTCGAAGTGAATGGGCTCCTTACCCTCGTGCACGAGCTCTTCGTTCACGATGTCGAGCATCTCGAGAAAAGAGGCTTCATCGGGGATATTTTTTGCCTGGTAGGTTTCAATACGACCTTGGGCTTGAGCGTTCTCCTGCCTCCAGACCTTGAGCGTAAGATTGAGTGTAGCCATAATGTTGTAAGGTGTTAGGGATTCAGTTCTGCTCGATTATTTGTAGGAACGGATAGCGAGGTGCACGTTGTCGAAAGTGAGCGGCTCCTTGTGCAGCACGGGCAATTCGTCCGTGCCCTTGTACTCCCAGCAGGCGACGTAAGCGAAATGCTCGTCATCGCGCTTCGCTTCGCCGTCGGCGAGCTGGTGCTCCAGGCGGAAGTGCGCGCCGCAGGATTCCTCACGCGCCAGCGCATCGTAGCAGAGCAGCGGCGCAAAGTCGAGGAATGCCGCCACACGCCAGGCTTTCTCCAGCTCCATGTTGATACCCTCCGTGCTCCCCACGATCTTGACGTTGTTCCAGAACTCATCGCGGATGGCAGGAAGCTTCTCAATGGCGTCCATGAGGGATTCTTTCGTGCGACCCATACCCACATCCTCCCAGATGAGCTTGCCGAGTTCACGGTGAATCTCGTCCGGGGACTTGGTGCCCTTCACATTCATCATCTTTTCGATGCGTGCCTTCACGGCCTCCTCAGCCTCCTTGAACTCCGGCGCTGCCGTGGTCACGCTGCCGGGCTTCTGGGTGGTGAGATAGGTCGGCAGAGTGGAAGAGATGACGAAGTAGCCATCCGAGAGACCCTGCATGAGGGCGGAGGCGCCGAGACGGTTTGCGCCGTGGTCGGAGAAGTTTGCCTCGCCAAGCACATGCAGACCGGGGATGGAGGACATCAGGTTATAATCCACCCAGAGGCCGCCCATGGTGTAGTGAGAGGCGGGATAGATCATCATCGGCTCCTTGTGCGGATCCACATCGGTGATCTCCTCATACATCTCAAAGAGGTTGCCATACTGGCCATCGATCCACTCCTTGCCCATGCGCGCGATGGAATCCTTGAAGTCCAGGAAAACGCCACGCCCGGTAGTCGCCACGCCGCGTCCGTCATCGCAGGCTTCCTTGGCGGCGCGGGAGGAGATATCGCGCGGAGCGAGGTTGCCGAAAGAGGGATATTTGCGCTCCAAATAGTAGTCGCGTTCGCTCTCAGGCACGTCGGATGCCTTCATTTCTCCGTTGCGAATTTTCTCCGCCACTTCTTTGCTCTTTGGCACCCAGATGCGACCATCATTGCGCAGGGATTCGGACATGAGAGTCAGCTTGCTCTGGTAGTCGCCCTTCACGGGGATGCAGGTGGGGTGGATCTGCGTGAAGCAGGGATTGGCGAAGTAGGCGCCTTTCTTCCAGCAGGCGCAGGCAGCGCCTACGTTGCAGCCCATCGCATTGGTGGAGAGGAAGAACACGCGCCCGTAGCCGCCGGTAGCCAGCAACACAGTGTCACCCGCGTAGCTCTTGATTTCGCCTGTCACGAGATCGCGCACTACGATGCCCTTCGCATGTCCATCCACTACCACGAGATCCATCATCTCTGTGCGCGGATGCATCTCGATGTGCCCCTTGCCGATCTCCTTTTCCATGGCCTGGTAGCAGCCCAGCAGAAGTTGCTGTCCGGTCTGACCGCGGCTGTAGAATGTGCGCTTCAACTGGGCGCCTCCGAAAGAACGGTTGTCCAGGAGACCGCCGTACTCACGTCCGAACGGCACACCCTGCGCTACGCACTGATTGATGATGTCGCAGGAGACCTCAGCGAGGCGGTATACATTGGCCTCTCGGGCGCGGAAATCGCCACCCTTCACCGTATCGTAGAAAAGGCGGTAGACAGAGTCACCATCGTTCTGGTAATTATGTGCAGCGTTGATACCGCCCTGCGCCGCGATGGAGTGAGCGCGACGCGGAGAATCCTGGTAGCAGAAGCACTTCACGTTGTAGCCCAGCTCTGCCAGTGTGGCGGCGGCGGAACCGCCGGCGAGCCCGCTGCCCACGATGAGAACGGTATATTTGCGGCGGTTGTTGGGATTGATGAGCTTAGCCTCGCGCTTGTATTTGGTCCACTTCTGCTCAATCGGCCCGTCCGGAATACAGGAATCGGGCATGTAATCGCTTTCCGGGAACTTGATGTCTTTCATATCGGGAGAGGAGGTAGGGGGTTAGTGAAGGATACCGGTAAGAACCGACAGAGGAATCGAGATAAAGGCGCCGCAGACTACCAGCGCGAAAAGCACGGCTACGATGTTGTAGAGCGGGCGCACCTTGCGCGTGCCCAGACCGAGGGTCTGCATCACGCTCTGCACTCCGTGGCGGACGTGCATGAACAAGCAGCAAATGGCGATGATGTAAGCTACGCTGCACACCGGGTTCTGGAAGCCGTGCACAACGTGTTCATAGCAGTTGGCAGGGTCACCGTTGAGGGTGAGTTGCCAGAGATGGAGGAGCAGGAAGCAGAGAATCATCACGCCGGTGATGACCATGGTGCGCGAAGAGAGCGTCGCTTTCAGTGTGCCCTCCTTTTGATAATGTGTGCGGGCGTTGTAGTTCTCATACTTAAGCACCAGCGCCAGCAGCACGTGCACCGCAAACACAGCCAGCAAGCCCAGGCGAATCGCCCAAAGCAGCCATGCGGGCATGCTGTGCAGCCCCGTGGCGTATACGTTGATCCACGAGCCTTCAGCCGAGGAGCCGTAAATGGTCATATTCCCGGCCAAGTGACCCACCAGGAAGAGGAGGAGACACGCCCCGGTGAGCGCCACTAAAATCTTGCGGCCAATGGAGGACGTGACGAACTTGCATGCGGTCGTGATAATATCGTTCATAGGTGCAGGTTGCAACGTGCGCGACTAGTTTACTCCACTTCATCATGGATTGCAAGTCAGATTCCTGCTCTATCCACCTTTTTGTGAACTATGCAGGGCGGGTGCGTAAGGCAAGAAGTAGTCGGAATGAAATTTCGAACCTACAAAGCGGAATTTCCGCAGAGATAACAATCGTGCAAAGAGGTGCTTGTCCGGTGCGGCACAGGGTTAGCGCCAAATTTGTCCTCTATTTTGGAAGAGGGTATGCGGAAAAGTGCAAACACTCACATGTCTACGCTTTCCATGGTGACGAAAAAAGATGAAAGAGCCAGGGAACGGGCGTAACGAATTCGCCCAGAGTCCCGCCCCGACACAATCACCGACACACGCCGGAACCGACGCGAAAAACAACGCAACAAACGCATCAAAATATGCGATCGCCTCGATGACTCCGTTCTGCTACGTTTCTCAGGCAGAGGTTGGGAGGAAACTTATAAGTCCTCGTCAAGGTCCGAGTCTCCACTATCCTCGTCGGAGGAAGTATCCTCCTCGGATCCCTCGGAACTATCGCTGTCACCGGATTCATCGGTAGAAACATCTTCCTCAGAATCACTGGATGAAGAGGCATCTTCTGATTCCCCATCTGAAGTTGTCTCGTCTGAGGCTTCTTCAGTCGCCTGCGCTTTCTTCCCCGCGGCCTCCTTAGCAGCCTTGTCGCGTGCCTCCTTCTCGGCTTTCAGCAATGCCTCTTCCGCTTCGTTGAGAGGCTTGGAGATAAGATAGCGTTTATCGGTAATACCGGCAGCTTTGCGCGTATCAATACGCACTTTGTCATAGCCGGCGTCGGCGATGGATTCCATGATGGCATCGCCCAGCGCCTTTTTCTCCGGCGTTTCGCAGACCAACACACGATAGCTGCCAATTGTGGGCAAATCCCACGCAGGGACACGTTTGTTGCTCGGTACCATCACCCCTACCAGGTTACCCTGACCGTCCGAGCAGAGAGCCCACGCCACCTCATTGCCACCACGAGCATTCAAGGTGGTAATGAAGTACTGAGGATACACATAAGACATCTCTTTCACCGTAGATGTCCTCAGCCATTCTGTCAGGGCCCGCTGGGCGCGTTCGGGCAGAGGACCGGCCTCATAGCAGTCGCGAAGACGCGGCGAGTTCATGTCATTGTGGCTGAAGACCGTTACCACCGGACTTTGTGTGAGGCGTTTAACCGCCCGCTGCGGTGCAAGATCCCCGCTTTGGCAAGCGCTGAGGAAAACCGCGACACAACCAAGAGACACCAAACGTGAAAGAGAGAGAGAGTTCATACCGATACTACCTCTTTAGTTTACTCGCATGCTGGGGGTAATGACAAGCAAAAACTTTGAAGAAGTTCTTTTTTTTCTTGGAGAAGAGGAACAGTCCCTCCCCTAATCAGGAGGATTGAGCTCACTGAAGAGGCTGATGACGCGTGTTTTCTACGATCATTTTTTCTTTTTCTGCGTACTTTTTTTGGTGTAGTATCGCACGTAATCGATCACAAAAGTCACCGGATAATCAGCATCGTTCGGTTTTTCCGGCCAGGTGCCGGGACCACCAATGGCGGTATTCATGATGAGAAAGCATGGCGTGCGTAGCGGATTATCGCCATTCTCGTAAGTTGCGTCGCTGATTTTGATGGCTCCGACTTCCTTTTCATCGATGAGAATGCGCATGTTTTCGTCGTCCCACTCCAGCACGTAAGTGTGAAAATCCTTGCTGTAGTCGGGTATGGTAGTTACGTGGACAACCTTATGTTCGCGTTTCATATCCGGTTTCGCCCAACGGAAGAGACTGTAGACGCAATTGGGTTCCTGAGAGATGTGTTCCAGGATATCAATCTCACCGTTGGCCGGCCAACTGTACTTGTTCACGTGCATGGTCCAGATAGCGGGCCAGACACCTTGGGCTTTGGGAATTTTGGCGCGAAATTCAAGACGTCCGGGCGCCGAGAATTCCTTGATTCCCCGAGTGGTGACCGAACCGCTGGCGTAAGGCTGTTCCTTGATTTTTGCGGTCCATTGCGGACTGTCCGGGTTGTAGTTGGGGTTAGGGGTTTTCTCAGCCTTAGAGATAAGATGCAGCTTCCCGTTTTTCACCTTTACACAGTTTTCAGTGTAGGATTGGGAAGCGCCGTGGTTACGGATAACGCCCAGCTCGCACGCCCATTTCTTCTTGTCAAGTTTTGTCCCATTGAATTCATCATTCCAGTCCAGCACCCATCCGCCGGGAAGCTTTTCCGGGGCTTTATTGGGAGCAGCCTGAACTTCGAGGAAGCAGGAAACAGAGATGAGTGTGGCTACGACGAAACGTTGGAGCATCCTCATGGATGTTGTAAGTTAGCTTTATCGTGAGTAATTGCCGGGATCCTGGGTGATGGTGACATCATGCGGATGACTCTCCTGCAGGCCGCCGGCAGTAATTTGCACAAAGCGGGCGTGCTCGCGTAACTCAGTCAGGTTTTTTGCGCCTAGGTATCCCATGCCGGAGCGCAATCCGCCTACAAGCTGGAAGATCACATCTGCCAACATGCCTTTGTAGGGCACGCGCGCCTCCACGCCCTCAGCCACCAATTTGCCGCTGGAATTTTGCCCGTAACGGTCGCCGCTTCCGGCACGCATTGCGCCTAGTGAACCCATGCCCCGGTAAGTTTTAAAATTCCTTCCCTGGTAATGCACCACGGCCCCCGGACTTTCCTCACAGCCTGCCAGCATCCCACCGAGCATCACAAGATCTGCACCCCCCGCAAGTGCTTTTACTGCGTCTCCTGAATATCGGATGCCGCCATCAGCTATTACTGTTACTCCGGCGGGTCTCGCCACTTTCGCCACCTCCTGAATCGCGGTGAACTGCGGCATGCCTACGCCGGAGATGATGCGTGTGGTGCAGATACTGCCCGGGCCAACACCCACCTTGACAGCGCTGGCTCCGGCAGAGATGAGGTCGCGTGCGCCGTCTTGAGTGACCACGTTGCCCGCTACCACAGGCTTACCGAGTTCGCGTAGTTTCTCTATCACCTGCAACACGCGTGAAGTGTGTCCCGTGGCAGCATCAATGAAGAGAGCATCCGCTCCGGCTTCCAGCACCGCCTGGGCACGCTCCAGAAACTCCGGCCCCGGTCCCACGGCAGCGCCGCAACGCAGACGCCCCAGCTCATCTTTTGTGGATTCCTGGAAAGCTTCGCGCTTGCGGATGTCGGTATCGGTGATAAGTCCCACCAAATGCCCGGCTTCGTCGATGAGAGGAAGTTTCTCAATGCGGTTCCTGTAGAGGATCTTTCGCGCTTCATCCTGAGTGGTGTTGGGAGCGCCGGTGATAAGACGCTGTCGTGGTGTCATCACGTCTGCCACGGTAAGCGTAGCCAGGTCATGCCCATCAAACACACGCATATCGCGTCCGGTTATGATGCCCTCCAGCACGCCTTCGCTATCCACCACAGGGAAACCGGAAAAACCGTGTTCATCCATGATGTCGCGCACGCGACTGAGGGTCATTGTGCGTTCTACGGTGATGGGCTTGGTGATCACTGCATTTTCGAAGCGTTTCACCCGCGCAACCATCGCCGCCTGGTCTTCGATGCGGTTGTTACGGTGGATGACACCCATACCGCCCTCGCGAGCCATAGCAATGGCCATGTCGACTTCCGTTACAGTATCCATCGGAGCTGAAAGAATCGGCAGCCGAAGGGATATCCCTTCACACAGTCGGGAGCCGGGATCGGCTTCTCCGGGGAGAATGCTGCTCAAGCAAGGCAGTAGCAGCACGTCATCAAAAGTGAGTCCAAGTTGTATCTCTGCCATGGCAGAGTCTAACCTGCCTCCGTCCCCTATGCAAGTCTAATTCATTCTGTCTTGCCAATTTTTTGCCTTTTGCTCTATTTTCCCGCAAGAAGTCGAGAAAAAGGCTTGCCAAATCATTTTTTCTTGTGTATAGTGCGCTCCGCGTCACGGGGGAGTTGCTATATCTTTCGTTGCGTGAAAGGGTAGGTTCCCGAGCGGTCAAAGGGGGCAGACTGTAAATCTGCTAGCGTTTGCTTTCGATGGTTCGAATCCATCCCTGCCCATTTCCCCAGTCCCTTGGATTTTCATAGCGCGGAGGTAGCTCAGTTGGTAGAGCAACACCTTGACATGGTGGAGGTCGTAGGTTCGAGTCCTATCCCCCGTAGCAAATTTGATAGTTTGACCGAGTTTGATTAGCCCGCAAGTCCTAGAGACGGCGGGCCTTTTTTCGCTCATCGTATAATTTTGTGGAATGGCTCCACGAAGCAACTCCAAAAGGGCGGCGAAATACTCAGTCTCTCACAAAAATAATCCAATTATCCCTAAAAACAATCTGGGCATGGTGGAGATTTCTCCTACCATACCCAGTATCAT
>CANQGG010000011.1 GCA_947601655.1 uncultured Akkermansia sp.
TGCGAAGAAGGCTGCTCCTGCGAAGAAGGCTGCTCCTGCGAAGAAGGCTGCTCCTGCGAAGAAGCCCGCTCCTGCGAGGAAGCCCGCTCCTGCGAGGAAGCCCGCTCCTGCGAAGAAGCCCGCTCCCGCGAAGAAGCCTGCTCCTGAGAAAAAAAAAAGCTGACGGGTAAGTTGGGGTCTTCTGCGAAGGTCAAGCATGCCAACGAGGCGGTTAACAGTCTCTCGGAGAAAAAATCTCACTCTTCCCAACGCACTACTTCCCCAGCACGGAACACGGCGACCGATACCGGGACGTCGAATTTGTCCAAAGAGAGCGAGCGCCGCAAAAAAGTAAAAGCGACGCTCGCTTCTTTGCGCTCCATTCCTAACTGGAAGGGCTTCCTTGAGGAGCAGAAGCAAAAACTTCTCCAGATGCGGGAACAGCTTCTGCCCGGCATGCAAAACGTGACGCGCGATCATTTGCGCAGTGGAGAGGCAAATGTCGCATCTCCTTCCGGCCAGCATATTGGCGATGCCGGCAGTGAGGCGGAACAACGCGATATTACTATCCTTCGTCTTGATAAAGGTCGCGAATTACTCTTTGAAATCGACTCTGCTCTTGAGCGAATTGCCAAAGGGACTTACGGTGTCTGCGAACTTTCCTTAGAGCCAATTCCCCTCAAGCGTCTGCAGGTGCAGCCCTACTGCCGATTCACTGTGCAGTGCCAGGAAGAGTACGAGAAAACGTATGGGCCCCTTGGCTCCATGCGAGATAAAAATTCACACGATGTGGGCTTTTCCGGCCTCCAAAAAGTGATTGATTCCACAATTTCTCTTGACGAAGATGAGGAATAGTGTAGAATACCGCCCCGAGCACAATTCACTGATTAACCATGCCGAGAGACATCATTATCCTGGAATGCACAGAAGCGAAGGCTGAAGGAAAGCCGGCTTCCCGTTACGTGACTACGCGCAACAAGAAGAGTCCCCGCACCCCTGGACGTCTGGAAAAGATCAAGTTTAACCCCTTCCTGAAACGTCGCACTCTTCACCGTGAGATGCGCTGATAGTACCCGCCAATCTTTCGTACAAACAACAAATATCTATGACCAACGAGTTCAAGAGCGTCGAGCGTAGGATTCGCTTCCGCACCTGCAATAGATCCATGCCTCATCGTCGAATCGACATCCCCGCCGGTGCCGTAGACATGTGCAATCCGGAGTTTCTTTCCAAGTTCACTTCAGAAACAGGCAAGATTCTGCCTCGTCGTGTCACTGGTGTCTCTGCCAAGACACACCGCCGTATCACGCGTGAAATCCGTCGCGCGCGGGCGGTCAACCTCCTTCCCTGAAAAAAAGGGCAGGAGGACGCACCAAACGATCGTACTGATGGGATGGGACTGTCCTCCTGTCGTTCGTGAAAGCGTTTGGTGCATCTTTTCGCTTTCTCCCGGGCGGGGAGTTCTTGATGGCTCGCAACTTCGCGCTGATCAAGACAACGACTGAGGCCAGGAGAAGGCAACGCACCGGGAGCTTGCAGGAGTTGTACCACATCTGCGGGCTCTTTTTTGTTTCTCCCTATTTACTCTCCCGATCCTCCCATGAAGGAGCTGCGCGATACCCAGAACGAACACGACTCCCGCCACATATCTATCGACCGAGTCGGCGTGCGGGGCATTCACTACCCCATTGTCGTGATCGATAAGGAAAATCGCACACAATCGACCGTGGCAAAAATTGCTCTCATGGTTGATCTCCCCCAACAATACAAGGGGACGCACATGAGCCGGTTCATTGAGGCTCTCCACGAGCACCAACGTTATCTTGACGTGCATTCTGCCGTTCGTCTACCAAATCGCTTGCTGAAAAAACTCTCCGCCCAGCGTGCCCACGTTGAAATCGATTTTCCCTTCTTCCGATTAAAGAAGTCGCCCGTCACTGGCATGGAAGGAATGATGAACTATGACGTGCGTTTTGAGATTGACGCAGAGCGTGGCAAGGAAGGAGCTTTCACGTTGACCATACGAGTGCCACTCACCACGCTTTGCCCCTGCTCCAAAGCGATGAGCGACCATGGCGCCCACAATCAAAGAAGTATCGTCACGTATTCCGTGCGCTTCTCCGGTTCTCCCGTGTGGATTGAAGATATCATTGACATGATTGAACAATGCGGCAGTTGCCAGCTGTACAGTCTTCTCAAACGACCGGATGAAAAATATGTCACCGACTACGCATACGAACATCCCGTCTTTGTGGAGGATCTCGTACGCAATGTCGCCGTTGCTACTGAACGCTACAATGCCTTCAGCTGGTATCGCGTGGAAGCGGAAAACTTCGAATCCATCCACAATCACAATGCATATGCTATGGTAGAGCGGGATCTCTCCTAAATTTGCCTTCCCTATTTTTTCCCATGCCAGACATCACACCTCTCCATGAGCTCGGCAAATTACCGGAAGATCAGCTTCAGAATCTGGTGCCTATCACCACGCAGCAGATGCTCACCCTCTTCCGTCAATCTGTGGCCGATATTCTCCATCACGCCGGCTTCTCACGCCTTCCGAAAGACCTGACAGAATTGGGAACACCTGGCGCTAAACGCGAGCTCCGCCTCACTATCCTCACCGATTCCGGTCATGATGCCCGGATTATCTTTGCGCCTGCTGCTTCTGACCCCATCGATCTGGAAGCCCTGAGCAGCGAGGAATGCGCTTACCTCGAGCGCGTTCACCCACAAGCAGAAATCTACTATGCCTCATTTTTTCTGACTCAGGATGACCACCGCGTCTACATGATTGGCCCTGTTCTTCTGCGTCGTGGCGGCAACTGGCGAACCTCCACCTCCGGCGATCATATTACTCAATTTCTGCCTCCCCGCCTTCGCGCGGAGCAAATCATGCGCAGCGGCGCTTCCCTTCTCGGCGGCGCCGAACTCTTCAAAATGGAGCACATGCTTGTGCCGCACATGGCTCGATGTGGGGTGCAACCAAGATTCAGCATACGAGGACTCTTCAGCGACCGCGCCCAGGACAACGAAACACTGCGGGCGTTGATGGACGGGGGGACTCTCCCCACGCATTTCGTTCTGTTTCGATCAGAGCGCGCTTCAGGCAAGGGGCATTCCCTTTTCCGCCGTGCATTTTTTTACCACAGTGAACAGCCCGAGAATATTCTCACGTTGCGCGATGATCCCTATCGGCAAGATTCGGATGTGCCTGGTCCCATCCTCCTGCAAACAGCGAATGGCTTTAGTCTGCGGGCGGACTGTCTGGAAGTCATGACCCTTCCCGGAGCGCTCCTAACTGACTCGCGCTACAAGTGGACTCTCAGTCTGGTGGCAACAGCCTGCGGGGGCGATGAGCTCTATTCAGTGGATGGATTAGTGCAGCCGCATCTCGGCAGTTGTGTAACCTCTCTGCGCGGACGCGTGCTTGACGCAACCGTGCAATCTGTGAATGGTCGCATGGTTGGAATGTGGCGGCTAGAGGTAAGAATCAAGGAAGAGACGCTGCGCGTATGCGCCTTTGTAAGTCGGGAGCTCTGGGAGTTGGAATCCCCCCCGCACCGTGGAGACGAGGTTGCATGCAACGGCTTGCTCTACGCAGTGCCCGATTCGTTTCTCGGTGTCGCATCAAGCGAGGAGAGCCAGGCCCCGTCAGCAAAATCTCCCCGCGTCGCAAAACGTCTGCCTCGCTTATATACCAACGCCAGTGAGGCGGTGGCATGCCGTTCCCTCGGCGTGGCTCTTTTCACAGGTGAATGGGATGCCTTCACCGCCCTTGCCGATGAAAATCTTTCCTACACCAGCGCAATGAACGGCACTTGTCTCTCCGGACGCGATGCCTTCATTCGCTACATGCGCGAACGCCGCGCACTTTGGGAAAAGCAAAATGGCTGGGCGGGCATGTGCATGGATACGGGAACGGTTCAGCATGAAGGAAAGCGTCGAGCCTGCGCGATGATATCATGCTATGGTCGCATGGTGGGCGCATGGGTTCTCTCTCTTTCCTCCGGTCATGTTGTAAGCATCGAAACGCTTCCGACGGAACTGAATGCCACGTTCGAAATGGATGCAGCGTGTAAAATGGCTCCTCCCTTCTTTCATCCGATGCGAGGACACATCACACCGCACCCGGCGTTGCAAACTCCTCTGCAGCATTTTGCCTACGTCTTTCTCCGCGAGTGTACGCGACTGAGAACCGGACTTCGAGATCAACGTCCCGCAGGGGCACCGGCTTCGGTGCGTGGTGCTCGATGGCTGAAAACGACGCGCAACGAACCTGCTTGCTGTGATTTTGTCTTTGCTGTGGATGATCGCGTGTACGCCGTCTGCGCAGTGGAAGTTGAAAAGCACCCTATGGAAGGCGGCACGCCGGAAGAAATTGTGCAGGCAGTACAAAACAGGGAACAGCTTTTGACCCTGGCTGAGAAAAATCACCTCATCCCATGTATTTTTCCAGTACGGCGCAACATGCAAATTGATCCGCAAAATGGTTGGAATCTCTGGGATATGCGCGATCTGCAACCCCTGTCCCCAGATATGCCCACGGCACAGGAAAGCGTAACGCAGACTCCGTCGGCATGGCCGGTTTACCTCGCTGCTGTGGAACAGCTACAGAAACGCATTGAAAACATGGGCGGGAAACTCATAGCAGCTCATGAAACGCCGGATCTGGCACCGCACGTCTGGTTTCGAGATGCACGCGGCACTCTCAGCTGGGTTCTCCTTCAGATTGCCGATCAAACTTCCCTCCCGATTCCTGCTATTTCTGCTGAAAAAGGGGAAGAACAACCCAGAGGCTATACCGTGACCGCCACCCCCTATGGGGACCCGGCAGGCTGTTCTCCGGCGCGCTGCCAGGATCCTATATTCGTGCAATTCAGCGATTTCAAACAGCTCGGCTGATCTGGTCGTCCAATCACACTTCCTCCGGCGGCAGCACCTGTACACTACACCTATGCTGCTGCGGAGAAAAGATACGCTTGATGTACGCCTGCATTTGCGGTAGGGTTACGCCACGAACAGCGTCTATCAATTTTGACGTCGCCGAAATGTCGTGCTCCAGCAAAGCATCCAAGGCCATCGTGACATTGATTTTCTCAAGGCTCTGCGTGGAAAGGAGATGTGTGCTGATCACCATGGCTCGTGTATTTTCCAGCTCTTCCTGAGTAATTCCCTGCACTGCAAGACGATTCAGTGTCTCTTCCAGTGCGCGATTCGTATCCTGCAACAATTCAGGAGACGTCTCCGGAAGCAGGATCAGACAACCGGCATCCACCCCAATCATTCGCTGTACACCCACGCTATACACAAGCCCCCGCTTCTCTCGCAGTTCTTTGTACAACGGCCCGCTCATATCCATGCACCAGCTTTCCAACACGAGTTCAAGCGGCATGTCCTGATGACCAATCGGCACCGTTGGCACAGCTAGCGCAACGGCAGCCTGTTGCGCCGCTTCCGGCGTATGTATCTTGTTCTTCCCACATGTGAACTCCGGAGTAGCTGGATGTTTGACTGATTCACCCTGAGGCAAATCAGAAAAACAACTCTGCTTAATCCACTCCTCCACTGTCTGCCCGTCGAGACACCCGGCAATGGAAAGCACGGCATTTTTCGCGCAAAAAACACGGCGGTGCAGCATCAACAAATCTTCACGCGTCAAACCTGCCACGCTTTCCTGTGTCCCGTCCGGCCCGTGCCCATAACCATCCTTCCCATAGCACAAGGAAAGTACACGTCGACAAGCCAGAGCTCCTGGGTTCTGCTCATCCTCCCTCAGTGCAGCAAGTTGATCTTCCTTCGCCGTGCTCACCGCCTGCTCCTCGAGCAGCGGATGCAGTACAATATCCGCCAGCAGCTCCAACATCTGGTGCGCATCTTCCGGCAAACAACGAATAGAGAGAGTAATGCTGTTATCCCCGCTCCGACTACTCAAGCTCGCCCCCGAGTTCTCCACAAGAGCCGCTATCTCGGCCGCACTGCGGCTTGTAGTTCCCTTCGGCATGAGCTCGGCAAGCAAGTTCGATGCTCCGCCATGAGCCGCATCCTCCACGCGGCTCCCCGCTCCCACGGCGAATATGATGTGCACCAGCTCCTGTCCACCATCGGAATGCAACACGCAACGCAAGCCCTCCGCAGTTGTGGTTTCATACGTGCGTACGCTTTTTTCCGCCGGCACTTTTTGCCGATTGCGACTTGCGGCTCCTGTCGGATCCACGCTCACCTCCGTAATGCGCTCGCGCCCGAGGTAAAGACGAGCCACACGCTGCAAATCCTGCGCCGTTACCCGCATAAACGCCTCGCTCCACTCGCGAGATGCATGCACATTGTGATGGTGCGGCCAAATGCTGCAGAGCATGCCGGCAATACGTTCCACTGATGTCTGCTGCCGCAGAAGCTCCACCCGGTACCGCTTCTTCTCCCGCCGCAAAGCTTCTTCAAAGTCTGCCTCCGCCAGAGTCCCAATGTAGCGCAGAAGCTCATCACGCCATGCATCACGGCGTTCAAAATCCACATCAGCCTCCACAACGAAAGCGCCCTCACCACCGACATGCGCCACAAACTGAGTCCCCACCTCATGCACCAGACTGCGAGTATCATGGTATTCGCGGTAAAGCCACGCCGTTCTGCCATTGCCCAGGATGGCACTCAGCATACTCAAAGCCACTGAATCCGGATGGTTACGCTCCGGCACACGCCACGCCAGGGCTTCATAGCTGGTGGATCGCGGAAATTCCCTACGACTCACACGATTCCCCCACTGTCGTGGCTCCTGCGGAAAGACGATTTTCTCCCTCCGTACATACTGGGGTATAACCCTGCACTCTTCTTCCAGAATGCTCTGCACCTGCCGCGTATCCACATCTCCCACCACGCAGACAAACGCATTCCCGGGCATATAACGACTGGCATGATAGCTTCGTAAATCCTCGCGTGTGAGCGCATCAAACCCGGCTCGCGTACCTATCACCGGAAGACGACGCGGGTGCAGCGTGTAGAGCGTTTCCATGAGTGCACGATATGCCACGTCATCCGGGTCGTCATCGCACATTTCCATTTCCCGGCGTATCACCTCCCTCTCGCTCTCCCATTCCTCTTCCGGAAATACAGGTTTGAACACCAACTGCAATAATATGTGAAGAAATTGCGTCCAGTTTTCCGCCGCACCATGAATGTGAAAAACGGTGCTCATGGAGCTCGTGTAGGCATTCCAAACTCCGCCCAGCGCCGCAACCTTCTCATTGAGGTCCGCAGCGCTATACTCCTCCGTCCCCTTAAACACCATATGCTCCAGCAGGTGGGAAATACCGGTTCCCTCGTACTCCCCCTCCAACGCAGACCCCGTTTCAACACCCGCATGAATGGCCACGACCGGCATGTCACGCTTTTCCTGCACAATCAACGTCAAGCCATTCGCACAGGTATAAACGCTAGGCTCAATCATGTCGCTTCCTCCCGATTCAGTGGCCGTAGCACATCTCCTTCTTGAGCAGCGTCGTCCTTTCCTCTCCCGCAAGGTAGTCCGCAAGAGCGTAGCCAAAATCCAAGGCCGCTGCAGGTCCTCTACCTGTGATGAGATTACCGTCCGTCACTGTCTGCCTCGACTCCACCTGAGCCGACTCCACGGCACGCAGCACGTCCGGAGCTGGATAACACGTGATACGTCGTCCATTCACCACTCCTGCGGCAGCCAGCACCATCGGCGCCGCACAAATCGCCGCTACAAGTTTACCCTCTGCGTACAAAGATTGCACCAGCTGCAGCACGGTTACTTGCTGTTTGAGATCCCAAGCCGCAGGGCCACCGGGGATGAGGATTCCATCCCACCACTTCCCCTTCGCGTCGTCGATGAGGCAATCCGTTATCAGCGGCATACCGTGAGCACCCTCCACCTCTCGTGTACCGACTCCTGCCACACACACTCTCACGCCGAGCCGACGCAGGATATCCACGGGAGTCGTTAGCTCGATTTCCTCAAATCCACGAGCTGCCACTACCAAAATTGTCTGGCTTTCCTTTTCTGTTCTCATAATCGTGTTCAAGCGAATCTCTTGTTGAATTTCACCACCTCGCGACGAGCCTCCAGCATTTCCGCGCGAGCCTTGAGATCATATCTCCTATCGCGATGCGTCTTACCGCGCCCCAAACCAAGTTGCACCTTTACTTTCCCGTTCTTCCAATACATCTGCAGCAGTGGCAGCGCGTACCCCTTCTGCACAGTCTGCAACTCCATTTTTAAAATTTCCTTCTTGTGAGCCAGCAGTCGACGCGGACGTTTCTGTTCATGCTGAAACCAGCTCCCCGCCGTTTCCCATGGTTGAATATCGCAACCGTACAAGAAAAGCTGCCCCTTTTCAATACGGGCGAAAGAATCTGAAACGTTAACGCGCCCGGCACGGATGGATTTCACTTCAGTTCCTCGCAATTCCAAACCGCACTCGTATTTTTCAAGGACCTCATAATCTCTGCCAACTTTTTTGTTGCTTGCGATGAGTCCGGTACTCGCCGGCACGACTCTTTTTTCGTGTTCTCCCATGACATGCTCACAACGTTTGATGAAGGAGGAGGAAAACGGAACACCGCCCCATCATCCTCCGACTTCCTGTGTCGGCCTGCGTACGCGCCAACAGCGCGCTTCTTATACCTCCTGAGCTTCGATATTCGTACCTTGCAATGCCGCAGAAGACTCGCTTTCCTCGCGATCTGTCTCAGTCTCCTCACGCCAAGTCAACTTATCTGCCAGTAGCTCCATCAGTGCGATGTCCCCCGCACCTGTTTCCGGATCCGTGGGCACATAAGGATCCGCCCCGTGGTTAAGTTGCTGAACACGTTTTGACACGATATTGATCAGAAGTTGGTTATCTCCAATTTTCCGACTTGCTTTCTCGATAAGTTCTGTTTTCATGTAGGAAAAGAATCCGTGCGCGGGCGGGAGTTTACCAAAAAATCACTCCTTTGACAAGTCCAAAGGAGTTCCAGAATTTATTCTCCTCGTCTTTCCTGGAATCGCAAGGTATCAGCACCCCATAAATCGGGCATGGAAAGGATGTCTCAACAGCCCCAACAGACAAGGTATAACTAGCGGTAAGACTCCTTCCTGTTCGACACAGTAGGTTGATTTTCTGTCGTAGAATTGGGCTCCCTGAAAGCAGGGATAATTTTCACGATGATTCGGAAGTTTGTCCATTCCCCGCACCGACGCCTACAACCGGTTGAGCGTTCACCGGAAATTCCTCCCAAGAAGGGTCTTTCAAGACCATCAGCACACAGACTTCCAGAGCCGTCGCTTGATTTCATGGAAAGGGAGTACGCGTTCCCGCATCGACAATGGCACCACATTGGATATCATTACTCCGTCTCCTTGAGCCAGGCAGCAACAGAAGCATCGCTGGGCATGCGCCAATCGCCGCGAGGGGAAAGAGAGATCGTGCCCACCTTCGGACCATCCGGAATGCAACTGCGCTTGAATTGCTGCGCAAAGAAACGCGTAAGAAAGGTGCGCAGGGTGCATCGGATAGTAGTGTCATCGTACTCCTTGCTCCATGCATGCTGTGCGAGAAGAAGCAGCTTGTGCGGAGTAGCGCCATATTTGATGAAGTGGTAGAGGAAGAAATCGTGCAAATCGTAGGGACCCAGCAACTCCTCGGTCTTCTGCTCCATCGTGCCATCCTCCGCCGGAGGTAATAGCTCAGGGCTGACAGGTGTGTCAATAATATCCTGCAATACCCCGGCAAGTTCCGAATCGCTGTGCAATCCTATGTGGGCAATCAGGCAACGAATAAGTGTTTTGGGAATGGAGCAGTTCACGGCGTACATACTCATGTGGTCTCCGTTGTAAGTGGACCAGCCGAGAGCAATCTCCGAGAGATCTCCGGTGCCTACTACAATGCCCCCGTGCAGATTGGCGGTGTTCATGAGCAGCTCTGTGCGGGCACGCGCCTGCACATTCTCGTAAGTCGTTGTACGCTGAGAAGCATCGAAGCCAAGCATCTGAAACTCCTGCTGGCAGATAGTTCGCATATCCACTTCAGAAAGCTGGACCCCGAGAAGATCGGCGAGCTTTACAGCGTTGTCGTGCGTGCGACCTGTAGTGCCGAAACCCGGCATGGTGATAGCTCGAATGCAATCCGGAGAATAACCAATTAACCTGCAAGCACGCACGCAGACTAAAAGAGCTAATGTGCTGTCCAACCCGCCGGAGATGCCCAGCACAAGGCATTTTGCACCAGTGTGCTCCACGCGCTTGGCAAGTCCGGTTGCCTGGATGTTGAGAATCTCCTCACAACGTTCTTCCGCCTGATTCGCCGACGGTAAAAAGGGACGCTTCGATATCTGCGCCAGCCGCAAGTCACACTCCGTATCGGCGGGAATCACGGGAACCACGCGCACACCACTCCATTCCTGCGGCAGTTTGTTTTCATTGAACGAGCTCTCGCTGAGTCGCGCCGCACCTAGACGCTGTAGGTCAATATCAGCACACGCCATCGTGGAGCCACGTGAAAAGCGCGGACTTTCTGCAACGAGATGCCCATTCTCCGCGATAAGCGCGTGACCGCTATAAACGACATCCTGCGTGCTCTCCCCCACCCCGGCAGAGGCGAGCACGTATGCCGCAAGGCAAGTGCCGCTCTGCTGTGCAACGAGGCGTCGCCGATAGGCGGCTTTGCCAACGAGTTCCGTACTGGCACAAGGGTTAAAAATCACGCGTGCACCCTGTAACGCAAGCCGCGAGCTGGGAGGAATCACTGCCCAGAGATCTTCACATACCTCCACTCCGAAAGTAAAATCTGAACCATCCGAGAAGACCAAATCCGTCCCGATAGGCACCGAACCAAAGCTCGAAAGGAAGATCTCATTCACGCGCAAATCTGCTGCAGGATGGAACTGTCGGCGTTCGTAAAACTCCCGATAATTCGGAAGCACACTTTTAGGCACAAGACCCAACAACTTGCCTCTTTGCAGCACCACAGCAACATTGAACAATGCCTCGTGCACCAGAAGAGGCAGCGTCGTAATGATTATGCAGGAGAGATCCGCTGTTTCCACAGCCAGTGTCTCCAACCCCTGCAGCGCCGCCTCACGCAGTCTGGACTGGAAGAACAGGTCCCCGCAAGTGTAGCCTGTGAGGCTCATTTCCGGAAAGAGTACGGCATGCGCTCCAAGCTCTGTCGTTTTCCTCGCCTCCCGAACAAGAGTCGCAGAATTCGCCGCCACGTCTGCCACACGAACGGGAGGAATCACAGCCGCCAGACGGTAATATCCATTTGTGTTCATCCTGCAAAGAGCTTAGTCGGTTCTTAGCCGCCAAAAATCAATAACTCCGCGCCCAAATCACACGACGCCTCGTGGGCGCTCCCGTCAGGATGCAAGGCGCCTCCGGTCCCTCACCCATCTCACCGAGAGGTACACAACGGATGGAAATGCGTAAGCTTTTACCAAGCTCTTCCTCTTGCTCCGGAGTACCATCCCACGGACAGAGCAACCAGTCGGCCTCGCCTGCATCGCCGAAGTTTTTCTTGAAGTCGTCCATGTTGTCGCAGCTGCGGATGTGTGCATCGCGGAAAGCTTGCTGGCGCGCAAGCAAGCTACTCTGAATCTCCTCCAGCAGCCCGACAACGCCCGCCACGAAATCCCTTTCCGGCACAAAGTCTTTCTCGCCGACAGGACGATCGCGGCGCGCAAGGCACACGAAACCCTTCTCCAAGTCACGCGGCCCGATTTCAACGCGAACAGGTACGCCTTTTTTGACCCACTCCCATTTTTTAGCGCCGTTGTTCAGGTCGCGCTCGTCCACCTCCACCCGCAAGGGCAGGCCGTGGAACTGCTGCGCTGTGAGCTTGGCAGCCAGCTCGCGGCAGTGGGTGAGGATATGTTCGCGCATCTCCTCCTTCGGGGTGACCGGAACGATGACCACCTGACGCGGCGCCACACGCGGAGGACACACCAGCCCATCGTCATCCGAGTGGGCCATGATGAGCATGCCGATCATACGGGTGGACACGCCCCAGGAGGTCGTCCAAGCGAATTGACGCTCATTGTCGCGTCCGGCAAAAACGATGTTCTGCGCCTTGGCAAAGTTCTGCCCCAGAAAGTGCGACGTGCCGGCCTGAATCGCCTTGCGGTCCTGCACCATGGCCTCCACGGTGTAGGTGCGCACAGCGCCGGGGAAGCGCTCGTGCTCGGTCTTTTCACCGGGGATGGAAGGAACCGCCAGCACATCGCGCTGAAAATTCTCGTACACCTGGTGCATAGTCGCTGTCTCGCGCTCGGCTTCCTCACGCGTCTCATGGGCGGTGTGTCCCTCCTGCCATAAGAACTCCGCCGTACGCAAAAAAATACGCGGACGCATCTCCCAGCGCATCACATTGCACCATTGGTTGACCTTGAAAGGGAGGTCGCGGTAGGACTCAAGCCAGCGAGAAAATGCGGCGCCGATCACAGTCTCGGAAGTGGGGCGAATCACATATTTGTCCGTGAGTTCGCCGGCGGGAACCATGCGGGTTTTCCCTGTCTCCGGATCCTTCTGCGCCTCCAGACGATGATGAGTGACCACGGCACATTCGGTGGCAAACCCCTCAGCATGCTCGGCCTCTTTCTCCAAATACGCCACCGGAATGAGCATGGGGAAGTAGGCGTTGGAATGACCGGTACGCTTGAACTCGGCGTCCAACTGCTGCTGAATGAGCTCCCAGATGGCATAGCCCCACGGTTTGATGACCATGCAACCGCGCACTTCCGAATTTTCGGCCATGTCGGCGGCCTTGATCACCTGTTGATACCACTCAGGAAAATCCTGAGCGCGCGTGGGAGAAATTGCATTCTGCTGTGCCATGGGTCGATATTAGTGTTTAGCATGGAAAAGTCAATTCATTTTTGCTTCGCAACCCTCCTGCCGCAATCGGACAAAAATGAGTGTGCCGAACGGGAAAAAGAGGGCATGAGTTTTATCGTTTGAACAGAAATAGTGTACCATCATGTCTTCATGATAGGCACAGACAAAGAACGAGAACGTATTGCGAATATCATTGCAGCACGCAATAAGTACATAATGCTACGCACTCGCAAGGAGCGCATTGATTTTATCATGAAAGAAACAAGGATGCTCAGGTACGTCATCGTGCTGCTAGGGAAGCGCAAGAAAGAGTGCAAGGGGAGATGCTGCTCTTTCGAAAACTCTAGGGCAAACGCATTAGAAAATACGGTTGCCATTTACAACACGCTTGACGGCCCCGTAAAGGGCGGACGCGCAGCGGGCGGTAAGAGCGTATGGACAGCACGGGTGCGCTGCTCGGAGGACGAACCGGCAGGGTGGTGCCGGTGAGTCAATTTTCGATGTACGATTTATTGATAACGTGTGCGTTGTGCAGATTTTTTCGGATTATTAACGTATGTGGAGGCTTCTTGAGAGCCATCATCATGACCGCTTGTTGTCATGATTTTTGATACGTATAAGCGATGACATCAGTCAACAAGAGCATTCCTCTGTTGCTTCACTTCTCTCAAATGCGTTTGTCCGTCTCATCCCCTCCAAAGCACACAGGAGAACCACATAGCATGATTATGCACACAAAAAGCGACAGTACGATCGCTATGATTGAGACAGGAATGAAGCTCATCAAAACAAGGCTATGAGCGCACAGTATGGTTAGCGCTACCATTTCCTTGATGTTGAATTTTTTGGAGCTTCTCTGCATGAATCTCCGCATAACTTCTATTGAAAGCCCGTAATTGACAATCCCACATATAATTACCAGCAACAATGATAGCATATTGTCCAGCCAACACATCCCGGGATAGAAGGCTCCGGCTGCGACACCCCATAAGATAAGAAGTCCCTTGAACGAGATGGATAAATGATTTTTCCTTTCGCTCCTTTCCTGAATTTCGCAAGAAGGAGTCTCGTTCTTTTCCGTGCTTAATCTCTCAAAAGATTCATTATCCGCTTGAGTTGTTCTCACTCTTTCCGTTTTTAATTCTCTCCATTTTTTGATCACAAAAACGATAGGCAAAGAAATGAGAACCACGGGGACGAACCAGACGCATATACTCATGATTGCCAAACCAAACATATGCGCATAAACAAAACCGAGGAGACTAATGTTACACCAGGCAGTGAACAATATAGCGTATTGCCATTTCAATTCATACCGATACAACTTACCAAAACACTGATGGACATAGGACGCAAGTAAGAATATATTGGGTATAAAGAATAAACATAACACCCGGAGCAATTTCCTGAATGTCTCATCGTAGGGATCCCCGACAAATAAGTAGAAACATATTGGTGATGCAAGCAAAAGGAAGATATAACTTCCCAACCAAAGTCGTTCGATTCTGTTCATTTGCATTCCCTTTTTTACTTCGGTCCCTGTATATATCCCAATGAAAACACCATAAAAAATTAGTCCATCTGTCCTTGCAATTCATAGTTCATCAGCATTTTTCGCCCGTACCAATTCAGAGTCGCTTCAGCGCCTCCTTGGCATCTTCATCCCCCTGATCAGCGGCTTTTTGATACCATCTCCTTGCCTCCGTTAGATCTTTGCTCACTCCCTCGCCGGTTTCATAAGCCTGACCGAGGTTACCCTGCGCCCCCGCATGTCCCTGATCTGCCGCTAAACGGAACCACTTTATTGCCTCCGTCATGTCCTTACCCACTCCCCTGCCGATTGCGTAGCACACGCCGAGGCTACACTGAGCCTCCGGATTCCCCTGATCTGCCGCCATGCGGTACCACCTTACAGCCTCCACGTAGTCCTTGCTTATTCCCTCGCCATCCCGGTAACAGACGCCAAGACTATTTTGCGCCCACGGATCCCCCTTCTCTGCCGCCAGACGGTACCACTTCACCGCCTCCGTCATATTCTTGCTCACGCCATGACCTGTTCGATAGCACTTGCCGAGGAAACGCTGTGCCCGGGCATGTCCTTGTTCCGCAGCAAGGCGGTACCACTTCACCGCCTCTGCGTAGTCCTGACTCACCCCTTCGCCGTCCTCATAAGACAAGCCAAGGTTATACTGAGCATTCGCATGTCCTTGCTCCGCCGCTAATCGGAACCACTTCGCTGCCTCCGCGTAATCCTTGTTCACGCCTTCACCGTTCGCATAACACAAGCCGAGATTATGCTGTGCATTTACTTGTCCCTGCTCCGCCGCTAATCGGTACCACTTCACCGCCTCCGTCATATCCCTGCTCACTTCACGGCTGCCATGCTCGTAGCACCAACCAAGAAGGCACTGCGCCCGCGCATCCCCTTGATCCACGGCCAAACGGTACAATCTCATCGCCTCCCTCATGTTCTTACCCACAACCTCACCGACCATATAGAACAAGCCGAGATCCACCTGTCCTCCCGCATACCCCTGATCTGCTGCCAAGCGGAACCATTTCACCGCCTCCGCGTGATCCTTCTTCACGCCCCTACCGTACGCATAGCACAAGCCGAGATTATCCTGCGCCTCCGCATTCCCCTGCTCTGCCGCCATGCGGTACCACTTCACCGCCTCCGCGTAGTTCTTGCTCACTCCATCGCCGGTCTCATAGCACAAGCCAAGACCGCACTGCGCCTTTGCATCCCCCTGCTCCGCCGCCAAGCGCCACCACTTCGCCGCCTCCGCGTAGTCCTTACTCACCCCCTTGCCGTCATAATAGCGTTTGCCGACCTCATACTGCGCCCATGCCTGCCCGGCTTCCGCTTCCTTGTAGGGTGCAGGAGTACCTTCCTCTGCCCATACCATGACAGACAGGGTACATATCGCCACCATGACTCCCCGACGAATTACTTTTCGAATCTCTCTTTTGAAGGTGTGATTTCCTTTCATAGTAAAATAAAGGTGCAAAGCTCCGACCCTGCCTTCTCTGTCGGATGGTAGTGAGCATATCTTTTTTCAAAAGGTATGTCCAGTCTGAAAGACTAAGGAAGAAATTTCGTCGTAAGTATGTGTTTGATACTAGCGCCTTATTTCCGAGGTATCAAGTTCTCGAAAAATTTCTTTTTCCGCTTTTAGCAACCCTTCGGTGACTGTATTTTGAGGCAATTCCCTCTTCTCTTCCAAAGATAATGTCGGGATTTTCTCTGCAAGAAAGAATCATATTTTTTCACAATGCAACAACGGTCGAGATAGACCATTGAAATGCGAACTAAGCCCGTAGGAACAGCTCAATTGAGGTCACGTGCAGAGTACACAACCGGAGCAATTTTTCATCCTATTTTCCCCATTTTGTCAAACGCAATTTTTGTGAGGAAAAATTCACAGCTAAGAATTAGATTTATGTCTTGACTCAAAATGGGACAAATGATAGGATGCCCCCGCGCCTGTAAAAAACCAGCGCGCACCAAGAACAGTGGATGACGATATTATTTGCTCAGAAAAAATCATAGCGGATCGTAAAACATTCTTCCTTGACCTGAAGAGTAACGCACGCGGTCGTGTCGTACGTATCACGGAGAAAGTGAGTTCCAATCGAGATCGCATTATGGTCCCTGCCGAAATATTGGATGACTTTATCTCCGCTCTTCAGGACATACGCAACGCCAACAACGAGAACTGAGTGTTCTCCGCCGCGTGCAGCGCGCTATGTAGATCGCCATGGTCGAGTTTTGCTGATGCGTTAAATCACGCACCGGCGGCGCGCTGCGGAGACAGTTTCCTCTCGGGGGACTCCTCTCTTCCCCTGCAGCTCCCGTAGGATGACCCGCATCGTTTTATACTATGAGAAAAATCAAAGTGCTTGAACTGGGATGGGAATTTCCACCGCTTATCAACGGTGGTCTTGGTGTTGCCTGTATGGGCATCTCCAAAGCACTGGCAAAAAAAGTGGAGCTCTCTGTTATTGTCCCGAAGGCGCAAGCGGATTACGCCTACGAAGGTTTCCAGCTTGTTGGCATCAACAATCTTTGCTACGAGCAAGTTGAAACCATGGAAAGCGGTTATATGTATGAGAGTTTCGCTGCCGTCGGCAATGCTCCTGTGGATCTGCAGCCCTATGCCAGTGAAGAAGGAACACCGGGCAATATCACTTTCACACGCGAGGGAAAACTGCTCTTCTCCAAAGTGCATCAAGCAGACCTCGCTCTCTTCACCGCTCACGAGGATCTCTACTCCGGCGATCTTGCTCGAAAGGTCATCGAATTCTCCAAGATTTGTGCTGTTATGGCGCGGTCGTATGATTTCGACCTTGTTCATGCCCATGACTGGATGACTTATCTTGCTGGAGTGGAGGTGAAGCGCGCAACAGGAAAACCGCTTGTAGTCCACTTGCACGCTTCTCAGTTTGACCGAGCTGGAGCAGATGCCCGAGGATGGATTTACGACATTGAGAAGTACGGCATGGAGCAGGCGGATGCCGTAATCCCTGTCTCCAAATATACGGGTACCGTAGCTGCCGGGCACTACGGCATCAACCCAGAAAAAATCTTTCCTGTCCATAACGGCGCCGATCCTGTACGCGTTTTCCACAGTAAGAAAAAGTTCCCGGAGAAGCTTGTACTTTTTCTTGGTCGTCTGACTGCGCAGAAGGGGCCCGAATTCTTCTTACAAATTGCGGCCAAGGTGCTGGAGCAAACTCAGAACGTACGCTTTGTGATGGCTGGAACAGGCGAAAAACTCCGCCAGCTTATCGAAACCGGCGCCTTCCACGGTGTAGGAGATCGTTTTCACTTCACTGGTTTTCTGGACAAGAAGAAAGTAAATGAACTGCTCTCGCTGACGGACGTATACTGTATGCCGTCGGTATCAGAACCCTTTGGCCTTTCCGCGTTGGAAGCGGCTCAATTCAATATCCCCGCCGTTATCTCAAAGCAAAGTGGTGTGGCAGAAGTGATGAAAGGGGCCTTGAAAGCAGACTTCTGGGACGTGAACATGATGGCTAAGCACATCGTGGATCTCGTCACTGATGAAAAGCTATACAGGAAAGTAGCTGAGCAGAGCGCCCAGGACATTAAGAACTCCAACTGGGATACAGCAGCGGATAAGATGATACGAGTGTATCATCACGTGCTCGGTTGGTAGGTAATCCACTCGTCTGATTCCATCGCCATGAAGATTTCGCTCACATTTCATGCGCATCAGCCGAATCGACTCATTGCTTACGATTTTTTCAAAATCGGCGAGCATGCCTTCTACGAAGACGATCGACTTAATGGCGAAGTGCTTAGTCAGGTCTCTGAGCGCTGCTACCTACCAGCCAGCCGGCTCATGCACCAGCTCATTGAGCTATCCGATGGGCAATTCCGCTTCGCCCTTGCCCTCTCCGGGGTCATTCTTGAGCAGGCGAAACACCACCGACCGGATCTCATTACTACTTTTCAGGAACTCGCAGAAACAGGCTGCGTGGAGTTCCTGGCTATGCCCTATTACGCATCTCTCGCCTCGCTGTACTCCCCCGGGGAATTTGCTGAGCAAGTACAGGAGCATTGCGATCTCATTGAAAATCTCTTCGGCTCTCGCCCCACTGTCCTCTGGAATACCGGCATGTTGTACTCCAATGCTATTGCAGCCCAGGCGTACGACATGGGCATGGAGGGCATCATGGCCGATGGCAACAACCAGATGATGGGCAACCTGCACCCCAATAACCTGCAGTGCGCCCCGCTTATCGCTGCCACCAAGACGCTTGTACGCAACCGCGAGCTCTCCAATGACCTCGCCGTCAACCGCGTGGATCCATCCTGGGTTGAGTTCCCTCTCTCTCCCTATACGTTCTCCGGTTGGCTGCACAAACAGGAGGGTCAGATTGTGAACATCTCCATGGACTACGAAACGCTTGGTGAACGCCAGGCAGATTCTACCGGAGTATTTGAATTCTGGCGTTCTCTCATTCCTGCTATTCTTTTCCAGGGGGATGAGTTCTTAACCCCCGGAGAAGCCGTACGCTCTCTGCATTCCATCGGCACCATTGATTGTCCTCAGCCCACCACCTGCTCCACTTTCGGCACCACTTCCCAATGGAATGCCAATGTGATGCAGCAAGAGGCAATCAAGAAGATTTATGATCTGGAGGAGCAGGTAAAGGCCAGTTGCGACCGCGATATGATACACGTATGGCGCAAACTCCAAAGCGCCGATCACTTCCATTACATGGAAAAGAGCAATGGCTTCACCCCCTACCCGTCTCCCTACGACGCCTACATATACTACATGAATGCCCTCGCCGATCTGCAGGTACGCGTCAAACAGGAGGCTGACATGCTCCGCGCCATGGAGTCAAAACACCTCGCATGAGCCCCTCCCGCCCGCAGAATCCGATTGACGCAGCGAATTCAAAAGTCCTCATCCCTCAAGCCGCTGCCTTCGCCGAAAAAGCTCATGATGGTCAAATGCGCAAGGGACCCGGCGAAGTGCCCTACTTCACCCACCCTTGCGCCGTCGCTCAACTCGTCGCCAAGTATTCCTCCAACCCCGAGCTCGTCATCGCCGCCTACCTGCACGACACGATAGAAGATTGCCACGTGTCGTACAAAGAAATCGCCGACCGATTCGGAACTCAAGTTGCTGATCACGTGCAGGCGCTCACGAACGATGAAGGTCTACTCGAAAAGGAAGGAAAGGTGCCCTACATGCGCAAAAAATTGCTTGGTCTGCCAAGTGACACCTTGCTTGTAAAACTCTGCGACACTCTGCACAACACCTCGCAATCCACCTCCCTGCACCAGGTAAACAATTATCTGCAAATCATCAGTGTTCTCGACAGCAGATCGGATCTCTCCGCCATCCATCGAGAGCTCATCAGCAGCATTCGCTCTACAGCCGCAGCTCGCGATGCCGCAGGGCTTCTCCTCTCTCCTTCCCCTCCCTCCGCATCGGTGGATACAGAGTCTTCCCTACCCTCGTCGAATCCTCCTGTATCGTAAAATCGCGCAAGGGCGCCGACGACGCTTTGACCTATTGGGGAAAAATCCGTGACTGAACCAAATCTCCCTTTCTCTCTCCTTCATGCGCCTCCTAGCAGCATGAGGACGCGCTTTCGATGGCGCTTGAATATCCCCTTGTTATTCCCGTGGCGAAAGCCGTCTTCCTTTTTCCGGTACACCTATTTTGATTCGAATGCGGCACGGAGAATCTCTACGCACAACGCTTGAAGTGCCGGATCTTCTATGCTATGATGGACGGTGTTATGAGCAGCAGAGCAACCCGCCGTGTCGTGATCCTGGGCAGCACCGGCAGTATCGGTACCAGCGCACTAAAGGTCGCAAGAAGTCTGCCGGAACACATGAAAGTTGTTGGTCTCGCTGCAGGAAACCGCGTTGAGAAACTCGCAAAGCAAGTGCATGACTGGGGTGTGCGGCACGTGGGCATTGGAAACCCTGCGAAGGAAGCTGAGCTTCGCAGATTGTTACCGTCAGGTGTGCAGGTGCATGTGGGAGAAGAAGGACTTTGCGAGCTGGCATCTCTGGAAGATGCGGACACCGTTCTAACCGCTATTGTCGGCACCACGGGACTCCGTCCCACCATGCGTGCCATTGAATGCGGGAAAGATCTGGCAATCGCCAGCAAGGAGATTCTGGTTATGGCTGGTGAATTAGTCATGCGCCGCGCGGCGGAAGCAGGGATTCAGGTACTGCCTGTGGACAGCGAGCATAATGCCATCTTCCAATGTCTGCAAACGCATGGAGGACGCGTGGACGAGGTGAGGAGACTGATACTCACTGCCAGCGGCGGCCCTTTCCGAGATACGCCTAAAGAGGCGTTACGCCAGGTTTCTCCGGAACAAGCGCTCTGCCACCCTACGTGGAAAATGGGCCCCAAGATTACCATCGACTCCTCTACTCTTTTTAACAAAGGATTAGAAATGATTGAAGCTCGCTGGCTCTTCGGATTGCCCATTGAACAGGTGGACGTACTCATCCACCCTCAAAGCGTGGTGCACTCTCTCGTGGAATTTCGAGACGGTTCATTGCTGGCTCAGCTGAGCTGTAGTGATATGCGCTTCCCTATTCAGTACGCTATCACTTATCCCGAACGTGTACCGGGTGATTTGAACCAACTACGTCTGGAGGAACTTGTGGATCTGCACTTTGAACTTCCCAGGGAAGACGATTTTCCGGCTCTAAGGTTGGCGAGAAAGGCCGCAACGACAGGCGGCACCATGCCTGCCATGTATAACGCCGCCAATGAAGTTGCCGTACAAGCCTTCATGAACAGGAAACTGAGTTTCCCCGGCATCTGGGAAACTGTAGAGGAAGTACTGAATCGGCTCCACGCCAGGTCCTACGGAGAAAATCTGGAAATCATTTTAGAGGACGACGTGAAGGCAAGAGAGGTAGCAGAAGAAATCATTCGATCACACTAAAACACCGGACGGAAGGAGTGAAGCTACTGCTGCACAGGGCGTAACTCCACGATGGAGCGTTCCCAGTCTACTGAGTGGAAGACTACAGAGAAACGCGAACCAGCCTGGGGCATACCGTCCTTTCCACGCAAGCGACGCCCGCCGCGCCCTCTTGCTCGCACAAACTCAGCGGGAATGTAACCACGAAGGTGGAAGTCCTCCAGATCCACTGCGACCCCATGTCCCCATACGCCAACTACCACAGCTGAGAAAACAGGCAGAGGCTCAGCAAAGGAAAGCTGCTGAATATATGCAAACAGGCGGCGACGAGTTGCCTCGGTCTCCGCTGCAGCGGAAATGCGTTCCGTACGGGAAATATGCTCAGCCAGGCGCCCGCAAACTTCTATGGGGAGAAACGTCTCTTTCTTCTCAATACCACACAGGACAAGCAACGATCGATGCACCACGAGATCCGCATAGCGGCGAATCGGGCTGGTGAAGTGGCAATAATCAGGCGTGGCGAGCCCGAAATGTCCCACGGGATGCGTGTCATAACACGCTCGAGCCATGGTTCGAAGGAGAGCAACCTTCAGCAGAGTCTCATCCGGATGATTGGCAATCGCGCATAGCGCTTTGTTCATTTCTTCGCGAGAAGGAATAGGAGAGACAGAAATGTCGTATGTGCGTAGGAGACGCACAAATTCCACCCACTGGTCCGTCTCCGGCTCGGTGTGAATTCGGAAGATAGTGGGAATAGATGCGCCGCGCAGCATGCGGGCAATCTGCTCATTAGCAGCAATCATAAACTCTTCAATCACGCGATGAGATTCATCGCTCTGCAGCGTTTCAACCCCGATGGTCTCGCCTACGCCGTTCACGAGTACCCGCAGCTCCGGTACATCCAAATCCAACGCTCCTGCTTCCATGCGGCGCATTCGCATGAGTAAAGCCAACTTTGCAGCATTCCTCAGCATACCATCCACACGGGCATCACCCAAGCTCATCCCTCCATTGATCAACCCCTGAAATTGCGGGTAGGCGATGCGCATCTGGGAGCGAATCACCGCGCGTGCCACACGACATCCCTGCACTCTTCCCTGCGTATCAAGGCGGATAAGACACAGCACAGTAGGACGATCTTTCCCTGGCACAAGGCTGCACAGATCATCGCAGAGACGTTCCGGCAACATTGGCAAAACCCGTGCCGGAAGATATGTTGAATTGCCCCGACGTTGAGCTTCGACATCCAATGCGGAACCGGGACGCACATAAAAACTCACATCGGCGATATGCACAGCAAGTTCCCAGCCTTGCCTCTCCGGAAGACGACGCAGACAGATCGCGTCATCAAAATCTCGCGCGTCCAGTGGATCAATAGTCACCACACACTCTTCGCGCCAATCCTCACGGGTGGCATACTCCGCCACAGACAATCCCAAAGGCAACTCTTCCGCCTCCTTCAGGATCTCAGGAGCAAACTCGTCTCGCAACGCATAGCGATTGATAATAAGATACTCCACGATCTTTGGATCCTCTTCTCTGCCGATAATCTCTACAACCCGCACACGCACCGGCGTTTCCCTGCAATCATATGCTTGCAACGGTTCGACGCGCACAAGCAGGCCATGCTCCGGAGGCGCACAGGAAAACTCCGCCGGCAGCATGATTGCCGGGGCATTCACACCATCCCCGCGTACAATGGGAGCACCACCCTGTCGGATTTGATATGAACCGATCCAATCAGTACGACAACGATTAATTACCTCTGCCACGCGAGCGGAAGCGGCGCCACGACACTCATGCCATTTTGTGTGACGTTTGTACCGCGTCCCGGGAAAATTTCCCACATAAGCCACCACACGATCACCAGCTAAAGCCCCCAGAGAACAGAAATCATCAATAGGATACCTCCCTTTGAGATTCGGAGACGAAAGAGCAGACGGAGAGAAAAAAAGCTGATGATTATGCACGCACACCGTACCCTCCACGGGCAGTTTGGCAGAGCGAGGAAGCGCATCAAAATTTCGTCTCTTTGCCTTCATGAAGATAAGGCATCAGAATCCTAAGCGAGCCTTCGCCGCATCCCAGATGCTCCTCTTCTTTATCATCTGCTCTATGGTCCCGTCTCCCAGCTTATCCGGAGAGCAATAGCGGATGAGCTTAGCAAGCTTCTTAGCCCAGAGACGCAGGTTCACATCCGCATTTCCGCTTCTCTTGTATGCCTCAGCAGAAATAAGCATGGCAGAGGTGCGGTTACTGTCTTTGCAGGCCATCAGTAAACGATTGTGCCGGACATCACGAATCGTCAATTCTACACGCACATCACCCTGCGAAAGTTTGCCCACCACATCGGTAACGCCGGGTATTTTGACGAAGTGCCCGCTCACACCTGAAAGGACGCGCAGTCCCGGGCGTTGAGGTCTGAAATGTACCAACGCAATATCCACACGCACATCGCAATCCTTCGGAGAATCCACAAGTTGCCAATTTGACCCAGTGGCGGCATTTCCTTCTTTCACCGCCTCTCCCACATATTTTGTGATGTAGTTATGCATCTGCGGCACCATGAGCGGCGCGAGTTCAGGCTGTGCTGCTTGCACTTTTGAAATATCCAGCGGAGCTACATAGAGTTTTCCTTCCTTCTGAGAGCGGAAGGGGTTGCCTCCTCCCCAAAACCACACGCCATCCAGTGCCAACTTTGGGTTATTCTTGAGAGGCACGTTGTAGAGACCGCTTTCCGACTGCAACTGACTCTGCTGCCACACACAACCGGTAGACAATACAGATACAATGAAAAGGCAGACTATGGTAAGAAATACTTTTCGCATGTCGTAACCATAGCAATTCCTGGAGGGATAAACAAGCACAATTTACGAGCGAAGCAGCTCGCGGATAATCTCTCCTCCTGCATCTCCCGAGCCAGGACCGAGTTCAACGAGGAAATCTGCGCAAGCTAATACACCGGCGTGGTGCTCGATGCACAAAATCGTGTGTCCAGCATCGCGAAGCCGATAAATTGCACGTAGCAGCATATCAACTTCATTGAAATGAAGTCCTGTCGTCGGTTCATCCAAAACAATCAGGAGCTTTTCGCGCCCCACAGAACGCGCTTGTCGGGGCGCAGCTTTCGCAAGATGGGAGGCGATGCGAATGCGCTGCGCCTCTCCACCCGAAAGGGTGGATGAGGCGCGGGAAAGCTGTAAATATCCAAGTCCCACTTGCTGCATGGCTTCCAAAATCGCGGAAGCAGCGGGTATGGGATCGAGAAATTTCCGAGCCTCATCCACGGTGAGGTTCAGCACCTGAGCAATTGATCGTCCTCGCCACGTCACTTCCAGTGTTTCGCGATTGTACCGCGCACCCTTACAGGCATCGCATGGGATGAGAATATCCGAGAGAAAATTCATATCCACCTGCAGGAAACCGGTTCCCGCACAGCGTTCACAGCGTCCTCCACGTACCCCAAGGGCAAAACGTGTCGGGGTGTAACCACGTGTTCGAGAAAGCGGGAGCCTGGCGTAAAGCGGGCGTAGCACATCCAGCAAACCACTCGCTGATGCCGGTGTAGAGCGTGGAGAAGAGCCTAGCGCACTCTGGTCTACGACAACGGCACGAGAAATGGATGCGACGCCATCGAGCTTACCGGCTTTGAATGCAGGAAGGAGGCAATCATGCACCAGGGTACTCTTGCCTGATCCTCCCGGACCGGAAATACAGGTAAACGCTTGCAAAGGGAAACGAAAATCAAACCCTTTCAGATTACGTGCGGCGGCGTTGTGTAATGTTGCCCAGTGGAGCAGCTTTGTTTCTCGTTGTCGAATTCGGTCAAAATTCCGCCGACCGGATAGCCAGGCGCCCGTCGGTGAATCCGGATTAGCAGCAATTTGAGCAGGTGTTCCAGTAGCGAGTATCTTGCCTCCATTTTCCCCGCTGCCCGGTCCCATCTCCACCACCCAATCAGAAGAGCGAATCACATCCGCATCGTGCTCTACAATGAGGATTGTGTTACCGCGATCACGCAATCGTTTGAGAGCTGCAACAAGGCGGGCTGTTTCGGAAGCATGCAGACCTATAGTGGGCTCATCCAAAATATAGAGTACTCCGGAAAGTCCTCCGCCGAGTTGACCGGCAAGGCGTGCCCGTTGTAACTCACCACCCGATAATGTGGAAGCCGGGCGCGCAAGACTCAGGTAAGAGAGAGATAGCTCTTCCAAACAACATAAACGTGTTTTCAAGGCCTCACAAGCTGGGCGCAGCGCATCACGATATGAGGGGGGCAAATCAAGGCGATCCAACAGCCTGATATTCTGCTCAATGTTGAGGTGACAGAAGTCGCCGAGGCTGAGTTCCTGATCACCGAATGGAAGCGTCACCGCGAGGGCGACAGGATTTAGTTGCATTCCTTTGCAGGCGGGACAAGTTTCCCATACTCCGTTCTTTTTTTCAATGCGTCCTCGTCCTTCACACTCCTCGCAAGCCCCACTCGGTGAAAAAGGGGAGAAAAATTCCGGAGAAAGCTCCGGCAAGGTGAAACCAGTGTACTCGTTGCGAAAACTCGTGTAGTAGGCAAGCACTCGCGTCTCCTCTCCTTCCTTCTGCGCAAGCACGCGTACTTCGTGCGGCGAGAAATGCAGCGCATTTTGCAACGAATCTGCGAGACGCGAGGCACTGCCTTGCTTCAGGATGAGTCGATCAATCACCAGTTCGCATCGCGCCTCCGGATCCGGAGGCTCATTCTCCAAATCATCTAATTCCACCAAACACCCATTCACCCGCAAGCGAAGGTAACCAGCCTTACGAAGAGAAAGGATTGTATGCTCACTTTGCTCGCTCCCCGGGGCTCCTCCCTGCAGCGGAGCAAGCAGTGTGAGACGCGTCCCTTCCTCCAAAGCCATGAGAGCAAGCTCTATCTCATCCGCGGTCATTCGTTTGAGTCGCTCTCCGGTGACCGGGTCGTGCGGACAACCGATGGCTGCATAAATGACGCGCAAATAATCCAGAGCTTCAGTGATACCGCCAAGTACGGCACGAGAAGAGGCAGTGGGCACGCCCTGCTCCAGGCATAACGCCGGAGGGAGGCCCTCAATACTCTCTACCTGCGGACGCCGCGGCCGCGCAAGCATACGCTGAGCCCCTGCGGAAAGACAATCCAAAAAACGTCGTCTGGATTCGGCGAAGAGCGTATCTCGCGCCAATGTACTCTTACCTGAGCCACTCGGACCAACCAACACCGTGATCTTCCCAAAAGGAAGTGTGAGGTTAATGCTCTGCAGGGTGTTCTGCGAGGCTCCTTTGATCGTGATATCCATGTCCTGCGAAGCTGTCTGAGGCCAGGGACCTAATGGAGACGCACACCCGCGTGTACAGCTCCGGGATCCAGGAGCAATTTTTCTGCGCGGCAATCTCCTAATAACTTACCGTCGGCATACACACGCACTTGTCCCTTCGCAATGAGACGCCCTTGCAACTCTCCTCGAAGTTCAGCATTCTGCACCACCACGGAGGGATCAACGACAACTCGAGAACTGGAGGTCACGCTGAGGAAATCGGCTTTCAAGTCGCCATTGATATGCGCCTCGCCCCTTAATTCAAGTTTTTGAGTTGCATAAAAACGCCCCGAGACTCTTCCGGAAACTGTGAGATTCGAACAAGCGATATCCAGATGCGAAAGCTTAACGCCCTTAGGAATGGTTACATCCCCAAGCGTGCGGAGAATGCGGTGCCGCGTACCGGAGTGCAACACATAGCTCGCGGTCTCGAAATGCGCACAGCAATGCACACAGTGTGCCGAGAGGGCTGCCGCCGGAATTTGCGATCTCCTGCCGCAAACATGGCACACCACCTCCCGCATCGGCACCTTCACGCGCTCCTCTCTGTGTGGCCGGTAAGCGAAGGAAATCGCCCCTCCCGTGTCACACGTTGATCTGCGGCAGGAAACCTGCGGCACGACAAGCGGCTGCGCCCTGTACTCTGCAGCGCCCAGCACCTGCTCGAATTGGCTCATCCCAGAAGATTGGGCGTACTATCCTCCTGCTCCGCAGCAGCTCGTTTTGAAGCTCGTTTGGGAGTCGGTGCAGAGGTATGGCTCGCAGGAAGAGGATCCGTAATCTTGCCCACGGTGCAATGTCCCACAAAGACAGCTCCTTCCTGGATGGAAATCGTCTCTGCTGTGACATCGCCAACAAGCTGAGCCGTAGCAGAGAGCTCAACACGATCCGTAACAATGACGTCTCCGATGACCTTCCCGTGAATGATAGCACTCTTGGTGCGAACAGCGGCCTTGTGCTTTTCATCGGATTGAATCGTAGCATTGGAACCGACGGTAAGAGCCCCTTCAGAGGTAATCTCCCCCTCCACATCGCCATCCACGAGGAGATCATCCGTGAAGCGAAGCGTGCCAACGACGGTCACGTCCTTGTTGAGAACATTGCGGGTAGAGGAAGAAGGGGTACCGGGGGAAGACTCGCCAAAGGGAGAAGACGTACCTTCTTGGGGAACATAAAAAGCGGCTCCCTCCTCCGTAGAGGAAGGGCCTTCGTTGTCGAGAGAACCCCATTCATCGGGCACGGGACTGTAAGAAGTATTGCCAGGGTTGGTATCTGTTTTTTTCGATGCGTAGAACATGATTTTCTCAGCGTTAGATACTTATAAAAGATAATAGACCAGCATTCGCCGCCTGAAGCTATCCTACCTTGCAATGGCCGATTTGTCCATTCGAAAGTGCGTTCAAATCAAGTTTTTTTTACTCGAGCAGTGCGAGAAGCAGACAGAGGGGGAAGAAGTTCACGCCTGCGCGAAATATATGGCGGCAATACCCCCGAGAAGAGGAATGCAAACCGCATCGCTGTACCCCACATCTACGAGGAGATCGCACATTGCTCCACGACGCGGGAATCTCTCGATGCTCTCTCCGAGATAAAAATACGCAGACGCAGAAGTCGCGAATAAACCGGCAAGGCGCGGTAATATGTGGTGGAGATAGAAACGGTAGGTTGCAGAAGAAATAACACCTTCAGGAATGCTGAAGTCGAGAACGAGGAGGTGGCCGCCGGAACGCAGCACACGACGGAATTCATGCAGCGCACCACGGTAATCCTGCATATTGCGAAGACCGAAAGCAGTTGTCAACACGTCAAAACGGGCAGGCTTGAAGGGAAGCCGCATAGCGTCCGCACAAAGTGCGTGGCGCAATCCGCGTCGGCGCGCTATTTCAAGCATAGGTTTACAAAAATCTACACCAAGCACCTCAATCTCAGGTAATTCTCGTTGGATATCCAGTGCCAGATCCCCTGTCCCTGTAGCGACATCCAGAAGCGAAGAAGGCTTCCAATCTGCTACCAATTCCACAGCCCTGGACCTCCAGAGGATATCTACCCCAAGAGAAAGAATGTGATTCACAGCAACATAGCGGGGAGCAATTGCGCTGAAAGCAGCATGCACATATTCCGCATCAGGCGCCATCTCAGACAGAAAGGTGAGAAATGATGGCTTCGCCAAAAGCGCGGGTGCCCAGCATTGTAGCTCCGGACATCTGCTCTGCAAGATCGGACGTGACTTGTCCCAGAGCAATCGTCTTCGCAATGGCCCCCTCCAGAGCATCGGCGGCCTGCCCCCAACCGATGTAACGCAGCATCATGGCGGATGAAAGCAAAAAAGAGCTCGGATTCACTACATCCTTTCCTGCCAGATCTGGAGCCGTACCATGGGTTGCCTCAAAAATCGCATGTCCGGTGACGTAATTAATATTTGCCCCCGGGGAAATGCCAATCCCTCCTACCTGTGCAGCGAGCGCATCCGAACAATAATCACCATTGAGGTTGAGCGTAGCAACGACAGAATGATCCGCCGGATGCAGCAAAATTTCCTGGAGAAACGCATCGCATATACAGTCCTTAATTATCAAGCCACTAGGAAGTTGCAAGCTCGAACCTTTACCGATGGGACATGCGCCGAATTCGCGTTTGGCCAGTTCATACCCCCAATCTCGGAAAGCCCCTTCAGTGAATTTCATGATGTTGCCCTTGTGCACCAGTGTTACACTCGGGCGGTTATTCTGCAAAGCATAGAGTATAGCAGCGCGAACAAGGCGCTCTGTTCCCTCACGCGAAACGGGTTTGACGCCATAACCGGAAGAATAGGGGAAACGAACCTTGGCTGCGCGCTCGGGATGTTCTCCCTGAAGCCATTTGTAAAAAGCGTAAGCCTCCGCACTTTCGGCAATAAACTCAATCCCGGCGTAAATGTCTTCCGTATTTTCGCGAAAGATCACCATATCCACTTTTTCCGGGTGCTTGACAGGTGATTCGATACCCTCAAAATAACGTACCGGGCGCACGCAGCAATAAAGGTCCAATCCCTGGCGAAGCGCAACGTTCAGCGAGCGAATACCGCCGCCAACAGGCGTGGTGAGCGGCCCTTTGATACCCACCAGACACTCGCGAATCGTCGCCATCGTCTCCTCCGGCAGCCAAGTGCCCAGCGTATCATGCGCCTTCTGTCCCGCAAGCAATTCGCGCCAAACGATTCGACGCTCTTCCCCGTAGACAGATTGTACCGCAGCATCAATTACCGGGCGAGAGGCCTCCCAGATATCCGGACCGCATCCATCACCGACGATATGGGGAATAACGGGGAAATTCGGCACGTGAAGCTTCCCTTGCGGCAACTTCGTAATTTTCTCATTCTTATCGTTCATCGTAAAGATCTATTCCTCGTCTCCATCAACGCCCTCCTCTGCCTCACTCTCACCATGAGCGCCATCCTCGGTTGTTATCTGCTGTTTTGAGGACTCAGCCGTCGGCGTTTTCGGCGGCACCGGGGGAGGGGTTGTCGCGCAGTAATAGAACACTGCTGCCACAATCAGCGGGGGAAGAATGTAGAAAAGAGGACCATCTTTTTTGCGTGGCTGGCGTACTTCCCCCGTATCGATCTGGAGATTTGGGAGGGAATCAAGTTTGACCTCGTTATTTTTCATGATGCTGAGATGAAATGAGAGAGAGAAGAAAGTAATACCTCACGGTTCCTGCACCATAAACTTGAGTTCCCCTTCGCATGTGACCTCGCCATTCACGAGACAGCGTCCGACAGCCACGCCTATAGCGCCGCGCATCTTCACCAGCTCTGTTTCGATGATGAGGATATCCCCCGGAACAACAGGACGACGCCACTTCACCTTGTCGCAGCTCATGAAGTAGCCGATCTTTCCCTGATTCTCGGGGATGCGCAACATGAGAATTGAAGCAACTTGAGCCATAGCCTCCACCTGCAACACGCCGGGCATCACCGGGTGTCCCGGGAAGTGTCCCTGGAAGAATTGCTCGTTCATTGTTACATTTTTCTGTCCGATACAACGGTTATCCCCCTCAAAGCCCAATATGCGATCGACCATGAGGAAGGGATAGCGGTGCGGCAGCAATTTAAGTACCTCTGCCGTGTCCAGCACAGCATCCCCGGCGGGAAGCACGATGGGTTTAGGACGCATCGCCTCCATGCTTTCGTACTTTTTCTGCATGACCGCTGCCATCTTGGTATTGATGCCGTGGCCAGGCATAATAGCTATCACATGCCCCAGAATGCGACGACCATTGAGAATCAGGTCGCCAATGAGATCCATGGCCTTGTGTCGAGCGCACTCATTGTGGTGCCGCAACCCACCGGCACAAATATACTGATCGCCCTTGATGACGATGGCGTTATCCAATGTGCCGCCACGTATGAGTCCCTTATCCAGCAAAGGCTGAATATCCTCGTAAAAACAGAAAGTACGAGCGTCTGCCAGCTCCTTTTTGTAGATCTCCGGTGTAATCTCGGACGTAAAATATTGCGTGACTCTTCCCTGCGGACCAACGGCAGTAAGCGAAATACGGAATTTATGATCCGGAAGAATCACAATTTTGGGGCCACTCGGTATTTCCACACTCATGGGTTCCCGGATTTCCCAAATGATGCAGGGAGCTTCCTGTTCCACGACGACTGCCTGTTCAATAAGCTTGACAAAAGGAGCCGCGGATCCGTCACAAATCGGCGGCTCATTGGCATCCATCTCAATGATGGCATTGTCCACTCCCATACCCGTGAGCGCAGAGAGAATATGCTCCACTGTATGCACATTTACCGAGCCTTCCGCCAGGGTCGTAGCCCGCTCCACGGTCTGCACGTTAGCTGCACTGGCCGCAATAAAAGGCTTGTCAGGAAGATCAATGCGTCTGAAACGCAACCCGGTGTTGGGTTCCGCCGGTTTGATAGTGAGCTTAACCGCGTTGCCGGTATGCAGCGAGGTACCCTGAATAGATGCGCATTTACTGAGAGTTCTTTGCTTGAGCATAGCCTTGTTGTGCGGGCATTCTACACGATGCCGGGCCGAAATGGAAGCCAAAAGGCTGACTGTGCCCCATAAAATTTATTCTGTAAATATCGCGGTTCCGGCGTCAGGATCAAGGACGACATCCCCCTGAGCGTCAGGATCATCCATAATTAATTCCCCAAGCGACGGAACAACGATTTTCCCCGATGCTGGATTTTTGATACTCAGTACCGAGGAAGTAATTGTTGCCCTCACATGTGATTTCTCGAAAGATAGATCGGCATCAACCATCTTACAATCCCGCAGAATGAGATTTCTGCAGTAGCAAAGCGGCTGAGTACCAACGATTGTACAGCGTTCCAGAGTGAGTCCATCCGAAAACCATGCAAGATATTCACCTCTCAGCACGGAATCACGAACGACGACATTCTTCGCGTGCCAAAAAGCATCCTTCGTCTCGAGATTACAGTGTTCCAACACTGCGTCCTCTACGTACTGGAAAGAGTATTTTCCCACTAGCCGCAGGCGATGCATGCAGATATGCTTGGAAAGCAGCATGAAATACTCGCTCTGCGCCGCGCAAGCCTCCATGCGCACATCTTCAAGCTTCCAGCCGAATTCCGGGGATTCAATGTCACAATCCCTGAGCGACACCCCTCTGCACTCCCGCAGCGCCTTGATGCCATGCAGCTTGGTGTGATCAATGCGAGCATCTTTCGCATACCACAACGCCGCCCGGCAATTCGGAGTAAGCTCGCACTGTTCCATTTCCAATCCTTTAACGTGCCAGCACGGATAACGCAGATTGAAGTAGCAGTGCTCCATGCGTATGTTTGCACTCTCCTTTAGTGCGCTTTCACCATCGGCAGGTCCATCAAACACACACCTCCTCACGAGCAAATCACGACTCCCGTAAAGAGCTCGCTCCTCATCCATTGTTCTATCAGAAACAACTGTCATACCCGCCAACCTCATGGAATCTCAAGATACACCTGTCTCTCTAATTTGTCAATATGTGCATTGGAAGGATAAACGCAATGGGAAGAGAGCACAAAAAGCGTACTCACATAGATCGATTCTTTGTTTTCAAAAACACTTCATCCGCCGTCACACGAGGTAACAACGGATGAAGTTTTGTCTTCTATGGATTTGATTTGAGTGTTGGTGTTGGGTTCCCGGATCGAAGACGCACCCGGTGAAGATTGTTCTCTGCGTCAGAAGCCCATGCGGACGCCAAGCGCGGCGTTCCATGCATTCGCGTGCTCTCGCAGCTCGCCTCCCGCATTCACGTAGATCTGCGAGTTCGGCGTCACAGGCACGTTCACTCCCGCGCCAAACTGGAACGCCGTGCTGCCCGTCTTCGAGCCGTACACGCTCTGCGTGAAGTTCGGATCTGCCAGCAGCGCCACGTTCGCCACACTCCGGCGGTCGCCCATGTCCTGCGCCACGTTCGCATGCACCTCCGTGCTCACCGTGCGGTTGACAGCTTTCGCAGAGTTGATCGCCGCCAGCCACCGCAGCCCAAGACCCAGCGTCACCGTGTCGCGCGTCTGCTTCTCTGCGGCAAGGCCTACATTCCCCGCGTTCTTCTCGCTGAAGCCGTCCATGCTCGTGTGCATCACTGCCACGTTGAAGAGCGGCTGGAGAATGTTGCTCTTGTTGTCTTTTACCGGGTGAAAGTCATACGTGAGTTCCCACATCGCACCCAGGCTGCTGCCGCTCGTGTTGCTCGTGGCGGTGTAGCTGCCCGCTCCGTAGTTCACCGTGCGTTTGAGATCCGCCTCATTCGTGCCGAGAGTGAAGAGCAGCGTGTTGCCCCAGCGTCCGTTCTTCGCCTGGCTCCAGAAGCTCACGGTGTACGTATCCAGATCTCCCTTGGCATAATCCGCTGCACGCGCTTCCAGGTCGCCATAGCTGGCAGAAAGGCTCACACCGACACTCCAGTGAGCGTCCACCTGAGCATCGATGCCAACGGCGCCGCCCCAGGAATTGAGGCGATAGCCGCTCTCATCGCCGACGCTGTGCTGCTCGGAGAAGAAGCTGGTACCTTCCACCCAGACGTGGGAGTTCTTGCAGGGACGCTGCTGGGCAGTTGCCTCGTCGGCATTGCCGGCGCAGCGCAGGCGGGCGGCCTGCAGGGCGTGGTCGCGCACGCGGCCCATTTGGTTGCGCAGGGCAGCGCTCTGTGCGGCGGAGAGTGAAGTCAATGTGCTGCCTGCCACGGCGGCGCGGATGCGATTTGCCTCCGCATGGTTGCTGTCGATCACCGAACCGATCGCCGTTGTTACCTTCAACACATCCGGATCGGAGTTGAGGTGATGCTCGCTGACATGATGGTTGAGCAACATGCCTCCTGCGTACGCTACTTGACTTCCCGCTGATTCACGTATGTCGGCAGCACTGTAGGTCTCCATGTCGAGCACAAGGTCTTTCGGATTTTTTCTCGCCTCTCTCGGTTGAACGTCTAAAGCGACTGCCTCTGCTGCATCCGCATTCGTAAACACGATCCTGGCGCTCTTGAAGATACCCTTCAGCACATTGTCAAGCCGGACTCTGGCTTCCAGTTCTCCACTTGCCAACTGTCTCGATTTATCATCGTCCCCCATATAGCTCGCCGCCGTGTACACATCTTTGCCCGACATGATGATGATTCCCTTCAGCGACTTGCCCGAGTGTTCCGCGATAATATCGGAGAGGTTGTGGATCCTGAACGTCGCGCCATTCTCGATGACCAGCGTTCCCGTGCAAGTCAGCATGCCGGGGTTTTCGACAGCGCCGCTCTCTCCCCAGAATGCTTCATCATCGAGATGCAGGCCGATATCGACGGTATCCTCCGTATGGATTACAAAGTCTCCGATCTTGTTGTTCGTGGACGTATCTTGGAGCTTGTATGTGGCGCCTGCGTCATCGGCAGACTTCACGGAGCCGAGAGTATTATTGCCCCCCTGCGTCAGATCGAGGGCGCTGTTGTCTTGCATGGTGAAGTCACAACCGTCGGCATTCATGCCGCTGACACTGAAATTGTCCTCCACCTTTGCCTGACCACTCAGCGTCCCGGAGAACACCTGCCCCTCTTCGTTGCTGACGATTAAGTTCTTCCCAGTGATAGTTTCGTCTCCGGTCAGATTGCCAAGCGTTGCTTCATGGGTGCCGAAATTAACATTGTCGGCGCCTTCTCCCATCTCGATGGTCAGATTTTGATCAAGATCGAATTCGTCGCCAAAGGTTATATCTCCATCCAGCACCAAGGTACCGGAACCAGTAATGCTTCCCTTGCTCCCGGACAGATCACTTGTACCGGAAAGCGTAAGCGTGCCGTCCACTTCCAGCGTACCGCTCACATCCAGCGTGCCGCTGATGGAACTCTCGCTGCCCTCGCCAAGTACCAGCGCTCCCTCCTCCACGGTGACATCGCCTCCTGCCTTCAGCCCTCCGTCCAGCGTAAGCGTTCCTTCGCCGGTCTTGTGGAGATTCACGCCCTTGTCGGCTGTGAGCAACCCCTTGAATGTAGAATCAGGAGTACCGGTCGGAAAGGCAGATGGCGTGTTATCGAGGTTGACTTCCCCTTCCCCCGTGATATGCAAGTTATGATCCCCTTCCAACTGTTCGAGAGTACCGCCGGTCGTGGATTTCAGCTCTGTGTCACCATCAATCACGACCTTGGTGGCTTTACTCACCCCATCATCCAAATCCCCGGAATATGCCCCGGATTCATTCGGCTGCAACTTCTGCGTCGATGCCCACACATTGCTGATATCGCCCGTGATGAGCAACTTGCCGGGAGTTTCACCTTCAGGACCCGTTACGGTGGCAGCATAAAGTCCCCAGCCATCCCCAATTTTGAAGAAATCATTCGGGACTCCGTCGCCCTCGCCCAACGTCAAGGAGCCGTTGGTGAACCACACCTCTATTTGCACCTTCCCATCCTCGGCGCCACTGAATATGCCATCGACAAATTTACCGTCAAAATTGAGCGTTATCTCTGCACCCGATCCCAGTTCGACCGTCCCGTCGTTGTCCTCGAACTCAATGAGAGCCGCGTAGCCTTCAGGCGCTTCACCGCCTCCCGTTGTGAGATATGCACTGCCGGTACCCACCGTGATGGAGTTCGTGCCTACATTTCTGAGAGTGAGCGTTGAGCCCGCTTTCAGTCCCGTGATTCGAGTGTTCGCGCCCCCTATGCGGAAGCCATTCCTTGTATCCCTTTTCACAAACTCACCTCGTTCCTCATCCCATTCCTGGTAATGTTTGAATGTGAATTCCGGTGAAATTTTGGAGGCATCCAAGCCTCCCAGATCCACCGTACCATGATAATCCTTATCCGTCTGGATGATCACATTTTTGCGAAGCAACACGCTGTCTCCCGTCTGTGCCGCATTGTTTTCTCCTAAAATGATTTGACCACCACCAACTAGCAAATCCCCCCAAATACCTTGCCATGAGTCACGCGAAGCATTGACGGTATATTCTGACACATCGAGCGTCGAATTCCCGTGGAGTTCAAAAATCGTGTCACGTTCAGTTGCAGCCAAAGTTGCCTGCGCTTCCTCATTATCAGGCTTATTCTCCAGACTTTTTAACAGGGAATCAAATACGCCTATGAATCCTCCCTTGCCTTTGATAACAAGAATTCCGCCGTCGTCGATAATGATTCGTGTTGAAAAATGCAATTCAACGAAGTCAGAGGAGTAAAATGTAGTAGTCTGAGCTCCTAGATATGACCCCCCAAATATCATTTTACCGCCATTAGCAATTTGTATCTCTGTATTCTTCCTAATATATTTTTTCTCTGGGTGATTGATTGGATGGTTCTGTATCTCATTGACACTTATATTGCCATTTGTTGAAAACTCGCTCCCTTTCCCATCAACGATAATTCGCAGGTTCGTGTTTGCCCCTGAGTTAGAGTCCGATCTTGATATTTCAATATTACCTCCATAGAATTTACCTCCGTTGAGCACTTTGATTGTAGTATCTGTCGTTGCCCCTGCAGCCGCACAAAGTCCGATGCTATTATAGTCTATTTCCTTGTTACTCGTATGACCGTCTTCTACATCCATCCTTCCTCCATCCAACGTCAAGACGGTCGTAGCAATGGTGTTTACTAAGGAAGAGCTAGTACCTATAAATCCAATTCTCAACTTGTCTTTTCCTGCTTTAATCAACCCGCCCTCGTAAACATTGATCGATGTCACCAATTCTGCGCTACCATACGCTTCTGAGACGACTAATGTGCCGTCACCTGATTCGGCATCCAGTGTTCCCCCCTGAAAGATATTTAAGGTCCCTGATACGAAGCAATCAGAAATTGAACCTGATGTTGCATACGCGTAGAAAAGATGACCACGAGCTGAATAATTTCCCGAGGCCTTGATGGTTCCGTACAAATTAATGGTATTATCTGTGGTGTTGTACGTAGGATGATCTGAGGAACTTCTGTACCCGGAGGCAACTTGTCCTGTTCCGGCAATCTCAAAAGTGCATCCGCTTCCGACATCCAACAAAACACCCCCTCCAAATATCAAATTTTTGGTATAAGCAACGGGAAACTCTCCTCCATAAAATCTCACCGAGTTATTTTCATCTTCATTATCAATTCTTAGTATGACTTTCTTATCAATATACCACCCTCCGGCATTCATTTTCGTTGCATACTCTGTAATGTCAGAAAACACGTACAGGTTCCCATCCCATTCCGATACATCAATGGGGTCCTCGCCGATTTTCAACTCATATTTGCCATAGGTCGGCAGGACGGTCAGCACCGCCATGAGGGCGGTGAATAATCCAACTGGTAGATGAAGTTTCATAGTGCGTATAGGATAAATTTGCTTCAAGGAGGCTGTTGCGGCATGATTCTTACCGCGGCTGCGCCTCGGGGGAAAGGATACGTATTTGGAATACGTATCCGCACAAACTTAAGAGTCTGACTATGTGAGGCCTGAAAAAACTTAACAAACTAATTTCGAGATCTGAAAGAGACATGCCTCTCTAATAAGGCATTGAAAAAGAAGGATAAAAAAATTCAAATCGAGGCTTGACATACGTATTCCAAAAACGTCATCCCACGAAACAGAAGTGGGACCGGAGAGGGAAAATATATTAAATGGGAATGCGACAGATTTCTCCCCACCCACATATGCAACAAGATTTACGCCGAGAACGATTCTACTGCGCGCAGGAACATGGGCAAATGTCTCTAAAAACGCGCTTGACACTTACGATTTACTACAAAATCACCCGACGGTCTTGATCTTCATGCTCACTTTCGCCAGCAACGCCAATCCCTCCAAATTTCACGCCTCACTGATGTGGATCAGCTCGTAGTACTTTTCGTAGCTACGCGTTTTTATTTCCTACGTTGCTTCCTGCTCCATGGTTTCCTCACGCGCCAGCCGAGGAGCTTGTCGTGATGCAGGCTTGACAATTCCCCGGGCGATGGAGTAGTATGAGGACACAAGGAAGAACGCCCTGAAACGCCATGCAGCAGCTTATTGAAAAAATTGGAAAATACTTGCTTACGGTTACTACGCCACTCATCAAGCATCCTGAGACGTTACAGCTCCGTGTTGCACGCGCGAAAGATCTCAATATGGTGCGCTTCCGCCTTGTAGCGGATCCTGATGATGTGGCTATCCTCGTAGGACGTAACGGGATGACGGCATCAGCTATCCGTTCCCTCGCCAAAGCCACGGGGGAAAAAGAAGGGATGCGGGTTGTAGTTCGTATCATCTCTTCTGATGAAGTGAACGAATGATTCCCGGATGCCGTGCTGCCCGGTATGGATCAGCCGGGACCGCAGAGGACGGTCCGTGTCCTGGTGGACGGTTTGGGTGACAGGGTGTTCGATTACGCTCTGCCGAAGGGAATAGAGGTGCAGCGAGGTTGTCGGGTTGAGGTGCCGCTGCGTAGTCGGCGGGCCACCGGCACTGTGATGGAGCTACCGGAGGCGGGAAAATGCGATCTACCGGATGTAGCTCTCAAGCCCATTATTCGTGTACTGGAGGGTGATTCTGAGGTAAGCAAAGAGCTGATGGATTTGGCAGAATGGGCGGCGCGGTACTATGCCGCGCCAGTTGAGCAGATGCTGCGCTGCATCGTGCCAGAACCAGTGCGCAGTGAAAATCACGACCCGAAGACGCGCAAGGTAGTTCGTCTAACACGACGCCCCTCAGAGGATGAATTCAACCGAATGAAAGCGCGTGCGCCACGGCAAGCCGCCATTATACAAACTCTCATGGCAAGCGAGAACGGCTGCGAGGCACTCTCTGCATTAGGGAGAGGAGGAGCGCTTCCCTCCTGCCGTTTGCTCGAAAAGCGAGGTTATGTACGTCTGGAACTCGAAACAGTGCATCGCGACCCTGCCGGAAGAGAGGATTTCGCACCCACACAACCGCTCACTCTGAACGAGGAACAAAAGATGGCGCTTGGGTGTGTATTAGAGGCTCTTGAAGACGACGATAGAAAACCAATTCTCCTGCAAGGTGTTACAGGAAGCGGAAAGACGGAGGTATATCTACAGGCTGCCGCGGAAGTAATTTCACGAGGGAGGGGAGTACTGATTCTTGTCCCAGAAATTTCTCTCACTCCGCAAACTATGTCGCGCTTCAAGAGTCGCTTCGCGAATTCTCCCGGAATGGTTGCTATTTTGCACAGTGCGATGAGCGATGGAGAGAGATACGATGAATGGCACTCTATTCGCCGTGGACGCGCCCGAATCGTAATCGGTCCTCGTTCAGCTCTTTTTGCACCTGTAGCGAACCTCGGGCTCATCATTGTGGATGAGGAACATGATTCCTCGTACAAACAGGAAAGTGCACCGCGATACCATGGACGTGATCTCGCCGTATTGCGAGCGCACATGGAAGGCGCCGCCATTGTCCTTGGCTCTGCTACCCCCTCCCTGGAAAGCATCCACAACGCCATGCTGGGAAAATACAAACTTGTACGCATGGATCACCGGGCGGATGGGCAACGTTTGCCGCTCACACGCGTGCTGGATATGCGCAGCGAAGCGAAGGATAAACGCTTCATGGGGTTAGTCTCGGAGCGGCTGAAGAACGCCATTGAACAACGTCTGCGGCGCGGGGAGCAGTCAATCCTGCTACTGAATCGCCGCGGTTTTGCTCGTGCTTTGCAATGTCCGGATTGCGGATACGTCGCTACCTGCGAGCATTGCTCCTTGCCACTAACGTATCACATAACCGAGAACCGACTTATCTGCCACATCTGCGGTTATCACGCTGTAGTGCCAATGGAATGTCCCAAGTGCCGAAGTCGCGCGATTCAGTTGCAGGGTAGTGGCACACAGAAAATTGAAGAGCTGCTGAAGCGATTTTTCCCCGAGGCAAGAATTCAGCGGATAGATGCAGATGTAACCGCGCGGAAAAACGCCCTGCGTGACATCATGGAAGCCTTTCGTGCACACCGAATCGATATATTACTGGGTACGCAAATGATTTCCAAAGGACTGGATTTCCCTCGGGTAACACTAGTGGGAGTGTTGAATGCAGACCTGGGGCTATGCATACCTGATCCGCGAGCAGCGGAAAGAACTTTCCAGCTGCTCACTCAGGTAGCAGGGCGAGCCGGACGCGGGAATGTGGAAGGCGAAGTAATTATCCAGACATACACCCCACAGGCCGCTGCAATCCAGTATGCCCGGCGTCACGACACAGATGGATTCGCGAAAAATGAGCTGGAGTTACGAGAAAGGTTTGCTTTCCCTCCCTTCTGCCATATGGCCGTGCTCACTGTACGCTCGGAAAAGGAAGATCTGGCAGATTTTGCAATCAAAACTCTTTACAAGCGGTTGCAGCCGGTATTGCCGCGCGGAACAGAGATCAGCGCACCCCTTCCTGCGCCGATTGCAAAAGCATACGGGCAATACCGCTACCAATGCGTGCTGAAAGCACCCCGGGCACGCGTGTTTTCTGAGGTCGTAGCAAAACAAATCTCTCTACTCTCCCCGGGAGAAAACGTCACCGTGACGCTGGATGTGGACGCCTACAGTTTCATGTAATCAACGTTGCCATTTCCTCCGGAGGGTCACTGTGCACCCGTATTCGACTTCCGTGCAGAGGAAAATCCAAATCACAGGCGTGTAGGGCGTGACGTCTTATGATGAGTTTGTCGGCAAGCTCCCTGGTCCATCCCTCCCGGATAAAGCGCAGGTAACAACTTTCATCTCCTCCGTATATCTTATCCCCAAGAATCGGATACCCCATGTGGGCCAGATGAGCACGGATCTGATGCATCCTCCCTGTAATGGGAATACAGCGCACCAATGATACCATCGGCACTTTCCCGCTCGCTCTCATCCTGCGCAGAGTATGAAATTCTGTACGGCATGGCTTACCGGACGGATGGCACGCGCGGCGAACATGGATGGCGCTGGCTTCTACAGCCTCCATGGAAGCCAGAGCTTCGGCGCAGCACGCGTATTCCCATGTCGGTTGTCCGCGCACAATGGCGAGGTACTGCTTGTGAATACGTCTCTGCTGCATGGCGCAACCAAGTTCGTGGGCAGCTTCGGCATTTTTCGCGATGAGCACGAGACCGCTTGTCTCACGATCCAAGCGATTGATAAGAGATAGCTTCCCGCCAGTAGCCAATTCATAGGTCAGAAGCTCTTGCACGCCCTGCAGCAACGTATATTCCCGTTCTCGCCCAGTGGGATGCATCAACAGCGGCGCCGCCTTATCCACAACGATGACGTCCTCATCCTCATAGATTACATCGAAAGACGCGTTTACCGCAATGGGTTCATCTCTCACCATGGCCGCAGAAGGTAGTGGGATCAATACTGCACCATTCACCGGGCGCCAAATTCAAATCGTTTAGTTGAAGATGCCCAACAGCTTCGCGATGCAACCGGATAACCGGAGCCCCAACAGCTGCCAACATGCGTCGCACCTGGTGGTAACGCCCTTCTTCCAGGGTGATTTTTCCGTGCGTGACGTCTGTGAGTTCAAGTTTCGCCGGCAAGCACGGGTCCTTTTCACCCTTTAACATGAATCCGCCACTCGCAAAGAGCGCGGAAGCTTCCTCCGGGATAGGAGACCCCGTCTCAAAGGAATAGAGCTTTGGTACGTGTTTCCTCGGACTCGTCAAACGATGCACAAAGCAACCATCATCGCTGAAGAGAAGGAGTCCTGACGTATTTTTATCCAACCGACCAACACACTCCACTCGAGGATTCCTACGAGCCCACTCCGCCGGTAACAACTCGAAAACAAGCTTGCTGGTTTTTTCTTCTGCATGCGAGCACACATACCCAACTGGCTTGTGCAGCGCAACGTATATTCCATCCGGAAATGGAATTTTTTCCCCGTCGACAAGCACTTCGTCCACATTTACATGCTGCCCGGGAGAGGTGATATTTGCGCCGTCTCTGCCTCGGACCCGACCGGAGCGCAACAAAGCAGGCGCTTCCCGACGTGCGCAGTATCCGTACCGTACCAGCAGGGCATCCAGTCTCATCCTGCGCCGAATTTATCATCATTTTTTTGAAAAACAAGGTTGAAGTCTGCTCTTTTTTGTGATAAAAGTTCGGGGAAGGTGGGGCGTATCTCCTCGCCAATCCGTCTTTAATCCGCTTCTCCCTCCATGATCAGCATCATTTCAGACAAGGAACTTCCCGCAGCTGAGGCAGGCCTGTGGGTCAGAGCACAGCAGGCAGTCGATGCAAAGAACTACAAGTATGCTGTGAGTATACTCCGCACGCTCATCAAACGTTCTCCCGGCTTTCTGAGCGGTCGTAAGATGCTCCGCGCCTGTGAGGTGAAAGTAGTTCCGGATGCTGGGCGCAAAACTTCTCTTTTCTCCGGGGTGCGACTCACTACGTCGCGGCGTGATCCGGAGACAACCATCACTACGATTGAGGATGATCTCGAGAAAGATCCTTACTCCGTGGCAGCAAACGAAGCGCTGTTTGCCGCGGCAACAGACCTCAATCTTCCCGATCTGGCTGCTTTCGCCCTGGAAACAATCTGCCAGGGACAGCCAAATCCCAAGAAACACCTTCATCTGCTGGCCAGCCATTACATCCGCAATGAGCAGTTTGCTGAAGCAGCGGACACCTACCGAAGAGTTCTTCAAATCGACCGCACCGACCCTGTGGCCCAGCGTGGCGAAAAGGATTGTGCCGCACGCGCTTCCATGAAACAGGGCAACTGGGAAGGCGCCGGCGATTTCCGCTCCAAGATGAAGAATAAAAATGCCACGACGGAGCTGGAGACTGCTGATAAGGTGGGGCTCACACGCGCTGAGATGGAGTCTCGCCTCGCCCAGCTCTCTGAACAGTATGCCGCGGATAATACCAATCTTCAGGTGGTAAAGAGTATCGCGTCGGTCTACGAGCAAATGGAAGATTACGGCAACGCGTATTCCTTCTATGCCTATGCGTTCCAGCTGAGTGGATCTGCTGATTTCTCCATCAATGATAAAGCCATGGAGATGCGTGAAAAGGTACTGCGGACAGAACTTGCCCAGTACCAACAGGCAGTGGATGCTGATCCAAACAATGAAGAGGCTAAAGCGGCTCTTGCCCAGCGCCGAAAAGAGATTGCTCAGATGTCCGTCGCCGATGCGAAGGCACGTGTGGAAGCCAATCCCACCGATGCTCAGCTGCAATTCAAGTATGGTCAGGCTCTTTACGAAGCAGAGCAATTTTCCGAAGCCATCCCTGCTCTGCAGCGGGCTCGAACCAACCCGAACCTGCGCGTGAAAGCCATGCTGATGCTCGGTCGTTGCTACGCTTCCAAAAACATGACAGACATGGCCATTCGCCAGCTTGAGGAAGCTAATGCTGAGCAGGTCAACATGGATGACACCAAAAAGGAGCTCCTTTACCTCATCGGCAATCTCTACGAGACTGCCGGCAACAAAGAAAAAGCCCTCGAGAATTTCAAGACCATCTACGAAATTGATTACGGCTACAAGGATGTTGCCCAGAAGGTTGAATCAGCCTACAGTTAATTTTCCTATTGCACGGCCACCGTGCCTGCAAAGTCTTCATAGTATCCCGGGGAAGAGGTTTGCACCTCTTCCCCGCTTTTTGTATGCTGTTCACGAAATTCCTGCAGGGGAGCGAGGAATTGTGACGATGCAAAAATCCGGGTTTGAAGGATAAAGCAGAGTCTTGCCATAAGAGGAGCGGTATGATAAGATGTTCCTCGTGGATGCAAAACTTATCATCATAGGAACAGGGCCTGCAGGTTACACGGCCGCAATCTACGCAGCGCGTGCGGACTTATCGCCGCTTGTCTTTACCGGCAGCCAGATGGGAGGGCAGCTCACTACCACCACAGAGATTGAAAATTTCCCGGGTTTCCCAGATGGTATTCAGGGACCGGAACTCATGTTCAACATGAGTCAACAAGCAGAAAAATTTGGCGCTAAATTAGTCTACGAAGAGGTCGTATCCGTGAAAAAAGACGACGTCACAAAGCTCTTTGAGGTCACAACCTCAGCACGTTCCTACACTGCACAGGCAGTCATCATCGCTACTGGAGCAACGGCGCGCTATCTCGGTTTGCCGGGAGAAGAAGGGCTTATTGGACACGGACTCACCGCGTGTGCCACCTGCGACGGCGCTTTCTACCGTGATGTGCCGGTGTGCGTAGTGGGTGGTGGCGACAGCGCCTGCGAAGAGGCACATTTCCTTACTCGCTTTGCAGAGCGAGTGTATCTCATTCACCGCCGCGATACCCTGCGTGCCAGTGCAGCCATGCAGCAGCGCGTGCTGAATCACGCGAAAATTCATCCCGTCTGGAATTCGACGATTACCAGCTACAAAAAGGGGAAGGATGGCGAGCTATGTGGAGTGACCCTACGCAACACCCAAACCAATGAACTGAGCGAGCTATCGGTAAGCTGCGTATTTGTAGCAATCGGTCATGTGCCAAACAGCGCCTGCGTGGCAGAGCTTGTGGACCTTGATCCTTCCGGCTTCATTATCCGCTGCAACGGGGGCGCCTCTACCAAGACACCCGGACTTTTCGCCGCAGGTGATGTGGCAGATCCCGTATATCGCCAGGCGATCTCCGCAGCCGGAATGGGCTGCTGGGCTGCATTGGAAGCTGAGCGCTACCTACTACAAAACGCCTGAACTGAACTTCCCAACGAATTTTCACTCACTCGGTTATTATGAATATTCGACTCTGTCTTCTCGCTGTTGCCTCCATCCTCGTGTTCTCCTGCGAAGCCGATCCCACACACCAGGCAGAATATCTTCGTGGTGCGGCATTGTACGACACAAAACAGTATGGCGAAGCGCTCCCACTGCTGAGATTTTCTGCAGAAGCCGGCAACACGGACGCTCAGTTATTGCTTGCCAAATGCTATGACTTCGGTTATGGCGTTGCAACCAATCTACAAGAAGCCGTCAAGTGGTATACTGCTGCCGCAGAAGCCGGCAATGCAAATGCTCAGGATAATCTTGCCTCTTGCTACCTGACCGGCTCTGGCGTACCGAAGAATCTTACCAGGGCTTTTGATCTGTATTCTAAAGCAGCCGCGCAAAATGACCCCTCGGCCCTCAATAACCTCGGTCTATGCTACCGCAATGGGGAGGGCTGCCAGCAGGATTCTCTCAAAGCTGCAGACTGCTTCCGCCGCGCCGCTGAAATGGGCAATGCCAATGCTCAATATAATCTCGGCCGCAGCTATTTCCACGGTCTTGGCGTTCCGTTGGATCTGGAGCAGGCGCGCTATTGGGTAAAAAAAGCCGCCGCCCAAGGTCACAAGAACGCTACGGCTTTCATGCAAGATAACGATTGGATGTGAGACAGTCATCACACTCGACGCATGATGGACACGCGAGTCTTTCATCTGGAACCCGGCAGTAGTAAGTCCGCTGCTGCGTATCGCGATGTGGCCGCCCTTTTATCCGATGGTCAGCTAGTGGCTCTCCCCACAGAGACGGTATACGGTCTAGCGGCGGACGCAATGAATGAACAAGCTGTGGCCGACGTTTTTGCGGTGAAAGAGCGTCCGCATTTTGACCCCCTCATCTGTCATCTGCCGGATGCTCAAGCCATTGAAACCATTGCCGAGGTACCGACTGATATTCAGAAACTTGTTAGCAGATTGGCGGAAAATTTTTGGCCGGGTCCCATGACCCTCATTTTGCCGCGCAAGAGTTGCGTACCGGATATCGTCACGAGTGGACTGCCCACCGTGGCATGTCGAGTTCCACAACACGAAGTAATGCGAGGTGTAGCCAAAGCCCTCGGGCGCCCCATCGCTGCGCCTAGCGCCAACCGCTTCGGACACATCTCCCCCACGAGCGCCGCCGCTGTGCAAAAGGAGCTCGGCGGACGCATTCCGCTCATCGTGGATGCAGGAGCCTGCTCAGAGGGACTGGAGAGCACCATACTGCGTCCCTGTCTGGATGAGAAAGGCAAGCCTGCTGTAGAGATACTACGGCAGGGACCAATCACTGTGGAGAGAATTCGTGAGATCTGTCGAGTTTTGAAACCGACCAAATCAGCCCAGAAAAGCCCTGTTGCTCCGGGACAACTCCCCTCCCACTACGCTCCCTCGAAACCGCTCTCTCTGCTTAATGCGAAGAAAAATTTCACTCCTCAGGTCGGTATCCGCTACGGTCTCATCTCGTACCGGGGAGATTCTCCTCTGGCAGAACAGGAGTGCTGGCAGCACATTATCGCCCTATCACCCGGCAGTGGACGCCTCGCGGAGGCGGCAGTGCGCCTTTTCGCCGTGATGCGCACCATGGACGAGAGAGAAGATATTGACCAAATCGTGGCAGAGGAACTGCCGGAGACCGGACTTGGACGCGCCATGATGGATCGCCTTCGCCGCGCAGCCGCTGCCAACACCCTGCCCAATCCAGCGTGAAACGAACACTGAAAAAGATTTACCTCGCCGCGGCTCTGCGTTTGGTGCACGCAGCGATCTGCGAGCTTCCGAAGCTGGACAAAAAGGCAGAGGAAGAATGCCTCTCATTGCCCACGGGAATAAGTTACGCCATTTCTACCGGGTACAAGGCTCCCACACTCTTCGTGCAGTGGGACGGTTCCGAGCTGCGACGTCTCAGCGAAGAGCCTCAGCAGAGGTGCTGCAAACTGTCCATCAAAACGCTGGCAGATGCTTTCATTCTGCTCACCGGTCGTATGAGTTTGGCGCATCTCTACGCACGACATGGACTCATCGTGACCGGGGAGATAGCAGATGTGATGCGTCTGGCCAGACTGGTGAATCTGGCGGAGTGCTACCTGTTCCCGCCATTCATCACGCGGCGTATTCTGCCGGAGCTTCCGCGATTGCAGGCCTCCCCTCTGCGCCTGTACGCACGGATCATTTTCGGATTCCTCACCAATCGCTACTAATGCAACCTCCCTACTTCGAATACCACAATCCCGTTAAAATCCTCTGTGGAGAAAACGCATTGGATCGCATTCCCTCTGAGTTATATCGACTGGCGGCATCACGTCCCATGCTGCTCACGGATGCCGTGCTGCAAAGGCTGGGGATGAACGAGCTCTTGCTGGAGATCCTGAAAGCCGAGGGTTGTCCCCCTGTCTGTTCCTTCACGGATATTCCGGTAGATTCCTCGCTCAGTGTCGTCAACCGTATCGCTGCTCTCTACCGCGAAAATGACTGCGATTCCCTGCTCGCCCTAGGCGGAGGATCAGTGATTGATACGGCAAAAGGCGTGCACCTCGTGCTCTCCAGCAATACGGATGATATCCTCTCGCTCAGCGGCATGGAAAATATGCAACGCGGCAGACATATCCCCTTCATCGTGATTCCTACCACCGCCGGCACAGGGTCAGAATGCACCGGCGTAGCGGTCATTCGCAACGAATCACAGGAAGTGAAAATGGAATTCCTCTCCCCTTTCGTCGCTCCTGATGCCGCCGTACTTGACCCGCGAATGACTCTTCGACTTCCCCCGCGCGCTACAGCTTCCACGGGAATAGACGCTCTCTGCCACGCGATTGAAGCTTACTCCTGTCTCCAGAAGAATCCGCTGAGCGATGCACACGCCTCGGCAGCAATCCGTCTGATAGCTCAGCATCTGATCCCGGCTGTAGAAAATGGCACCGATGTGACGCATCGACTCTGCATGGCTCTCGCCGCCACTCTCGCCGGCATCGCTTTTTCCAACTCCATGGTGGGAGCAGTGCATGCCATCGGCCATGCATTGGGTGGAGTCTGTCATCTACCTCATGCGGATGTGATGTCGGTTCTTCTGCCGCACGTGATGCGTTTTAATCTGCCCAAGGCGAGTCAACACTACGCGGAGATTTTACCAATGCTGGCAGGATGGGAAAAAGCAGCCTCCACTCCAAAAGAGGAGAGGGCAAAGGCGGTGATCCACTGCGTGGAAGATATTACTGCCCACCTGCACGAGCTCTGCGGTCTCCCAGTGCGTCTCAGAGATATGCAAGCACAAAAGAGTGATTTTCCCCGTGTAGCTCGAACGGCAATCAACGATGGCGCTCTCATCGTGAATCCCGTCTCCCTCTCTGCTGAGCAAGTCGAGCAAATCCTGCACCAAGCCTACTAAAAAAGTATGCAAGAACTCCTCGATCTCCAGAAAAAATTTTTTCGCAGTGGAGCGACACGCCCCTTCGCCTTCCGGCAAGAATCCTTGAAACGCCTTCAGTGCGCCCTCCGCGAGAATGAACAGGAACTAGCTCTCGCGCTCCGAAAGGATCTCGGAAAAAGTTCGGCAGAATCCTACATGTGCGAGATCGGCATGTGTCTCAACTCCGTACGAGAAGCTCTCAACCATCTCAAAAAATGGACTTCGCCACGACGGGTCAGTACACCTCTTTCCCAATTCCCGGCCTCCTCGCACATCCTGCCGGAGCCGTACGGCGTGGCTCTCATCATGAGTCCGTGGAACTACCCCATTCTGCTGAGCATTGATCCTCTAATCTCTGCCTTAGCGGCGGGGAACTGCTGCGTTTTACGCTTCTCCCGCAGTGCGCCGAACACCGCGGAGACGTTGGAAAACATGCTCTCTGCTATTTTCCCACGCGAATACGTCTGTCCCGTCCGCGGAGATACCGAAACCGCGCAGCAACTCCTCAGCCTTCCCTTCGATACAATTTTCTTCACGGGTAGCCCAGGCGTTGGCAAACAAATCATGCGCTCCGCGGCAGAGCATCTTATCCCCGTCACGCTGGAGCTTGGAGGGAAGAGCCCCTGCATCGTCGATTCCTCAGCGGATATCCCCCTCGCAGCTCGCCGTATCGCCTTCGGAAAAATCCTCAACGCCGGTCAAACTTGCGTGGCTCCTGATTATCTCCTGATCCACCGAAGCAGGAAAGAGGAATTCTGTCGGGAATTCGCTCGAGCCGTGCGCGAAATGCTCGGAGAGAATCCCACTGAAAACGAGGACTATACCCATATCGTCAGCGAGCGTCACTTTCAGCGTTTGCTCGGCCTTATGCAGGGAGTCTCAATCATCTGTGGCGGTCGATCCGAAAAACAACGCCTGTGCATTGAACCCGCACTACTTGGAAACGTCACTCCGGATTCTCCTTGCATGGAGGAAGAAATTTTTGGCCCTCTCCTTCCTGTCATTCCCTACGATTCCCTCGACGAAGTGGAGGAGTTTGTGCTACCTCGCCCGAAACCTCTCGCCTGCTACATCTTCACACAGGATAACACCGTGGAGAAACGGCTGCTCTCCTCCATCAGCTCCGGCGGCGCATGTGTGAACGATACTGTTGTTCACCTCGCGGTTCCCTCTCTTCCCTTTGGCGGCGTGGGTGAAAGCGGCATGGGCGCTTACCACGGGAAAACAGGCTTCGATACTTTTTCACACGCCAAAGGTGTGCTGCGTCGTGCAACGTGGCTCGACCTTCCCTTCCGCTATGCTCCGCTCACCGGTGCTAAGCAGAGAATTCTGAGACTCTTCCTTCGTTGAATTTTCCTGCCTCGCATGTGCTCACCTCCACATCCGTCCCAAGAAAATGTATCTCATGGGCGGGAAGCATGATGATAGCAGGAGTTGGCGATTTTTGGGCAAATCCATAAAACTTTACGTGCTATCGAGCACTAAAACCTCTTCCGTCCCAGCCATGTCATATGGTTGGTTTAGCCACGAAAACAGGTTCTGCGTGCTCAGCAGTGATATTCGTAGGTAGTGAACCAATCCTCCCAGCGACCACCGATGCGAAGCGCGTCGCTTGAGCACTTTCACGAGTAAATAGGCAATCATGGCTACCCATATCTGTGATCTCACTGC
>CANQGG010000012.1 GCA_947601655.1 uncultured Akkermansia sp.
TAATTACGCGCTCAATGCCTGCTGAGCGGGAACCTTTGAATAGAATCGCGTCGCCTTCCTGCACGATTGTATGCAGTGTTTCAGCGGCTTGCCGTGGTGTGTCAGTGCATTTTACGTGCTGAATTCCATAGTTTTGTGCGGCGTCTGCCAGCGCGGAGAGTTCAGCACAGGGCTCACCGCATATCACGATGCCCGAGTAACCTGCCTCCGCTGCGCATTTCCCCACCTCTGCGTGTGCAGCAATCCCGGTGTCCCCTAACTCGCCCATCTTGCCTAGCACGGCGTAATGCTTCCCCCTAATGGGCATGGTCGCCACAGTGTGTAAGGCGGCAATCATGCTTTCTGGGTTTGCGTTGTAAGTATCATCCACGATGAGTATATCTTGCACAAAACGGCAAGAGAGGCGTCCTTTCGTCAAGGCGATTCCGCCGAGTCCTGCGGCTATTTCGGTGAGGGTGCAGCCGAGTTTCCAGCCTGCGGCGGCGGCGAGTAAGCTGTTATTCACCATGTGTTCTCCGGGAACAGGCAGGTGTACGGGAATTTCTCCTAGACCTGCGATGATGAGTTTATAATCGCAGCCTTCTGCGTTGCATCTCACATCCTCTGCCCGCACAGCACACGACTCGCCGCCGACCGATAGGGCGTATGCTTTTGTTTGCGAGGAGATATAATTCGCGTAGTCATCTGAAGAGGGAAAAATCATGCAGCCATTGGTGGGCAGGGCGCGGGCGAGTGTGCATTTCTCGTGTGCGATGGCATCCCGTGAACCGAGTAAACCGGTGTGGGCAGAGCCGATATGGGTGATGATGCCGATCTGCGGCTGGGTGAGAGTACAGAGGGGAGCAAGTTCCCCGGCGTGGTTCATCCCCATCTCCCACACAGCGGCGCGGCAAGTTTTCTCGGTGCTCAAAATACTCAAAGGTACGCCAATGTGGTTGTTCAAATTCCCGCATGTTGCCGTTACCTCTTCAAAGTGCTGCTCAAGGATTGAGCGCACCATATCCTTTGTGCTCGTTTTGCCGCTGGAGCCTGTGATGCCAACCACGTGAAGATCTGCAAGCTCCCCGCGCCACCAGTGAGCCAGCTTTTGGAGAGCAACCAAGGAGTTTGTCACGCGCAGGACGGTGCAATCTGGGTGGTACGTTCCTGCGATGCGATTCACTACGACGACTGCGGCGGATTGAGAGGCTGCCGCTGCAAAGCAATTGGCATCGAAATTTTCTCCTTTGAGGGCAAAGAAAACACAGCCCGGAGTAATGTGGCGCGTATCGGTGCAGACGCCGGAAGTGACAGAACGATTTCCGGAAGCCACGAGCTCGGCGCCTGTGGCGTGTATAAGCTGTCCGGTAGTGATTTGCGTCATTTTTTTCTCTCAGCAGTTTTCGCAGTTATGAGCTCTTTTTCTTTGCGTTCGATGTAACGACGTACTGCCTCGGCATCCGAAAAACGGAATTTCCTTGTGCCGATGATTTGGTAGTCTTCGTGTCCCTTTCCAGCAATGAGGACAACATCCCCCGCGCGTGCGCAGTCAAGAGCTTTTTCAATCGCTGTGGCTCTCAGAGTAATGCGGTGGCGCATAGATTCCGGAATGCCGGGCATGATCTCATCGATGATACTTTCTGGATCTTCTGTGCGAGGGTTATCACTTGTTACGATACACAGGTCAGCATATGTCGCCGCGGCTTTTCCCATCAAGGGACGCTTTGTGCGATCACGATCTCCCCCGCAGCCAAAGACGACAATCAGGCGTCCGGAACGGCACAGTTCCCGCATTGTGCGACATACATTTTCGAGCGCGTCCGGCGTGTGCGCGTAGTCCACAAAACAGCGGACACGGTTGGATGAACTCACGAGCTCCAGCCGTCCGGGCACCTGTGGGGCATTTGAAATAACATTAATAGCGTCGCGCAGGTTGATGCCTGCAGAGACAGCACCCACGAGAGCCGCGAGGCTGTTGGAAATATTATACGCGCCAATGAGGGGTATGCGAACGAGGTATGTTTTCTCGCGGTAGGAGAGCTCGTAGCTACTACCGGAGGTGGTGAGAGTTTTCGGTGTGAAGCGGAACTCGGCATCTGCTGCAGAGCCGAAGGTGCGCACCTTCAGCAACGGCGCCATCTCCTCTGCCAGCCTTCGTCCGTAAGGGTCATCAATGTTAATGACGGCTATGCCGTGGCGAGAACCGCTTTCAGCCATGGCGCTAAAGAGGCGCTTTTTTGCCTGGTAGTAGTGTTCCATGTCACCGTGGTAGTCCAGGTGCTCAGGAGTGAGGTTGGTGAAGATGCCGACACGGAATTGCACTCCGGCGACGCGTTCCTGTTCCAGCGCGTGGGATGAGACTTCCATCGCCACAGCTCGGCAATTATTGCGTGTCATATCGGCAAGCATCTTTTGCAACTCAGCGCTACCGGGCGTAGTGTTGTGGGAAGTGATGCGTCGTGAACCATCATCGTAGAGAATCGTGCCGATGAGTCCGGCTTTTTGCCAGGTGCAACGGAGGATATGGTGCAGAAGGTAGGATATAGTTGTCTTGCCATTGGTGCCGGTGACTCCGAGAACGATGAGCCTCTGACTCGGGAACCCTTGCCAAGCGCTCATGAGAATTCCGCAGGCTCGGTGCGTATCCGGAACCTGCACCCAGAGGATGTTCTTCTTTTGCGCAGAGGGGGGGCATGGCTCCTCTGCCACGATTGCGATGGCGCCAGCATGGATCGCGCGTGAAATAAGTTTGTGACCGTCGGTACGGCTGCCACGCACGGCGATAAAACAACTCCCTGGGGTGACCTTGCGGTCGTCGTCAACTACTTGTCCTATGCCGCGACGAATCGATCCGGTGATCGTTGCTTCTGGCAGGAGAGAAAAAAGTTGTTTAGTGTTCATCATGGCTTTTTACGAGAAGGGGGGAGAGATGCCTGGGCCGTGCGGTCCTTGTTGTCTCGGTAGCGCTCGTAAGCGATGGGATCAGTGGGTTGCAGGTTCAGTACACCGATGAAGCGCTCAGCGGCAGCTCGGAAGATAGGTGCTGCGACAGTACCGCCTCCAGCATTGCAATCCGTGGGGTGGGGCTCATCAATAACCGTCATCACGACTAGCTGAGGGTCATTAATCGGCAGCACGCCGACGAATGATACCGTGTAGAGGCCTTCGTAATATCCTCCAGTTTCTTTCACTTTTTTCGCTGTGCCTGTTTTGCCGCCTATGCGGAAGCCCGGGATAGCTGCAGCCGTGGCTGTTCCCCGCCCCGCCGGTCCCGATGCTTCGGTGACGCTTTCCAGGGCGCCTCGGATAATGCGCGCAGATTCCGGAGACATCACGCGCTGTATTTCCTGAGGCTCACATTCATCGTATACTGAACCATCCGCCGCGATGATTTTGTCGATGAGGCGCGGTTTCATGCGCACTCCGTCGTTTGCGATGGTGGCATAAACCATCGCCATGTGCAGGGGGGAGACGGACACAGAATAGCCGTAGGCAATACGAGAGTAGTTTACGATGTTGGAACCGTCCGCCAGAAGACAGGCTCCGCCGCTGGGCAGGTCGATTCCCACCGGTACGTTCAGCCCATAGCGCGAAAGATATTCACGATAGTTGTGCCACTTCACAGTGAGGGCGACACGCGCAGCACCCGGGTTACTGGACTTTTTGAGGACTTGCCCTACGGTGAGCGTGCCGTAGTTGAAGCGACCGTCGTTAATGGGTTTGCTTCCGAAACCGACGCTAAACGGTGAACAATTTACCGGCGTATCGATGGTCATAATATGTCGGTCAATCGCCGTGGTGGTGCCGATCACCTTAAAGGTAGAGCCCGGTTCATAGCGCGTCTGACAAGCGAAGTTGAAGTCACCTGTTATTAGCTTGCCTTTCTTATCTTTTATCGTGCCACGCTTGAATGAACCATCCGGAGTGATAAGGTCCTTTGTGTTTAAGTTAAAGGACGGCCGACTCACCATAGCCAGAATATCGCCGGTTTTGGGGTGCACCACGATCATGCACCCACGCTTGGCCCGGTAATGCTGCATGCCGCGATCAAGCTCTTGTTCGCAAATTGCCTGCAGGCGCATGTCGATGGTGAGGCGCAGGTTCAGTCCATCCTTGGGTGCCATGTAGCGGTCATCCTCATTCGGGAGAACCTGCCCCCGGGCATTGTGGCGGTATTCGCGCATGCCATCCACCCCGGCCAGGTAGCTTTGGAAATACTGTTCCACGCCGCTTACGCCGCGGTTTTCGTGATCTACATACCCAAGAACATGGCAGAGCATCTCCGGCATCACGTACGATCGGTGAGGATTCTGCTGCACTACGACGCCGTGCACGTGCGCTCGGATCAGTGTTTCTTTGATGCGTTCTGCCTGATCCAGATTGAGCCCCTTGGCAAGGATAATATTGTTGCGAAAGGAGCGTGTTGGCTGGTTTGTTTCCCTGGCACGACGGTTGTATTCTTCGGTTTCAGTTTGGGCTATGCGCTCAATGATATCCTCTCTCGTCATGCCGTGTGCCCTTTCGCTGTTCCCTTTTTGGGCCTGAGCGATGCGGCAAAGGTATGGATAGAGTAGCTCCGCGACAAGCTGATCATGCAGCTTGTAGTAGTAGGCGCACACTTCGGGGTCGTATTCCAGCATGCGATTGCTCTTCGGGTCAGTGGTACCCAACTGTCGGCGGAGGGCAGCCTTTTGCTCGGGAGTCAGCCGGCGACGCGCATTATCGAGAAGCTCGTTGCGTTTCGCATTGAGGAGTTTGCGGCGGTCTGAGGAAGTTTTAGCCTGCCCCCAGGCATCGGTATGACTTACCTGATTGTAGGCAAGACCGTCGACGACGGCTGTGAGCTCCCGCAAATGGTAGCGATTGGCGATGAGTTCTGCATTTTGGATATTGTTCGTAAGAATTTCTTCATTGCGATCCATGATAATTCCGCGCTGCGCCGGGATAATTTCCTTTTCGATGAGTTCATCAGCGGCGATACGTCCGCGGTTTCCGGAGTCTACAACCTGCAGTTCTACGAGACGGTGAGCAATGATGCACGAGACCCCCAGCACCATGGCACACAGCCAGACGCAGCGGTTTGCAAAAGGGATCTTCGTTTTCATGCGGTGTAGGAAAAATGATTTTATCGAGAAGCAGTGGCGTTCATGGTGGCCGTGCTGTGCGTACTGCGGGCCAACTCAATCTGATCATGAGTAATATCGCGCAGGGAGGAATCATCCTGATTCAGGCGGTCGCGCATGGCCCAGCGGTTGGTGAGTGCATCAGTTTTGGCTCGGTACTGGTTTGTGTTGAGTCGGCAGACTGCGATTTCGCGGTTGATTTTTTCCAGCTCCGTGCGCTCCGCAACCTGATTGTTCTTTAGCACGGCATAGGAGACGCCGGCACTCGCGGCGATGATGGCGGATGCGACCATCCACGACAACAGGCCGAAGCTGATGCGTCCTGAGTAGCGTGTGTTGACTGGTTCAAGGGTATACATAGGTAAAGGGAGTGTGATTAAATCTTTTCCAGAACACGCAGTTTGGCGCTGCGAGAGCGGGGATTAGCGGTGAGTTCCTCTGCGTCGGGAGTAATCGGTTTGCGCGTGATGACCCGCGCTGTGTAATCTGGGTTCGGGCGCGGCATAGGCCACTCCGGGCGATCTAATTCTTTTTTGGAAACGTGCTCGAAGAAACGTTTTACAGCGCGGTCTTCAAGGCTGTGAAAGGTAATTACGGCAAAGCGTCCCCCCTTGTGCAGCAATGATAATCCATTCTTGAGCAAACTTTCCAGCTGTCCAAGTTCATCATTCACGGCGATGCGCAGGGCTTGAAAGCTTCGAGTGGCCGGGTGCTGTCTGCCACGACGTGGCAGCACCGAGCAGATAATCTCTGCCAGACGCATGGTGGTAGTGATTGGAGCGGCGGTACGTTGCTGCACGATGCGGCGTGCGATTGCGCGAGATGCGCGTTCTTCGCCGTAGCGGTGCAAAATGTCGGCAATTTCTTCCTCGGGTGCGTTGTTCACGATGTCTGCCGCACAGCGCGGAGAGTTGGGATCCATGCGCATGTCCAGAGGTCCCTCGGTGAGGAAAGAGAAGCCGCGCTGAGGAGTGTCTACCTGAGGGGAAGAGATCCCCAGATCCGCAATGATGCCATCAACGCTTTCTATGCCTTCCCGGTGCAGCAGTTCTTTCGCGTCTGCGAAGCAGCCTGCCATCACGTGCATGCGATTGCCGTAAGATTCCAGTCTCTTACGCGCCGCAGCGCAGGCAGCCGGATCGCGGTCGATTCCCCATACGCTTGCTCCGCACCGCAGCAGTAGTTCACTGTGTCCGCCGCCCCCCAACGTAGCATCCAGCATTACTTTGCCCTCCCCTGGTAAGAGGGCATCTGTCGCTTCGCGTCCCAGCACTGTGATATGTCGGAAAGGCGTTGCCGGAGTTGCCTCTCCCAATTTGAGGATTGAGTTGCTTTTGGCGCGGTGTTTCTCCTGCCATTGAGTCGCCTCTTCTGGTGTGCAGGATTGCAGGATGCACTCTGATCCGTCAAGGACTTCCGGAGCGGCATTTCGCCAATCAGCTATATGCTGGTCTACTCCGCGTTCATCCGGCAGCTGCAGCAACACCTGCATCGCCACACTCCCAAGCGCATAGCCGAGTACCCCGTTGTCCGCCCTCAATGCCGCCCGCAGTCCGCTCTCGCGCGTGAGCGCCGCATCCGCGTGCGCGCGTAAAGAAAAAAGATTGCCTAAAAAACTATCGTTCAGTGAGTTAAGTTTTTTTGCGAGAGCCTGTGCCCGTTTGGTGTCACCGCTCTCAGCTGCCTCCCGGAGTGCCGCGCGTAAGGCAGATCTCTCCCGGTCCCAGTGGCAAGATTGGTCGTCCACAGACGCGGCAGTCGTCGACCAAAGCGTAACCGTGTAATTGACCCCGGGATTCGGTGTGAGCTTTGCCACCCAATATTCTGGTGGAGAGGGGGTCATGAAAGGATGTGGAACAGCTGGTCAAGCTGCAACTTGCTCATTGCTTCGGCCGAGTGGACGATTTCGAAATCCGTCGGCGCCCAGATTTCAAAATATGAACCGCGTCCAACGATGGTGGCGCAGTCTGACAAATTCATGCGCTCCCTCTGGGGCTTGGGGATAAGAAGTTTTCCCTGGCTGCTTACCTCGGCCTCGAAGCAGCATCCGGTAATTTTGCCGACGTACTGATCCAGTTCACCGGGATTTACACTGTGTTCGCGTGCATGCTGTCGAATGGTTTCAATCGTTTCTGCAAATCCTTCCTGCGTATAGCATTTGAGGACGGGTCGCCCCTCGCTGTGCGCTTCAATCATCACCAGTACCTCCCCTTGCGCCGATCGCCAGCCCGCCGGCACTGCAATCCGACTTTTCGGATCCAGTTTGTGCGTCACGTTCCCTCTAAAGGGCACTTTGCTGATTGCTGACATGTCTCAGAGTGCACTTAACGATACACATAGTACACTCCAATACACTTCGCTTGTCAACTCTATTCTCAAAAAAACTTTCTTTTTTGTTCGCCTGTCTATGAGTTCAAAGAAAACGCGCCGGAATATGCATTCCGGCGCGCTTGCAAATGTCGCGAGAAAGAGAAGCTTAAGCATCCCTTCCTCTCGGGAGCCCTTACTTGGTCACCTGGATGGGAGCAGGAGGAGGAGCGACAGGCTCAGGGGCCTGCTGCTGTTGCTGCTGCTGGCAGCTAGCAAGAACTGCAACAGCCGTAAGAGCGAGAACAGAGATGGTCTTCATATTATCTTACTTGTTTTATTGGTTAAGCTCCCCGATCCCAGAGTAGGATAGGGGTGCGAGACTCATTGTACGTAATTTAGGTCTTAAGGCAAGACTAAAATGCAAAAAGAAGTAAATTTTATTGAAATATAAGAGGGATAAGGACGGGAAAATCCCCACAGTGATGCGGGATCGAGCGCTATCGGCGGACAATAACCGTTTTTCTCAGGATAGGAATTCACGCCGGTGGCATTGTAAGCGCACGGAGGCGGGGCGGTAGACCGACTTATCCCATTCTTACGAAATCTTACAGGGAGGAATCAGGGTATGATTCACGTTCGAGATATTCGAGTGCCAAGCTCCGACAGAGGCTGAGGTCCTGCTTACCGGAGGCGAGCACGGGGATTTCCTCAACGGGGATTACGTAGCGTGGCGCCCAGAGGTTGGGTATGCCATGCAGAGGGAATTCAGCTCGCAGTTTACTGATAAGTTCGCGCTGCGAAGAGGGGGAAAGGTAGTCCGGCATGGCGGTGAGTAAGGCGATGGCTTCCCCTTTATGATCATCCAGTACCCCGGTGACAGCGATGCTCAACCTATCGGTGTTAAGCTTGAGGATACGCGTGATCAATTCTTCCACAGCCTCGTGCGGCACCATTTCACCGCCGACCTTGGAGAAGCGTGAGAGGCGCCCATCCAGCGTGATAAATCCATTGAGATCCATGCGCCCGATATCACCCGTTTTGAACCAACCGTCTCTGAAAACGGTAGCGTTAAGCTCCGGACGCTTGGCGTAACCGCGAAACAAGTTGGGTCCCTTCAGCCAGATCATACCGCGTGAGGTAAGTGGGAGAACCCTGTTGTCGTCATCCACATCGGTGATACGCACGGCGATGCCGGGCAGAAGGTAGCCGATACTGCGCGGCACGGTGCAGGGGATGCTGAAAGCGGATCCCGGCACGCGCGGCGCATCGGGGAGATTGACAGCGCACACCGGCGCTGCTTCGGTAAGTCCGTACCCTTCCAGCAGGGGGACTCCCGCGTGGGTCATGTACTCTCTCTCCAGGTCCGGCGACAAACGCTCGGCGCCGACGATAAAGTAACGCACGGTGGCGAAGGTGTACGGGTCGGCTCTGCGAAGCATGGCGCGTGCGAAGGTGGGCGTGGCGCAGAGCATGCTCAGCTCGTACTTCTCGATGAGACGGCAGAGGGTGCGCGCGTCGGTGGGGTTAGGGTATGTGCAGATGGGACGCCCTTTCAGCAGAGGAAGAATGAGGGCGACCGTGAAGCCGAAGCTGTGGAAGAGCGGTAAGGAGCCCAGCACGCGTTCATTGTCCAGCACGAGGCGGCAGCAGCTCTGAGCGACGTTGGAGAGCACCATGCGATGGGTGAGTGCAACGCCTTTCGGTTCGCCGGTGGAGCCTGCCGTGAAGAGCATGGCAGCTTCGTCCTCGCCGCGCCGCTCTGCCGCGCGCGTTTTTTTGCACAGGTAGCTTGCCGGGGCAAAACGCGCCAGCATGACGTTTTTGAGGAGCTGCAACTTGGTGGTCAGACCGGTGAGCAACTCCTCCATGAGGATGAGCTGATCCGCCGCCGGCCACGAGAAGCCCGGCAGCTTTTCCATAAATTGCCGGGCGGTGATGAAGCTCTTCAGCTCGGCCTGCTGCACCGTGCTTTGGAAAGCTGCGGCGGAGCTCGCGTAATTGATGATCACCGGCGTGACTCCGGCCAGCATGCAGGCGAGAAGGGCAATAGTGCCGCCCGGTCCCGGGGGAAGGATGACGCCGATACGCTGCTCTCCGCGCTTGCGCAGCCGTGTCGCTATGGTCATGGCCACACCGAGTATCTTGTGATAGGGCAGGGGCTTCCCGCTCATGCCGTCAATCATCTCCACGGCGCCGTGTTTCCTGAGCGCGCGCACCAGATGCTCGGTGAGTGAACCGTTCAGGAGAGGACGCGAGGAAAAGATCTTGCTGCTTTTCTCCAGCCAGGCGGAGAGGAGACGCTCCGCCATGTGCGCCCCTGCGGGAAGCTGCGGCAGCACGTAAAACTCCTCGCAGCAGTCTTCCTCCTTGACATCGCGGTAAAGCGTGTCGATGCTCTCCCCGTAGAACCCAAGGAAGAGGGGTGAAATCGGCAGGTACATCCCCTGCGCATAATCCAGAAAAAGCTTCGGCACGTCGGCCAGGCATCCCCGAACCTTTGCCAGTTGCCCCGGCATGAAAACCACGCTTTTTCCCCCCTGAAAATACCGCTGCAGCATCTCGCGCGCCGCCTGGGGCGTTCCGTCGCGAAAGTCAAACCGCTCCGTCAGCATGCGCTTTTCCCGCAGGTAGTTCTCAATCTCCGGCAGAAGAGGAAAAGCCGGGTCGGCAATATACACCAGACGTCCCTGCAGCAGATAGTTGAGGGCCTTGCACGCCTGCACACTCAGCCGATTCGGCAGGTAGAATGCCGGGGCGACGATATTCTCTTGGCCGTGGAGAGTCAGGTTATTCATGGGGGGATGGGGTCGAAGAAGAAGGAAAGGCTGTCTCGATGAAAAAACCGCTCAGCCTGTGTGATCAAGCAGAACGGCTTTTCGTTTTAAAATCTTCACAGATGCAGGGAGTGGGAAGATTCTCCGGGAGGATTTCATCCGTCCCACTCCCTTTTTCACATCTGTTGAGAAGACCGATTCTCGTTTAGAAAGTGTACGTGCATTTCACGCCGGCCACCACGCCAAAGTTCCGGTAAGGCACCAGGGTGGCATCACCCGTTTGTTGGCGAAGCAGGGAAGTTTTGGCAGCCTTTTGTGCTCCCGTACCCAGCCAGTTGAAGCTCACGCTCGGGGTGAGGATGAGTTGCTTCGTGATGAACCACGGAGTGGAAAGTTGAATCCAGAAGGCCTGCGCGCCGTTGGCATTGGCGTGATGCCCCGGGTCGAAGTAGTTAGCCGTGGCGCTCATGGCAAAGGTCAGCAGCCCCGCCACTTTGACGTCCTCCGCCGTGCCGATGATGGGCGCCTTGAAGGTCATGTGCGGCTCAAACCACCAGCCCTGCACACCCTGGAAGCTCAACCTCACTGAATTGCCCACCTCAAACCAGGCCGTCGGGGTGTACACCATATCTAGGAACACCTCATTCACACAAGAGGCGCTCTGCTGGCGGAAGTGCTTGGCAAAAGCGCCCAGAAGACCGCCGTGTACGAAGTCGTGACCCAGAGAGACGGCGCCGTACTTACCGCTGTACTTGAGAGCCGTCGCCACGGCAAACTCGTTCTCCACATTGCGAGGGACAAGCGGCAAACCCTTTGCTGCCCAATACTCTTGGGGAACAGCCGTATTGATCTTAGCGTAGGGGGCAGGACCGTACATGGTGTGCCCAGAGCTCACCATGCGGTAGGAGATGGTGTTATCGATGCTCCACTGTTGCTGCTTCTTGCCGATGTCGTAGTTCATCTTGAGGGCAACGAGTTCGGAGCTGTCACCTTCTGCCACAGAGTGGGAAATCACGAGACCGCGACCCACGTAGTTGGAATCATACCCCACGGTGAAGGAACCGGTGAGTCTCTTGGCAGAGAGACCTGGCAGCTTGGCAAATTCCTCAGCAGTGAGGGTTTGGGCTGCGTAAGATGCCGGCACCAAAAGAGAAGCCAACGCGAGAAGGATAGAACGTGCTTTCATAGATCAGTGTATTGAGTCATGAAGAGCTTCCTGCTTATATTCCGAAAAATTCGGAGGCAGAACAGCTCGACTAATTCTACATAACGTTGGATACCCTGTCAAACAAAAAAACGGATATCCGGTTCTTTTTATTTCGTTAATTGTTTGTAGTCAATGAGTTGTTGATTTGGTTGCAGAGGCGTTACGCTTTGTCCTGCTCGGCGCGTGCCCGGATGCCGGAGATGAAGACACTTTCCAGAGAGAGGCGTCCGGGAGAGCTCGACACCCAGGCTTCGCCGGCGAGGGCGCGCATTTGATCCAGCAAGGCAGGGGAGGGATCGCGCAGAGTGACTTGCCGCGTGTGCGCATCGCGGGTGAGCTCATCCACGGTGCCCTCGGCGATGAGACATCCCTGGTAGAGGATGCCGACGCGGTCACAGACCTCCTGCACTTGCTCTAGGAGGTGGGAGCAGAGGAAGATGGTGAGCCCACGCTGCTTGAGCTCCAGAATCATGTCCCGGATGATGCGCGAGCCGATGGGATCTACCCCGGCGGTGGGTTCATCCAGAACCAGAAGCTGCGGATCCTGCACGAGCGCCTGCGCCAAACCGATGCGCTGCAGCATGCCCTTGGAGTAGCCGGAGAGGCGCCGCCCGGCCGCATCCTTCAGTCCCACGAGTTCCAGCAGCTCCCCCACGCGTTCGCGCAGGGCGCGTCCGCCCAATCCGCAGAGGCGTCCGTAGAAGCGCAGAGTCTCCTCGCCCGTGAGGAATTTGTAGAAGTACGGATTTTCCGGCAGGAATCCGATAGCGCGCCTGTTTGCGGTGTCAGTGGTGGGGCGACCGAACACGCGGCAGCTGCCCTCATGGGGGGCGAGCAGTCCGACGAGCATTTTCATGATGGTACTCTTGCCGGAACCGTTAGGACCGATGAGACCGTACACGCCGCCGGAGGGAATGGAGAGACTCACGCCTTTCACGGCGTACACCATGCCGCCCTTTCCGCGGTGCCCGCGGAAGCTCTTGTGCACGTTCTCGATCTCGACGGCGTTCATACGGGCACTCGACTCATGAGGCGCAGGAGGTTTTTGACCATGCTGATTCCTTTCTCGAAGATCTCCAGTCGCATGTTTTCATTCGGTGAGTGGATGCGCGCATCCGGCAGATCGAGGCCGAGGAAGAGGGCGTCTTTCCCCAATTTCCCGGAAAGCTCCGCCACGATGGGAATGGAGCCTCCCTCGCGCACAAGCACGGGCGGGTTTCCGAACGTTTCCTCCAACGCCTGCTGTGCCGCCTTGCCGAAGGGAGAATGCGGATCGCTCATGTACGCATCGCCGGCGTGTTGCATGGTGAACTTCATCCGCACGCTCGGCGGACAGACCTTCCTGAAATGCGCCTCCACCTTGCGCATGATGTCCACGGGGTCTTGCCCCGGCACTAGGCGGCAGCTGATCTTGGCCACCGCGTGGGTGGGGATGACTGTTTTGGAACCCTCGCCTACATAACCGCCGACGATGCCATTCGGCTCAAAGGTCGGGCGGGCATACACGCATTCGGCGCCGGTGTAGCCCTCCTCCGTGCGCAGAGCGGGTACACCGGTGAGATCCGCCAGCTCGGCGTCGCTCATGCCCGGTACGCGCTTCCAGCTTTCCTTCTCCCAATCCGCAATCTCGCTCACGCCGTCGTAGAAGCCCTCCACGGTGATGCGCCCGTTTTCATCATGCGTGGTCGCAAGCATCTCGCAGAGAGTGGTGATGGGATTAGCCACCGCCCCGCCGAAGATGCCGGAATGCAGGTCCATGGCGGGACCGCGCACCTCCAGCTCAAAGCAGCATACTCCCTTCAGCCCGTAGGAGAAGGACGGCACGTCCGGCGCCGCCATGCCGGTGTCGCTTACCACGATGATGTCGCAACCCAACTGCTTCACCATCTCCGGCTGCTGCAGCAGGTTGTGAAGGCTTGTACTGCCGCGTTCCTCTTCCCCTTCCAGCAGGAAAATAACATTCAACGGCAGCTCTCCATCCTCTGCAAGAAGCTCCCGGACGCCCAGGAGGTGCGCCATGATTTCCCCCTTGTCATCACTCGCCCCGCGGGCGTAGATGCGCCCGTTCCGCACGCTCGGCTCGAAGGGCGCGCTTTCCCATTCCTCAATGGGGTCGATGGGCATGACGTCGTAGTGCCCGTAGATCAGCACCGTCGGCTTTCCAGCCACCGTCGGACTTTTTGCCACCACCACCGGGTGAATTTCGGTGTTGATTTTTTGCGCGTCGAATTTCATCTCTCGCAGTTTCTGCACGAGGTAATCTGCGCAGCGACTCACATCCGCAGCGTGTTCCGGCTGCGCCGAAACACTCGGGATGCTCAAAAATTGCATTAAATCTTCCAAATGAGCCATGGCTGCATGCTACATCAAACACAGGCCAAGCGCAAGCCGATTATACCAGCGCGCCACCGCTTTTTGCCGCGGCGGTAATGATTGCGCCGTCGGATTCCGGCGACATCCGACGCCACTTTGGCCGGGTGAACCGGATACCGGCTGTATTCCCGACAAGCTGTCTGCGTTGCTTAGCTCCCCGTGCTCAGATGCCCACGATGTTGCGCAGGATAAACCAGGCGAGGGTAGCGAAAGCGTACAGTTTGAGCAGCGTCGTGTAGGCGTGGGTAGAGGATATATGCTCCTCGCCCCGGACCAGGATAAGGACATAACGAACATACTCCTCTGCAAGAAGTGCAACGGAAATCCAGAGGAACATGTTAAAATGCCATGCGGCATACCAATCGCCGCGCAGCAGGGCTTGCACGGCTCGCGTGCCACCGCAACCGGGGCAACTCAACCCGGTGAGTTTATGAAACATACAGGGCGGCAGCAGCTTACCCAGCCAAATGGCCGATGCCTCAGGCGCCCAAAGGATCCCCACTCCTAATACCCCGCCCAGTACAGGAGCTATGACCAGCCAGATAATCTGCTGAATACGCATCGTTCGGGACGACCGCAGATCAGTGGAGCAGATCGGCAGGGAAAGGTTTTAACAACAAGTAAGATTAGGACCAATAATCGCTATCAACGCGGTATAAAGGGCGGCGACAACGAGACCGCAGACGAGGCCAATCAAGCACCATTTCTTGGCGGCGGCAGCTTCCTGTTGGGCGAGCTCAGCGTTGCCGCTGTTGTATGCCGAATCGACAGCACAGGATTTGACAATGGCAACAATGCCGAACGGCAAGCAGCAAAACAGGGTCACCAGGATGGACCATACGAGGTAATTATCGGGTTTCGGAGGCATGGAGATAATTTGTTATTTAACGGCAACCTACCAAAAAGTCTCCCATTTGTCAAGACACAAACTATGAATTGCAAGGACAAACGCCCCAGCCGCAATCCCTCAAAAATGAAAGGGTAATATCAAACGCATATCATTCAATATGAGTAAATAAGAAGGAATAGAGTTGCCTCCTGCGTGGAGAGAAAAATATGCCTTGCTCTCCTCTCCATACAAGAAAGCAAGAATGGATAGATTACATTACGCAAGCCGCGGGCTGCAAGAGCCGAAAAATGTCATTCGACTATTGAACAGCAGGAGAACAATATCCGGCAAGAAAAAGGAAGGAAGGCGAAAAATCCTGGGTCGCAAGGAGCTTCAGGTGATCAAGAAGATCTGCTCCAAGTGTTCTGCGCCCGTGAGAGCGTGGAAGGGGCCTCTCACTCCTTTGCTCCGTGCTCCTTGAGGATCTTGATGATGGCATCAGCCTTCTTCTCCTGAGCGTACTGTAGGGCGGTTTTGCCCCATTTATTTTTGATGTTCGGATCCGCCCCGGCATCCAGGAGGGCTTGAATGAGAATGACGTCACTATTGGAATTTGCTGCCCGCACCATGAGAGCCGTGTTGCCCTCCTTGTTTTGTGCATTGAGATCGGCGCTGTTTTGCACTAATAGTTTCACAGCGGCGGCGCTCCTTGCCAAATGCAGAGGTGTAACTCCATCATCGTTGAGTGCATTCACATCCGCTTTGGCGTGGATGAGGCATTCTATGATTTCTTCCTTATCATCCATGCACGCGATGTGCAGGGGAGTATATGAGAAGCGCTCGCGCGCAGTAATGTCTGCGCCGGCATCGATAAGGGCTTGAGCGAGGGCTCTGTTGGTCACGAGATGGAGGGGAGTTTCCCCATTTTTGTTGCGGGCATTCACATCGGCGCCATCTTGGACCATTGCGCGGACAAGTTCGGGGTACACGGGCGGCCAGCCGCGGCAAAGGCAGTGCAGGGGCGTCCAGCCGTCTTCATCCGTGATATCGATACGGGTGTTATACTTGCGGAGTACGGTGTACAGGCGGGCAGGATCGTTCGACTCTTTCAATCGGAACATGGGGGAGTTTTGAGACGAGTTCGGCATGGCGCCGTGTTGAAGCAAGAACTCAGCCACCGCCGGGTAAAGCGCGATGTCGCTCTGCAGGTCGCTGGGCATTTCGACTCCCGCATCAATAAGTTTTTTGAGGAGGTTGCTTACGGCACGATCTGACATATCTTCGGATAGTCTCAGATGGGAGAGGAAGTCCTTGGGAGGCTTGCTGTTTTTGAGGAGAAGCTGCATGGCGTCCTCGGCAGCTTTGAGATGAGCCTCCATAGGCTGGTCTTCACAGTCTGACAGTGAGAAGAAGAGATAGGCTCCCAATTTGTACCACGTGCCTTCTTCGCCTTCAATGATCTTGGCTCCGGCGTTGAGAAGCACCTCCAGCATGTGCGGCATTTTCAGGAATCTATCTTGTCGCTCTCTCCAGCCGGACGACTTCTCAATACCTCCATATTCCATTTGGGTTTGAGACGCAGGTGCCACTGTACGACCACCACCACCATGCGGATACAGGATGTTCTCCGTTAACTCTGCGCCGTGGGCTATCAGGCATTCAGCTACTTCCCAGTGACGCTTCCCGAGAGCAATTTCCAAAGCCGTTTTACCCCGCTTGGATTTCACATTTGGGGATTGCCCCGCAGCTATTAGAACCTCTACTGTAGCGGCATCGCGGGCTAGTCCGATTTCCGGCTCCCCACGGCCATCCGGGACCGCTCCGGCATCGATAAGAACCTTGATGATCGGAGCCGGAGTGCCGCGGAGAATGGCGCCGAGTCGTGTATTGAGTAGAATGCCGCCATCCCAGCATTCCTTATAATCAGCCCCGGCGTCAATGAGGGCGTGCGCCATTTCTGCTGAGCGGGCGCTCAGTATGATGCTTGAGCGCACTTTCTTTGCGAGGTCAGGGTGGTTTGTTGTGAGCGCCTTCACTTTGTCGCAGTCATTGGTATAAACGGCTGACAGAAAAGATGCCGGAAGTTCAGCAGGCTTTGCTTCGTCGGTCTTAAGTCCGAGACTCAGCAACAAAAGAGCGACGTCGTCGGGGGTATTCCCCACGAGAACCGGCTCGCCTTTGCCATTACGTTTGTGCACGTCGGCTCCATGACGGATACAGTAGGCGGCGCTTTCTGCGGAGATGTTTTTGTAGGCGAGCACGAGCGCCCCATCGGCATCGGGCGCATTCAGGTCCACCTTCCCGAGCTTGAGGAGTACCGCGACATCTGAGACATACGGAATGGCGCGCTTGAGCTCGGCGTGCAGCCCGGCATTACTGCGGTCCTTGACGAGCTCATATTCTTTATCCTGCTCTTTTGTGAGGGCGGTTTTTTCAGTAGCCGTCAGACGCAGCAGCTCCCGCACAGCAATGGTGGTGGAGTAGTCCCGCGCTGTCTTGCCCTTTTTGCTCTTGAGTGTTACATCCGCGCCTTTGGCCACGAGCCAGCAAACGGCGAGGCGGTTATCCGCCGCCGCGGCATACATGAGGGCGGTCTGCCCGAACTTGTCCACAGCGTTGATGTCGCCACTTTTTTCAATCGCCTTGAGTTTTTTGAGCAGGGCCGCCGCACGTTTTTCCTCCTTGCTGAGTTTGGCGTCTTTCGTCTGCTTCCCCGTACCCGCAGGGAAGAGGAGCTCTACTCCCTGCTGCGCTGCGGGCGTTGCCGCTTCCTTTTCCTGCCCGCTCACCATGCCAAGACAAAACAGGACGCAGGTGAGAGAAAAGATTATAAAACGCTTACAATAAGCTAATAACGAAAAATCGGGGGGGGGTAGCAGCGATGTGGTGCATGGCTATTTGTTCCAGAACTTCGGGCATCCTATCAGTCTTTTTAACATGGAGCAAGCGAAATCTTCGGCTTGTGTGGTGTTTATTCGCGCATGCAATGCCTCAACAATAAAGTTATCGAAGGATCGCTTATCACGTCCTTATCATGAGAACGACAAGGCCTGTGCAGAGAAATGCAACCGGCACAAGGAGCGGGAGCTGCAATGGAGAACAAGCGGGGCAGACGGACTGCGCGCGCAGGGTTCTCCTACTCACGATTCAGGAGCGCTGGCGGCGGCGAGGAAGTGGCGGATGCCAGTGACAGGAAAGCGGAGGGTATTGTGGCAGAAGCGAGCCAGTTCCCGGCGGGCTTTTGCTTCACTGCCAAAAAGCTGTTCGGGGGAGAGTTTTTCCTCGGGGGGAACATTGATTTTATGTTGCAGCACGAAGAGGAGGCAGAGGAGGGAGGGCACGCGTTGGGATGGGGAATTAAAGAGCTGACGACCGAGCTTCCATGCTTCTTGTTCGTGTCCGCGAATACGGCATAGATTGTAGAATTCCTGGCGCGAGTAGAGGGCGGAGGCGCCCAACCGCACCGCGGTGTGGTAGGCAGCTGCCGCGGCGGTGAAATTCGGGAAGCGATTGAGATCGGCATACGTGTCACCCAGATTCATAAACAAGAGTGCAGAATTCGGGTGGTGCGCTATACCTTGCTGCAAGAATTGCACGCCGCGGTTGAAATAATCCCGGGAGAGACGCACCTGGTCGATGGGAGAGAGTTCCTTGTTATTCAGGGCATGCGAAGCGGCATTCACCGCCATATCCCGTGCAGCGTTGATCCAGTAGTTCGTGCGCTGTGGGTTTACAGTGGTAGCCATCTGCCAGCGGCGTTCGGCGCGCGGCCAATCACGCTGCATCCAGGCTGTGGTGGCATCCAGCACGAGTATCTCCGACGCAAGGCTGCTAAGCCCTCCCAGCAGGAAGAAGGAGAGCTGCTCTCCCAGTGCATCTCCCCCCTTGATGAGGGAGATGGGTACGGTTGGCATTCGTAGCCTCTCTCTCTCTTCAATCCGCTGCACACTGCGGGCCATAGGCAGGAGCATCAGCCCACCCAGCGCAAGCAGAATAAGCCCAATAAATTTGTACGAGAATGGATTATGGAGGATTCTGCCGGTCATGAAGTCTGACAATGTTGCGTGGTGAAATGGTGGCAGTAAAATCAGATGTCGATAGGAAGACCGAGGCGCGTGCGGATGTCACGGCAGAGCTGATTCCATAGCGGTACGGGAGCGTGCACAGACTGAGCCCGCTTGAGGGGAGTTCCCCAGATGGCGTCGTATTCCACGGGGCGCCCTTTCAGGTAGTCAACGGCGCTGCTTGGGATGAAGGGCCCCATCTTCGCTGTGCGAGCCATTTGATAATCTGCAATGCCTTCGGGCGTGGGGAAACCGCGCATCTTTGCTGTGGTGCAGACTTCATCGATGATACAGCGTGCACGGTGCACCTGCTCCGGCATGGTGAAGAGCTTTTCCACGTCGATGCCGCCCAACGCGAGGCAGAGGCCGTTGAAGGGAATATTCCACGTGAGTTTGCACCAGAGAATTTTCTCGGTGTGTCGAAAAGCTTCGGTCTTAATTCCGGCCTCGGCAAACAACACTGCCAATTCTTGCGCCCCCTTCATTCCAGCGTCTGTAGGTTCCAACGGCGCAAATTGGATGTCTCCGCCCTCCAGGTGCCGTATTGTCCCGGGAGAATCCGTCATGCAGCACACGAAACAGAGTCCCGTGAAAATGTCTGCCGCCGATGTTACCTGAGCAATTTGCTCGGCGTTTCCCATACCGTTCTGTAAGGTCACGATACGTGTACCGTTTTTCAGCAGGGGTGGCAGGGAGGCAGGGAAAAGATGGTTGCAACACGTTTTCCAGGCCACGACCACCAAATCCACCGGACCGCATTCCTCCGGGGTGCGCATGGCGCGAGCGCGAGGAAGGGAGATGTCTCCCTTTACGCTATGAATATACAGGCCCTCTCTTCTTACGTGTTCGCAGGCTGAGCGCATGATAAAACGCACATCATGCCCCGCCTTCGCCAGGCATGCTCCATAGTAACAGCCAAGCGCTCCGGCGCCGAGTATGGCAATTCTCATGGAGCTACCTTATCACGAGCCGCTGCCGTTAGCAATGCGAATCTTAATTACTCTGCCGACTTCTTCTTCTCGTTGTTCTCTTGTTTGCCTGTGTCCTTCCCTTCTGTGAGCCATTCCATTGGGATGCGTACAAAGCGGATCGTTTTGTGATCGTTCACTTCAAAAATCACACCAAAGTACCCCGGCTCCAGCGGGCAGACAGAGGAATAGGCAAATGGACCTTCTCCGAAATTCTTAGCAACCGGCCACGTTTCGCCGTTATCATAACTCATCTTGATGATGCCATTTGTGCGTCCGACCACAGGAGCCGTGAAGAGAATGCGACTCTTTCCCCCCAGTTCATGATCGTCCTCAAAGGAATAGCGTGTCAGCCCGTTCTGGCAACTCGTACAGGGCAGCTCGGGATGTCCTTTCACCTCACTCCACGTCTCGCCGCCGTCATCAGAGGTGGCTACACGGCGCGTACCGGCGCCCGGATAGCTGCGAGCGACCACAAAGACACCTCCTTTGTCTGTTTCAACCCAAGAGACCTCGTTGATCTGCTTTTTCCCCTCAGACTTCTCTCCGATCTTCCATGTTTTGCCGTGATTATCAGAATACGCTGCGGTGATGACCCAGTCATTGAACTCAACAGCCTCATTGAAGACGACAACGAGGCGTCCTTTGTAAGGTCCACGAGTAAGCTGCACGCCCGGATTAGGCCCACTGCAGGTAATGGAGGCGTCTTTGTGTTTGGTAGTGCGGGTGACCTCCTTGGGCCGACTCCAATGTTTGCCATCTTTGGATGTCACGACAAAATTGCGCACACATTTTTTATCATTCCAGCCCTGGGGCGGATGTTGGCGTTCTCCGGCTCCGGGCGCGTAGCGTTGGAAGAAAATTAAGATCTGCTTCTTTTCTTTGTCGTAGATCAGGCAGGGGTTGTTGAACGTGCTCCCCTCCATGCTATCCTTTGCGCAGGCGGCAATGATAGGCTTGCTCCACGTTTTGCCAAAATCCTTACTAGTGGATACGATAATATCGTTCTGCGCCTGGTCTGCAGCGGAATGGCGACCTTCTGCCGCAGCAATGATCAGACCGTTTGCATTGAGTATCGTGGGTATTCGCGCACAGGGGTGTTCAATATTCTCCCCGCCTTTGAAAATGTCCATGGCATTCTCGTAGGGGACAAAGCTCTGAGAATGCGTCGCTTCTTCCTTGGCGCAGACAACAGCGGATAGTAGCAAGACAGAGGAGAGGGCGAGAATGGAAGAAAGACCAAATTTCATACAATGATATTAGTTCGCTTTTTGTTTTGGAAGGAAGAAGAAGAGGAGACCGCAGAGAACCATCAGAAGACCGGCAATGCTAAGAGGTACGCCAAGCGCTACACCGCTGTCCTTCAGGAAACCGCCAAGCCACGAGATGAGCGCACCAGCCGATACGGAGGTAAGATTCAGCAGGCCGTAGCCCGTCGCGGAGAAACGTTCGTCGATGTGTGAACGCAGCACAGGCATGAGCGTAGCGTCCAGTGAACCCTGGGCCACTCCCTGCATGGAAACGAGAGTTACTGTAGCGGCCAGAGAAAGAGCGATCGGGAGACCGAGCGCCGGGAGCATAGCAACGATCACACAGGGACCGGCTAAGCAGAAGCAGATGCCAGGGACGTAGGCACGCGCATTCTTGTTGCGACGGTACCACACATCTGCCACCACGGCGGCGAGCAACACAGCGCCGTACTTGGCGATATTGATCCACGTAGTTGCCGTAGGACCGGCGTCTGCCTCAGACAGTCCAAACATATCCTGCAGAAGGCGCGGGTACCACCCCATCAGGAACCAGTTGGCAAAGCCTGCGCAGGCATACATGATGAGCAGCATGGCCATCGCGCGCCCGGTGAAAAGGCTGCGCAGCACATGACCGACGCCAAAGTCGTCAGCGACTGTTGTCTCTGCAACGGTTTTCGTGAATTCTGCGGCGGTTTCTTCTTCCGAGTCGACGGCCGGAGTCTGCGGATCGCGCAAAAAGAGGATGACGATGAGTGCGTAGGCTACGCCGATAAAGCCGAATGTCTCAAACGTGAGACGCCAGCCGAGGGCGCAGGCAGGGTCGTTCGCAATCCACGCGCCGTAACCGGCGAGGATCTGTCCGGCATAGATGCCGCTCATATGGAGCCCGGTGGCCATGGAACGGGTGGAGCCGCGATGGTAGTCTGAGATAAGCGCCAGCGCGGCGGGGATATAAAAAGCCTCGCTTACGCCCATGGCTCCGCGCCAGAAGATCAGCTCCGAGTAGGAGGAGGACTGTCCCGTCATCCAGGTGACCACAGACCACACGACGAGCGAGCAGAGGATGATGAACTTACGGCTGAATCGATCTGCCAGATAGCCGCCCACGGGGCTGAGCGCGGCATATACGATAAGGAAAGCGGAAGTCACCATGCCGAACTGCGCCTGGGTCATGGGAATACTGTTCTCACCACCCTCGGTGATGGACTTATTGAGTACGGCGAGCAGCTGGCGGTCGAAATAGTTGAGCATCACGACAACCCAGAGTACAGCTACGGCGATCCATGCCCATTTGCCGGGAGCCTTCTTTGGTGCGGAGAGAGGCATGGGCGTGCTGCGTAGCCCATTTTTAATGCCGAGTACGATGGCAATCACCGCGACGATGAGGGACAGAACAAGTGTCAACGAGGAGTAATGGCTACAGGTTCGGATGAGAGAACCGAAGATATCGCCGATGATGGCGACAATGTACTCGATGACGTACAAGAAGAGATTAGAGGGAGAGTCTGACATAAATATGTGGAATCGAGGTTGTTATGGTTGCACTCGGTAGATCATCGGCGTACGTACACCAGGCAGGATTTCCCCCGAAACGGTGATGAGGGCATTTTTCAGTTGGACGGCAGGGAAGGTAGCTATACCTTCCGGCAGCTCGCCCACCTTCTGCCAGGTATTCGTGGCCGGAGTGAAGACGTAGATGCTTTTGCTTTGCCCCGGGTGTTTTGCCGGGGCTTTGCCTTCCAGTGAAGCGCGGTAGAAGTTGCCTGGATCGCCGCCGACCACGTAGATTTTTCCATTCAGTACAGGTAAAGGAGTTGCAACACCCACCAGTGTTTCCGGCATGTCAGACTGCGCACGAGCCCACGTGTTGGAGCATGGATCGTAGCAAAGCACCTCGTTCAGATAAGTACGCTCCGGCTGCCCTTTGGCATCCGGGTGCAGCGAGCAACCGCCCATCACGTAAATGAGTCCATCGTGTACGGCAGCAGCTGCCAGCATACGCCCGCTCGGCATGGGAGCAAGCTCTTTCCATCCCGCATTGATATCATCCAGATCAAGTGCATAGCAGCTGTTCAGCGCCCCCGTACTCGTCTCAGTTTCCTGCCCTCCCATAACATAAAATTTGTTGTTCAGGAAGGCGAAAGCGGGATAAGCAATGTTTTTGGGCAGATTCGGCAGGGCTTCCGTGACAAGTTGCATGTCCCGCAACACGGTGCGGGTCACCTTGGCGGAGTGCCCCTCTTCATTGCAGCCGCCAGCCAGCAGAAGACCGTTCGGAGTGCCAGCGTAGGCGGCGTACGCAACAGTTCGGGGAAGTTGCCCGATTGTGCGAAACTGCATGGGTTTCCCGTTTTTTGACAAGGTTGCGATAGAGACATCGCCGTAATAGACTTTCGCCCCGCGCTCCTCCGGAGTTTTAGCGTTTGGTTTTGCCTGTGGGAAATTTGCTCCGCCCGCTACCACGACTGCAGGATCGGTCTGTTCCTCCCCGCTAGGAAGCATGACAGCTACCATACCGGCGCGTCCGACAGAGTCATCGATTCGTCCCTGTGCAGAGATTACCTCTGTCCCGGCGGCGGTTGATCCAGCGAGACACAGAACAGTCAGATAGGAGCTGAGTTTTTTCATGGTGGATCCCGGTTTTTTGAGAGGAGAGAAAAGGTTTCAGTCGAGACAGATGCTCCATACCTGGTTGGAGCGTTTGCCGGGACTCTGTTCGCCATTTACGATGATGGCACGTCCACACCACTCGACACAAGGTAGCACCGCCCGCGCCGCTGCCACCTCACCAACCTCACGCCATTCATCAGTTGCCGGATTGTAGCAAAGGCTTGCACTGTGAAATCCGGGGTGAGTTGCCGAGGCCGGCAGGCGCACTGTGCCGTCATCCCCGCCCAACAGGTAGATTTCTCCTCCCAGTACGGGCGCCGGGGTCGGCGCCGCCGCACAAAATCGCGGGAGATTCGTAAGGTGCTGCCATCCATCATTGGCGCTGTACTGCCATGCTTCATTGAGCATGTCGCGCTGCATTCGTCCGTCTTTGCCGGGCTTTAACCCGATGCCACCAAGGACATAGAGTTTTCCGTCCACCGCCGCCATTTGGTGTAGGAACCGCCCGCGACCGGGGAGAGGAGTCTGCTCACACCAACTGTCGGTAACAGTTGAATAGACAAAGAGGCGATTTTGGGCATCCTGCTCGCCCGGGGCGGTGCTGCCTCCTACCACGTAGACATCTTCTCCTATGAGCGCGGCGCTGTGGCCAGTGAGGGGTATGGGAAGAGGGGCAAGAGGATCACAAACCGTTTTGCCATCGTGGTACGACAGCCGATAGCACCTCGCTGTAGCGCCTTCAGCATTACACCCTCCGATGAGCACCACCCCCACAGGGAGGGAGACCGTGGCTCCATAGCCCATGGGTTCAGGAAGAATGCCAGCTTTTTCCCACCTCTCCGCTCCGGGACACAGGGCAAATACCGCATCTGTCCATTTCTTTTTTCCTCCTTCCCAGAGGGGTGTTTCTGGGAAGTTGGCACCGCCTGCCACCAAAAGCGTTTCGTTATACACTCCGGCGTACGATCCAGCAAATCCTTCCTTATCAGGAAGTTCTGGCAGTTCCTCCCATTTGAGATTATCGGTTCCCATCGCAGGGGTTCAGTCTAGCGAATGAGCTACACAATGTCAAGAGAAAAAACACTTGGAAGCCTTCCATGCAGGCCATGTCGTTCAGTGTTGACGAGACAAAGGTTTTCGGGGAAAAGGGGGCAAATCTTGATGCGCTGAAAAATTCGCAATTTGGTTTGTTTTCGATCAGCGCGTTTTGTTCACTGAAAGATGAAGTTTGCTCTGTACTTTTTGAGTGAGTTGTGTTTTTATTGGCGCGCATGAGCACCGGAGACGGACGAGAGGGAAAAATACGCGCAGCGCTGGCGAAAGGTCGGCTCGGCGGCAAGCTTGCCGGACTCAGTTTGCCGCGCCAGATCGTTACGATCGCTCTTTGGCCGCTGCTTGAGCAGGTGATGAGCTTCATATGCTCTTCCACCTCCCTCATCCTCGCCACTGGCATGAGCGATGATGGCGCTGTGAAAGAGCAACTTGCCTCCGGTATCGGGGTGACGGGGTATGTAATGTGGCTTGGTTTCCTCATGCAGGGGGCGGTGGGCATGGGCGCTACGGCTATCGTAAGTCGCATGACGGGAGCCCATCGCTTTGCGGAAGGAAATTATGCGGCGAATCAAGCGGCAGTGTTGGGGGTTATTGCGGGAATGCTTTCGGCGGTGCTGATGTATGCGACGGCGGAATTTTTGGTGACAGATCTGCTGAGTCTTTCAGACTTCGCGAGAGAAGTTGCTCTGCGGTTTATGTACACGGGCTGCTGGGTGGCGATATTTTCGGGAGTTGTTTTTGCCGTGAACGCGGCTTTGCGCGGCAGTGGCGATACGAAGACTCCATTTTTCATCATGTTGGCAGTGGATGGATTGAACGTGGTTTTCAGCCTCGTGCTCGTGTATGGATTCGGCATGTTTGTGGAGGGACTGGCATGGGGTATGGTGCTGGGTATGGCAATTGCAAGTGTAATTCTGGTATGGATTCTCGTCCGACATGCCTTGCAGATGCGCCGTTGCATGGGGGAAGATGCGACGAATTCCCTGGATGCTTTTTGCGTTGCGCAGGGCGAAACGTATGTGCCTCCGCTTTTTCTGCGCTTGCGTGATTTGAAACCAAGTTGGAGCATGATGGTGCGCATTCTCGATATCGGTTTGCCGCAGGCGGTTGAAGTCGGTGGCATCTGGCTCATCCAAATTTACGTCTTGCACGTTATTTCCCGGCTCGGGGATGCCTCCGTCGGCGCTCACACTATCGCCATCCGTATAGAATCGCTCAGCTTCCTGCCGGGGTTTGCGATTGGCGTGGCGGGTGCGGCGCTTGTGGGGCAATACCTCGGCAGCGGCAGTGTGCGCCTGGCACACGAGACTGTGCGACGCTGTGTGCGCTACAGTGTGCTTTTTATGGGCGCGATGGGGGTTGTATTTTATCTTTGCCCGGAGTTTTTTGTACGCATTTTTGCTTCGGATTCTCCGGGGCTTATGGCTGTGGCGGTGCCGGTAGTGCAGGTGTTTCTTCTTGCGGAGCCGTTCTATGCTGCGATGCTGATGCTCAAAATGTGCTTGCGAGGGGCAGGAGACACACGCCGCGTGACGTGCGTTTCCTATGGGTGCATGGGTTTCTTCCGCGTGGGATGTCTCTTCGTATGGAATCTTTTCTGGCCAGAGTCGCTTTCTCTCGTAGCTCTTTGGTGCCTTTTCGTCGTGGATATGGCCGTGGAGTATTTCATCCTTCAGCGTATGTTAGACGGTCTCGTTTGGGCTCGTAGACGGGTGTGATCTTCGACTCACACTGTACTCTTGCCATGCAAAAGAAGGCGTGATACAATCCGAGCGATGACTTTTTATGAAGAATTGCAGTGGCGCGGTCTGGTGAATCAGATATCGGATGAGAAATTGATCGACAAACTCAACGCGGGAGGTCTCACTTTCTACATCGGGACGGATCCAACGGGGGATAGCCTGCACCTTGGTCATTACTCAAGTTTTTTGATCACCAAACGCCTTCAGCGTGCCGGGCATCATCCGCTTTTGTTAGTCGGTCTTGCCACCGGTTTGGTGGGCGATCCACGCGGTACGATGGAGCGTGAGCTCCAGCAGCGCGAGCTCGTGGAGCGCAACTACGAGAGCTTGCGAGCGCAGGTGGAGCGCATTTTTGGATTTGAGGTGGTGAACAATTATGATTGGATCGGCAAGCTGAATGTCATCGACTTTTTCCGTGATTATGGGAAGTACATCAATGTGGGTTACATGCTTACTAAGGATCACGTGCGGCGTCAGATGGAAGTTGGGATCTCCTATGCGGAGTTTTCCTACATGTTAATTCAGGCAATAGATTTCAAGCATTTGCATGAAACACGTGGGGTGGATCTGCAAGTGGCAGGCAGCGATCAGTGGGGCAACATTACGACCGGAATTGAACTAATTCGCAAGACGACGGGGGACGAGGTGTATGGACTCACTATGCCTCTAGTGACAGATAGTCAAGGGAATAAATTTGGAAAGAGTGAAGGGAATGCGCTGTGGCTGGATAAGGAGAAAACTTCTTCGTATGATCTTTACCAATTCCTTATCAATGCCGAGGATTCAGAGGTGATATCGTATCTCAAACGCCTTACCTTTCTCACTCCTGAGCAAATCATGCAGATAGAGGCTGAGCACTTAGCCCGTCCCGAACAGCGCATTGCTCAACAGGCTCTCGCTCGCGAAATAATCACGGACCTGCATGGATTCGAGGAATATGAGCGTGCGGTTCAGACCAGTAAAAAACTCTTTGCGGGTGATTATTCCGGGATGAGTTTCAAAGAGGTTCAGTCTGCTTTGCGGGGGGCGCCTCAAGTGCAGTTGCAGGAGGGTATGGCCCTAGTGGATGCATTGGTACGATCAGGCATCTGCACCTCCAAACGGGAAGCTCGCGAGTTTATTACCAATGGTGCAATTTCCCTCAACGGTACGGTGGTGAAAGACCCTGTCATGGCTGTTAGTAAAACGCTTTCGGGAGGGGAGGAATACATCGTTCTTCGCCGTGGTAAGAAAAAATACTATTTGGGGCTTTTTGTATGATGCGTTTTTTCCCCATTCTCGCGTTAATATGTATCTTCCCGGCAGTGATGGCAACACCCTCGGCTCCGGACACATTGCAGACGCATGAGGAAACGACACCGTTGCCTGCTGCGCAGAAAGATGCCGTCAAGCGAGTGCTCTTAGCTCGTGCTGTGCAGATTAAGGCGAATCGTCACCGTATTACCCAGGAAGCGGCAGCAGATTACGTCGCTCTGGCAAAACGGCTGGAAGCTCCGGAGGATTTTGTGGAGATTTTGACTCGGGAAAAAGCAGGCTCCATGGTGGGACGCACAGCTTATGAACATCGGCAGATGATGGAGGAAACGACGCGGAAGTATGGGATCGATGCTCTGCAAATCCGCCTTTTTATCGAAGGGTTGAGAGAGGGAACGCAGAAGATTGGAGATTTGCTTGACTGGCTTCCTGTGCGCGATTTATTCAATCTTGTTACTACGGACCAACTCAAAATTTTACGCGAGGATGTTCTGCCGGAAAAACTTGAGGAGCTGCGTGGTTTGTACCAAAAAATGTTGGATGTTTACGATACGATTGATTCGCGAGAGACAGCAGATGCCGCGGCTTCGGCGTTGCTCATCTACCTGCCTGAATTTGATCGCACGGCTCCGATCCGACTGCTGTTGCGTAAAGTCGGTTCGCGTCGTCTCCCCGGCTATGATAAAATTGTTGGAGACGTTGCACACCGCCTTTCTGTGCGTCGCAAGGAATTATTTGAATCCTCCTTCTACGCCTCGATTCGCATGGGGGCGCTTGATGCTCTGCTGTGTTTTTGACAGGAGTTGGTGGCTTTGGTGGACCGTATTTGGATGAAGAATTGAATCCGGCGCAATTCTGCATGCACAATTGCCGTTACATCTGTCTCAGCGGTTATGCGAATGTGCTGTAACCTCGCGTACAAAAGAGCGGGCGAGCCCCTTGCGAAGCACGCCCGCCTCTCCCATTTTGGGAGGTCAGGAAGGTATCAATTAGATTCAGAACTGGCAGCTGTAGCCAAGACGCACGCCAAGATTCAGCTGGGTTTCTGCCTTTTCGTCTCCGTCGTAGAGGGACGGACGGCCGGAAAGACCCATGAGTTGCACGGCGAGGGTAACCTTGCTGCGCTCGGTGATGTCCTGCATCACACCGGCTTCCACGCTCCAGGCAAGACCCCACTTGCTCTTGTCTTCTTTTCCACTCATGGTCTCACCCTCATCATTCTCTGTCCATTTATCGGTGAGTTTAGTTTGGGCAATACCGAGGTTGGCGCCACCGAAGAAATGCAAGGAATCACTGATGTTCCCTGTGTAGCGGTATCCGGGCATGATGTAGAGGTTTTGCACTTCGTACTTGTCGCTGGATGAGTAGCCCTCTCCGTTTTCGTCAATGGTATCGTCGCCCGTGTTCCAGCCGAAACGAATGTTGACGGCGTGGTGTTTGTTGAAGGCGTAGAGGGCTGTCAGGTCAGCTCCGTAGGTGTTTACCTTCGGGTTGCTTCCTTCCTCAAATTTTACAATGTCTCTCAAGGCGAAGTTGTATGCCGCATTGATTTCGAGTCCGAATCCGCTCTCTTCCTGTGTTTCCTGCCCGTATGCCGTACCCAGTGCAGCACACGCCAACAATGTGATGAATGTCTTTTTCATAGTTAGGACGCCCTCAGGACGTGCCGTTAGGATACCGTATTGGCAATACGCGTGACATGGACAGTTAACTGTTGAATGGGAGTGTCGGAGAGGAAGGAAGTTATATGGCTTCTCCCGAAAGATGGATGCGTGTACGGTGTTCCAGCGTTGAAAACATTGAAATAAAAAATCTAAAATATAGGCTTGACATACGTATTGCCAATACGAGCAGTAGAGGAGGAGGTCTTAATATTGTTCATTCACTATGAAATACAAGGATATTACACAGGAGGAAATAGCAGCCATTATTATGTTTCGGGAATTGGGGATGAGGGTAACTGAAGCCGTGGGGTATGTACAGAGATCTCTGCAGCTGTGTCGGGGTAATTTGCGACGAGCGATGCGATGCGTAGAGCTGGGGGCGGAGGAGATGAGACAGAGGATGAAGACTGTCAGTTTTGAAAAAGCGGTGAATTTGGCGATGGAGGAGCGAGAGGGGTTGCGGAAACGCACGCAGAGTGATTTTCGTTATCTGACGCAGAGGTTCCTGAAAGTAGTTCCGGGGTTGGCGGCGCGGCGCGTGCGATCCGTGAGTAGTAAGGAGTGCGCACAATGGCTGGAGCTGGCATTTTCCACACCTTCCCAGCGGAAAAAAGGACGTGCTGCTCTCTCCTGCGTGTTTAGCACAGCGGTGCGGTCTGGATATTGCGATGTGAATCCTGTCAACCGTGTGCGGGCACCGCGCGTGCGGGAAAAGCGGATGCGCATTCTTAGTCGGGGAGAGATTCAGGAATTGCTACGTGCGGCGGGATCGTACAAGGGAGGGATATGTCTGCCGGCTGTGGCAATTATGCTCTATGCCGGAGTGCGTCCGCAGGAGGTGGCTCGACTCACCTGGGAAGATGTGCATCAGCGTGAACGATGCATCCACATACTTCCTCGGCACAGCAAGACAGGAGGAGCGAGACAGGTGACGATATACGAGCCACTGGCGCGCATCCTACAACGTATTTGCTGCAGAAAACAGGGGAAAATATGCCCGCCGGATTGGCGCCGCCACTGGCAAGCTTTGCATCGCGCTACAGGTTGGTGCAAGGAGCTTGGTCGTCCCTGGCAGCCGGATGTTTTGCGGCATACTTTTGCCAGTTGTCATCTTGCGACCTTTCATAGCTACGAGCGTTTGCAACAGGAACTTGGACACCGAAGCAGTCGTCTCCTCCGCACACGTTATCTGAGCGCTGTGGGACAGTTTTCGATTGCTTTCCAGTAGGAAAAAGTCAGGGAATAGAGAGTTCTGGGAATTTCTGGTGGGAGACTCAAGGAGCCCTTCGTATCCGGAATTTCAGCGGATGATTGCCTTGCTTTTTCTTGTACTCGAGTGACTTGAGAGAATCTACTGAGTATCATAGGAGGGTTTTCGATAAAAGTAAAGAATGTTTATGGCAGTGATGGGCCTGAATCCTGCCGTTACGAGCTTATTGAAATGAAGGAGCTACCGGAGATATCAGACAGCTTCACCATAGAGGGTGAAGCCAGTGGATTCCGCAATGCGGACGGGAGCGATAGAGCCGATGGCCGGAGAGCCGGAGGTGATGACGATGGGCTTGTTCTGGGAGGAACGTCCCTGCAGACGATTAGGGTTGGTTTTACTGGGGCCCTCCACGAGGACAAGCTGAGTGGAGCCGACAAGGGCTGCATTGCGAGCCGTGGCAATGCGGTTCACGACTGCAAGCAGGTCGTGGTTTCGCGCCTCTTTTTCACGAAGGCAAATTTGGTTCGCCATTTCTGCGGCAGGAGTACCGCGGCGTGGCGAGTATTGGAAGATAAAAGCATTGTCGAATTGTACTTCCTCCACGGCGGCGCGAGTAAGCAGGTAATCCTCCTCCGTCTCGCCGGGGAAGCCCACGATGATGTCAGTCGTGATGGCAAGGTCGGGACGGGCAGCACGCATGGCGTGACAGAGCTCGAGATATTTTGACTGCCTGTAGGGGCGGCGCATGAGCTGGAGGATGCGATCACTCCCGCTCTGCATGGGAAAGTGGATATGGCTGCAGAGCTTCGGCAGGTAAGTGTAAGCACGAACTAAATCGTCCCGGAAGCCGATGGGGTGCGGGGATGTGAAGCGGATGCGCTCCAATCCGGGAATTTCATGTACGGCTTCCAGCAAGCGAACAAAGGCGCCGCGACCGTCAATAACGGGTTCTTCCCGACCGTATCGGTTCACGATCTGTCCGAGCAGGGTCACTTCTTTGATGCCATTGTGCTCCACAAGGCGGCGCACTTCATCGAGAATGTCCTTCATGGGACGGGAACGTTCTTCCCCGCGTGTGGACGGAACAATGCAGTACGAGCAGTGCATATCGCACCCCTGCATGATGGAGACGAATGCCGAGCAACTGCTGGATGTGGGCAGGTGGTCGCGGATGAGATCCTGCGCACGGGGAGTAGGATCCGTTTCACAGAGCTGTGCACCGCGGCGCAGAGGCCGGTCGACATTGACGGAGAGACGTTTTTTCAGAAGGGAATCGCAGAGGGGAAGAACACGGCGGTAGCGCTGGGTGCCGGCGACGATATCCAACCGCGGAAGTTCCCGAAAGAGGGAGCGGCCGAGGCTCTGGCTCATGCATCCCATGATGCCATAGACCGTGTGGGGACGCGCCTCAGGGGAAGCCATGATCATACCCATCTTACCGAGGGCTTTCAGCTCGGCCTTTTCTCGGACAGAGCAGGTATTCATGAGCACCACGTCCGCTTGCCCCGGGGAAGACACAAGGGAATAACCGGCAGCAAGGAAATCAGCGGCGACTTGTTCAGAGTCGCGCTCGTTCATCTGGCAGCCGTAGGTTTTGATGAAGAGGGAAGGCATGGGCGCTATGCAAGGTAGGAAGTGGGATCAGAGATGCCGGCGGCTTGAAAAGCTTCTTTTCGCTCGCGGCAGGTGGCACAGCGTCCACAGTGCCTTTCCCCGCCGCGGTAACAGGAGTATGTTCGTGCAAAATCTACACCAAGTTTCGCTCCCAGAGCCACGATTTCTGTTTTGCCCATGGAAATGAAGGGGCGCAGCAGCCGCAGTTCGGCATAGGTACCCAGAGAAACCGCCTGCTGCATGGCTTGCATAAAGGATTCGCGACAATCCGGGTAAATGGCGTGATCCCCGGAGTGGGCAGCGATGACAATTCCTGAGGCTCCGGCACTTTCTGCCACACCGGCAGCGATGGCGAGGAAAATGCCATTGCGGAACGGGACAACCGTTTGCTTCATGTTTTGCTCGGCATATTCGGCAGTCGGTATGGCATCTGCTCCCGAAAGCAGGGCACTTGTAAGATGAGGCGTGAGCGAATGCAGGTTAATGCAGTGGAAAGGAATACCGAGAGATTTTGCGTGGTAGTGAGCGCATGTGAGCTCCTGAATAGCATGGTTGCTGCCATAGTCGAAGCTGAGTACACCGACTACTTCATGCTCCCTGTGAGCCCAGTACAGTGCCGTGGTGGAATCGACACCCCCAGAGAGAAGGACGAGACATTTCATGGCGGAAGGTGAGAGAAAATCAGGCGGGACGGTTCTCCGGACAGTGCTCGGCGATCGCAGTGAGACGTATGCCGCCGCGTGCGCCGAAACGCCCGACCACACGCATCCAACGCGGGGCAGCTGCAGCCACAAGATCGTCGAGGATGCGGTTGATCACCTGCTCATTGAAGGAGGGATAGTTGCGGAAAGAGACGAGGTAATATTTGAGACTCTTTGTTTCAATCACTTTTTCCGCCGGACAATAGGAAATTGTGAGATGACAGGAATCCGGTTGGCCGGTTACGGGGCAGAGGGAAGAAAACTCCTCTGTCTCCAGCGTAACGGTATAGGGTCGTTGCGGAGAGCGATTGGGGAAGGTTTCGAGCTTTGCTTCATCCGGAGAGGAGAAGAACTCGCTGTGCTTTCCGAGAAGGGTGAGATCCTGCAATGCCATGGTGGGGAAGTCTGGAGTCAGAGTCTGTGGAGTTGATAGCCGTCTTTGCCGTCTTTCATGCCCCAACCGAGTTCGGCGAGTCGTGGGCGCAAGGCGTCTGCTTTCGACCAGTCCTTTGCCTGCCGTGCCTTCCAGCGTTCCTCCGCTATGGCACGTACTTCTTCGGGCGCTTCGTCCGTTTCGTCGTCCTGCACATCTGGCAGGATCAGACCAAGCGCCTCAATTATGAAGCGAAACGCGCGGCGGGTGGAGGCGGATTCCTCCGGCGTCAGTTCGGCGGGTTTGATAGCATGAAGAGCGCTGAAGAGGTGCCCCAGCGCTTCGGGCGTATTCAGGTCATCCTGGAGACTCTCCCAGGCCGGGGTGAAGGTGTTAAGATCCGGCGGGTTTTTGATGAGGTCCCGGTAAGTCGGTTCCGGCGCTTTTGTCGAATTTGCACGGGTTGCCAGTGCATCGTCGAACCGGCGGAGTTTTCGGAGCGCTGCTGCAGCGTCCCTCATGCCGCTGAGAGTGAAGTTCAGCGGTCGACGATAGTAGGCTCCTGCCAGCACGTAACGCAGTGCGGCCGGAGTATGCCCCAGCGCAACCAGGTCATCGAGTGTGTACATGTTGCCGAGGCTTTTGCTCATTTTTGCGCCGTCTACCAGCAGGTGAGTGATGTGGAACCACTGGCGTGCAAAGTTCCCGCCGCAGCCGCAGCGACTCTGGGCAATTTCGTTCTCATGGTGCGGAAAAATGAGATCCACGCCGCCGGAGTGCAGGTCAAAGTCGTCGCCAAGATATTTGTGGCTCATAGCAGAACACTCGAGGTGCCATCCGGGACGCCCCTGACCCCATGGGGATTCCCAATAGTTTTCTCCATCCTCAGGACGCCTGGCCTTCCAGAGTACAAAATCCGCCACGCTGTCTTTCTCGTACTCGTCCGTATCAGCGCGAGTTTGGGCTGTCTTTCCCAGGTCCAGAGTTTGGCTGTCGAGGTGAGCGAGTCTGCCGTAGTCAGCGTAGGACGAGATACGAAAATACACGGAACCGTCTTCGCTCAGGTAGGCATGTCCTTTCTCGATGAGATTTTTGACAAGTTCGATCTGTTCGGGGATATGTGCTACGGCACTTGGCTCCACATGGGGTGACAGGCAGTTAAGCGCGCGGCAGTCATCGTGAAACTTTCGTGTCCATTTTTCCGTATATTCCTTAAGAGGAATGCCTTGAGCTATGGAATTGCGGATGGTTTTATCATCCACATCAGTGATATTGCGAACGTGCTTGGTGCGCAGTCCTCCCAGTTCTACGACACGGCGGAAGACATCTTGCGCCACAAAAGTGCGAAAGTTGCCGATGTGCGCTGCTGCATACACCGTCGGTCCGCAACAGTAGAAGCGCAACGTTTTACCATCTTGTGCTTCTACGGGGAGAGAACGGCGTGTGCAGGTGTCGAAAAGCGTGAGCATGACGCGCGCCATTATGCGCGATATGAAGGACGCTGTCAAGCTTGACATCAGCTCTGACAAACACTATCATGGGGAGATGGAAACACTTATCTCACGAGGGATTATTCGGTCCTATTTCGGGAAGCTGGAAGAGAGTTTGACATTGGATGCGGCTGTGGTGGGAGGCGGTCCCTCCGGCATTGTGGCGGCTTATTATCTGGCGAAGGAAGGACACCGTGTGGCGCTTTTGGATCGCAAACTTGCCCCTGGCGGCGGTATGTGGGGCGGCGCGATGATGTTTAACGATATCGTGGTGCAGGAGGAGGCTCTTCCCATTGTTGAAGAGCTTCAGCTCAGCTGCCGCAAGCACGAAAATGGTACGTATCTTCTCGATTCCGTGCACGCCACCGCGGGTCTGATCTACCGTGCTACCGAGGCCGGGGCGACCATTTTCAACTGCTTTTCGGTGGAAGACGTGGTGTACAAACAAGGACGCGTCGGTGGCGTGGTTGTAAACTGGACTCCCGTGTTGCGCGAAGGATTGCACGTGGATCCGCTGACTTTTGCATCCCGAGTGGTGTTGGATGCGACCGGGCACGATTGTGAGATTGCCAGGACTGTGGCGCGTAAGAATGGGGTACGTCTGCAGACGGAGACAGGTGGAGTAATCGGCGAAATGAGTATGGATGCTGCCGAGGGCGAGCGTACTACTATTGAAAACACAAAGGAGATTTATCCCGGTCTTTTTGTCTCTGGCATGGCGGCGAACGGCGTGAGCGGCAGCTTTCGCATGGGCCCCATCTTCGGCGGAATGCTGCTGAGTGGACGCAAGGTAGCGCAGCTTATGCACGAGTCACTCGTTTCCGACGTTCAGTGTTGAGGAGCAGAGCAGATCATCTCTGCAGCGGTGGCTTCACGCCGAGTGATCGTGCCGCAAGGATGCGGCACAGCGGATAGTTGACTGCTCCACCCGGCAGAGTGGGAATTGCTCGCAATGGAATAATGTGGTGAGGCGCCATATTTTTAGAATAGCGGGCGTTGATGAACGTGTAGCGAAGTGTAATCACATCGTGCGGTCCCACTGTTTTGTGCAACGTGGAGAGCAAGACCAGCGTATCCTCATGACGATTGTCCTGGCTTTCTAGCGCTACGACGACAAACTTCGGAGCCTCTCCAATTTTTGAAGGGATATTCAACAGGGAAGCAAGTAGCCGCTCTGTTTCACGGTGAGAAATGAGCTCCCCCCCCACCATGGAGAAGTCCTCGTGAGGCCCCATAACAACGAGCTGTCCATCTTCACGGAGAAAGCCGATATCGCCCGTGCATATCCAGCGTGACGCATGGGTATCCGGAGGGATCGCCTCACTAGCAGAACAAGTGCAGCAGGCTGGGCCTTTCACATAAATGAGACCCGGTATTTCATCCTTCTGGAGAGGGATATCGGAATCCAGAGAACCGATGCGTACGGCAAGCCCGGAGAGCGGCTGCCCCGCAGCACCAGGAGATCCACGGTGAATTCGCAAACTTTTCGGCATTTCCGGCATTTCTGTTTGCGGTGGCAGGGAACACGCAACAGGCATTGCCACCTGCCGTGGAAGGTAGCACTCGCAGAGGTGAATCTTATTGACGGCATACGCCTGCCGAGCATCATTTGCCGAGACCTGGCCCGCCACCAGCAGCCGGAGCGAAGAAAATTCCTCCTCCTTGCAGGCGGCGAGAAGGGGCGGGACTTGTTCTGGCGCGACGGTGGCGCGAGTCGGCTTATAGCGTAGAATGAGTTCGCAGAGTCGTTTGGAAGCCTTTGGATCCGGGTATGTGATGATATCTTCTCCCTCAAGGAGAGGGTACAGGAGACCGAGCAGGAAGCCTGCTCGGTGGTGGAAAGGAAGACAACTGAGGATACGCTCTTTCTCCCCATTGCCGATGCGACATTGCGTCAGACGGTATCCAGTGAGGATGGCACAGTGGCTCATGCTCACGCCGTGTAATCCTGTCCCATCGCTGTAGCTGTTGTACAGCACAACAGCTTCCTGTCCGGAGCTTAGTTCGGGCGTGTGAATCCAATTCTCTATATTCGTCTTTCCGAGGAGCGCAATGAAAAAATCCTGCATTGTTCGTAGAAAACCGCCATTTGCCGATAAAAGCTCATCGACGTAGAGGATATCGCGTTTTGGAGGCCAGGCAAAATCCTCAAGGTTTTCTGCAAAATTATGACCGGAGAGAAAGCGCGACACATGGGCTTGCTCAACCATCCGGCGAAAGACAGAGGGGGGGTAAGTGAAGTCAATATTCACCGGAGTGATGCCCGCGAGAATACACGCTGTGTTGGCGATGATGGAAAGGCGACCAGGGGGCAGGATGATGCCGAGACGACGTGTATTGATATGTCGCCGCAGACGCCGCGCCAGCGGCACTGCCAGGGAAAGCAGGTGTCTGTAGCTCATCCGCTGCTCGTTTACCCCATCAATGATGACAGCCCTGGGGTGTGCAAGCAGACTGCGCAGAAGCATCCCGGAGAGACTATCAGATGTGTTTTGCTTAGCTACGGAAGCTGTTTGCTCTGCGGAGGCGATTGCCCACGCGGTCGCGATGGAGCGCGCCGTGGCGACTCCTGGACGAATGGGTGGCATAATGCGCAAAACAGCGCGTGTAAAGGCAGATTCGGTGTCGGAGGGCTCCCAGCTTCCATTGTGCAGGGAGTACAGCCCTTCGTATACCGGAATTATCTCGCCCTGCACATCCTCAAGCAGGTAACTGAGCAATGCCGACGGTACGTCAGATACACAGGCCGGCGGTTGCTCGGGGCGTCCCAGTAGTAGCACCACGTGACACCCGGAAGTCAATTTTGCTTTGATTTGGGCACGCAGGGTTTCTCTTTTCTGTCGAGTCAGGGAAAAGAGGATTCCTCCTCCGCGTCTGTGGGAAACGTAATTTGTAATTTCACGAGATGGACGCAAGGAATCTTCAATGAGCCATGCTACTTTTTCTTCACCGCCAAGAGCGGATTCTAGTACGCGCAGAGTTGGAAGATGCAGCCTGTTAACCAGAACCAAATGAGGAGATTCCGGTATGTTTTCTGTCCCTTCAATGCTCACATCGACCGCCATGGCAGGCACGACTATAGCATAATGATTTGGGGCATGCAATATTCTACATTCGCGCATCGAAAGCAAATGTTCACCGTTCCACGGAGTTTCAGCGGTTGAGATATATGCCAAAAATGTTAAGGTGCAAACATGGGGAAGATCAGAGGTAAATTGAAATTTTGTTAGTGTAAATTGCTTTGATTGGACGGAGTAGCGTCTTGCCAAATCTGTTCGGATACTGTAGAATGCGCCCATGGCGTTCGCGCACCTGCATGTACATACAGAGTATTCCTTGCTGGATGGGATGATCCGAACGGATCAGCTCATTGCGCGCTGCGAGGAGTTGGGAATGCACAGCGTGGCTATAACGGACCACGGAAATGTGTACGGAGCTATTGAATTCCTCGTGAATGCAAAGAAGAGTAACAAGGAACGTATTAAGTGGAACAAAGAGCATCCGGAAGCGATTAAGCCGCTCTTTAAGCCGATATTGGGTTGCGAAATCTACCTTTCTCCCACACCGCTGGAGGTAAAAAAACAGGTGCCTGGACGCAACAAATATACACATCTCGTGTTGCTGTGCGAAAACAACCGCGGTTGGGCGAATCTCATCAAGCTCGTTTCTCGCGCACATCTGGAAGGCTTTTATTACAGACCGCGGGTGGATATAAAAACGCTCCGGGAGTTCAGTGAGGGACTGATCTGCCTCACCGGGTGCATATCAGGACCATTGCAGGAGTGGATACTCCAGGGGCAGACGGAGAAAGCGGAGGAAACCCTCGGTGAGCTGCTGGATATCTACGGTAGGGACAACCTTTTTGTAGAATTGCAGGACCATGGATTGGAGGAGGAACGTCGCTGCACACCGGAACTTGTGCGCATAGCTCGCAAGTACGATGTGGGGATCGTGGTGACCAATGATGCTCACTTCTTGAAGGCGGAGGATCACGATGCACACGATATTCTCATCTGCGTGGGAACTGGCAACAAGCGGGAGGACACCAAGCGCGTGCATTACCCCGCGAGTTCTTATCTCAAGAGCGATGAAGAAATGCGCGAACTCTTCCCGGATCTGCCGGAAGCGTATGAAAATACTGTACGTATCGCTGAACGCTGCAATGTTTCCATCAAGCTGGATTCCACCTCCACCGACCGTTATCCGGAATTTGCTACGCCGGATGGATCGCCGCGGGAAGAATATCTGCGCCGCATTTGTTATGAAGGTCTCGCTCGCCGATACGGGCAGGAACGCGCCGATACGGATCAGGAGTTACGCGAGCGTTTGGATCGTGAGTTGAGTATTATCAATCAGTTGCGCTTTGCCAGTTATTTCCTCATCACTGCCGATTTCATTAACTGGGCGAAGGATCATGACATCCCCGTCGGGCCCGGGCGAGGTTCGGCCGCCGGGTCGTTAGTGGCGTACTGCATGCGCATCACTAACATAGATCCCATCAAGTTCGGATTACTCTTTGAGCGATTCCTCAACCCGGAGCGTGTTAGTCCGCCGGATATTGATATCGATTTTTGCCAGACACGACGTCCTGAAGTCATTGATTATGTACGCGAAAAATATGGTGAACGTGCTGTAACCCACATTATTACTTACGGTACCATGGGTGCCAAGTCAGTGGTGCGTGATGTGGCGCGCGTGTTGGATATGAGTTACAGCGAAAGTGATCGTGTGGCGAAGCAGATCGAAAACGGACCGAAGGTAACCCTGGAGAGCAGCTACAAGAACAATGAGGAGCTGCGCAAGATGATTGAAGATAAGGAAGACTATGGAGAGATGTGGAAGTATGCTCTCAAGCTGGAGGGCACCATCCGTAACGTCGGGATGCACGCGGCGGGTGTAGTGATTGGCGACCGCAATCTGGATGAGTATGTGGCGCTCACTCGTGACAATCTCAGCAATCCCCAGGGGGAGGTGGTGGCGCAGTGCGACATGGATGCTATCTACAACGCCGGATTGCTGAAGATGGACTTTCTAGGCCTCAAGACGCTCACGGTAATGAAGGATGCGGAGCGCTACGTTCGCTGGCGTGTACCTGATTTTCGATACGACGCCGTGGATATTGAGGATGCAGAGACACTAGCTCTGCTGAACCGAGGAGAAACAATGGGGGTGTTTCAGCTGGAAAGTGCCGGGATGGTGGATACCTGTCGCCGATACGGGATTGAAAAGATTGACGACATCATAGCTTTGCTTGCCCTGTATCGTCCAGGGGCCATGCAGTTCATCGACGACATGATTGCCGTGAAAAAGGGTGAGAAAAAAGCAGAATATGAACACCCATTGCTTGAGGAAGTTTCTGCCCCTACCTACGGCGTGATGATTTATCAGGAGCAAGTGCAGGCGGCAGCAAAACTGCTGGCCGGTTATAGTCTCGGAGGTGCAGATCTGTTGCGTCGTGCCATGGGCCACAAAGATCAGAAGGAAATGGACGAACAAAGGGCGCGTTTTGTGCAGGGATGCTTTGAAACCAACGGCATAGATGCTGCTACAGCCAATGCTATTTTCGACAAGATTCAGAAATTTGCCGGTTATGGCTTCAACAAGTCGCATTCAGCCTGTTATGGACACATCTCGTACTGGACGGCCTATCTTAAGGCACACTACCCGGTGGAATTTCTCTGTGGGTTGATGTCCAATGAAGCGGTCAACGAGAAAATCGGGGTGTTTATTCAGGAAGCAAACCGCATGGGTATTGAGGTGTTAGGTCCCTGTGTCAATCACTCGGGCGTGAAGTTCCAGCCTGAAACTTTGTCTAATGGGCGTCTCGCCGTACGTTTTGGTCTTGCTGCAGTCAAGAGTATGAGCGCTGAAACAGTGCGCGGTATTGTAGAGGAGAGGGAAAAGAACGGTCCTTACAAAAGTTTGGAAGACCTTTGCTACCGGATTCCCAGCCAGAGTCTTCGCCGCAACCAGATTGAGGTGTTGGTGCAGTGCGGAGCGTTCGACTGGATGCATTGTGCCCGAGCCCAGATCTTCGAGGACATTGAACGCTGTATGGGAGGAGCTGCTGTCATGCATCGCGACAATGAAGCCGGGCAGATGGCGCTCTTTAATGTGCTCGACACAGCTCCCGTGAAAAACAAGGCTCAGGACACGATGCGGGAGTGGCCCAAGGAACGTCGCCTTGAGGACGAGAAGAACCTTACCGGCTTCTATTTTACGGGTAATCCACTTGATTCCATGCGTGGCATCATTGACAAACCGGGCATCGTTTCCATCGGTTCCCTCTCGGAGCTTTCTCGTGAAGAATTGCGCACCGTGAAAGATATGGCCGGCATGATTCGCAACGTGGTGATCCGTACATCAAAAAATTCTGGGCAGCGTTTTGCCGTCATCACGGTAGAAGATTTTACCGGCATTACAGAGTGCCTCGTATGGGGAGACGCGTATTCCAAAGCCAATGCTGTGGAAGGATTGTTGCAGGAGGGAAATTTCGTGCGTTTCCGCGCGAAAATTACGGACGATGAACGCAGTGGCGGCAAGCGGGTTTCAGTCAATTCAATCGAGCTTATCTCCTCTTCAAGACGTGCAAGAGACACTCGCAAGACGCAACATTTCGAACTCAGTCTTCTGACTACTCGCCACGACGCGGGGGATCTGGCGAAAATCCGCGAGGTGCTTATGCAGTATCCGGGGTCGGTGCCGGTGCAAATCACCATCCGCAATTCGCTGGGCAATACCGTCCGTCTCGAACTGGGAAAGGAATTCAGCGTGGAGCTTTCCCCTGAACTGGAAACCGCGCTTTCCATGTATTCCTGAGTTTTTCTTTGCCATCAATGCCGGAACGTGTAGAATAGAGCCTGACGCCATGCGAAAAATCATGACAGGTATCCTGCTTTTCCTTCTTACTCTGTTCAACGGGACAGTGGACTCCTTTTTTACGTGGTTTTTGCCTCGTTGGCGTCGTGTCGGCAATGAGCTGGCCGCCCAGCTCTCCCACACCCTGCACCACTTCAAGCCGGAAATTCCATTGGAGCGACAGCAGATTATGCAGCTCGACATCCGTCGCTTGCGCCGAGCTCTTCTCCTCTGGCGTCGCAGTGAGGTGCAACGCCTTACTGCCGAACTTCGGGAAAGGTATTTGAAGACCTCCTTCCTGCGCTCTCCCGGCTGGGTTGAGTCCATTGAATCGATCGTAGTTGTTCTTGTAGTTCTACTTGGACTTCGAGCCTACTACGTGCAGCCCTTTCGCATTCCTACCAATTCCATGTGGCCAAGTCTCAACGGGATTGTCGTTCACGCAGTAGATGAAATTCCCTCACTCCCCCGGCGAGTATGGGATAAGGTCACTCTTGGAAGTTCGTATGTGGATGTGAAGGCCGATCGGAACAAGAGCCTTGTTCGTTGGCGGGATGAACGCTACGCCTTGCTTTTCACCCGCACGATTCTGGAGTTCGACGATGGTAGTCAGGTCGAGGTTCCTGCCTCCACTGGCACGGTGTTGCAGTATTTGCGCGATCGCGGGAAAATCGCCCAGGATCCGACCGGATCTCATTTCACCATCCCCTTTGCTGCCGGGGAAACCATCATGCGCGCGCGCATCGATGCGGGAGACATGGTGCTGGCAGATCGTATCAGCTACCAATTTCGTTTGCCGAAGCGCGGCGAGGCATTTGTATTTGATACGCGAGGCATCAATACTTCCAGTTCTCAGCTGCGCGACCAGGCTGCCGCGACTCACTACATCAAGCGCCTTTGCGCTCTGCCAGGGGATTTTGTGAGCATCCGTTCCCCGCAGCTCCTCGTCAATGGACGACCGATCACGGAGTCCGGCATTGCACGAGTGGCGGCGGCACGTGCGCCCTACAAGTCGGAGGGCTATCATGCGCTTTCTCCTTTGCGGGTTCCCGGGGCGTACTTGACGACTGGCAGCCGAGTCCATCTCGCCAGACCGTCACAGTTTTTCCTCGGGGAGTACCTCGCCCTCGGTGACAACACCACCAATTCCCTTGATTCCCGCTACTGGGGACCTGTGCGGCAATTTAACATCCTGGGTCCGGCGTGCTTTACGCTCTGGCCCTTTACCTCTCACTGGGGAAGTATTGATTGACAGTATGAATGAAAGTGCAGAAGCAGATGCCATCACGCGCAATGCGAAGTCCAACCTGGCCTTCACCCTGGTGAACTTGCCGGAGGAGCGCCGCCGCCACATGGCGCAGTTTTATGCATTCTGCCGTATTATTGATGATATCGTGGATGAGCCTGTGCTTTCGGGTTCCGCTGAGCGACATGCTGCTCTCGATCGCTGGGTTGCTGTCATCACCCATGCTGCTCAGCCGACTCCAGGCATTGAGGAGGAAGTACAGACAATGTTACGGGAGGTGGAGCCGGATCCCGCGCCCATGCTTCAGCTCATTGAGGGATGCCGTGGGGATATTGATCAGAAGCAGCCGGAGACGCGTGAGGATATGCTGGCCTACGCGTACAAGGTAGCGTCATGCGTCGGTATCACAGCGGCAGAGGTGATGGGAGCGAGTAATGCCGCCAAAAGCTATGCCGTTGCTCTGGGCTACGCCTTGCAACTCGTGAACATCCTGCGTGATGTGGCAGAGGATTGCCGAAAGTACGGGCGCGTCTACCTTCCTGCGAAGGATATGCAGTTCTTCGGCGTGAGTCTCGAGGATTTGAAGGAGCAACGTTACAATTATCGCATGCGCCAGTTGTTGGCATATGAAGCTGCCATCGCTGAAAAATTCTTTGGCGAAGCGGAGGAGAGATACCAGGCGCTCAGTGTGGAGGATCGCAACGCCCTCATCCCCGCCCAGGCCATGAGCCTCATTTACCACACGATTCTGGAGAAGATGCAGGCGGATGAGTACAGAGTGTTTGAGCGTCGGTATGCGGTGGGAAATTTCCGTAAGTTGTGGTTCCTGCTGCGCGCGCGCATGGGCACTGTGGAACTTCCCCTGCCTTTGCCTAGTCTTGCTGACTGGAGCTTTCTGAAGAACGATCATTCTGACGAGAAAAAGTCCTGATGAAACTGATTAAAAAGTTGTGTCTTTTCCCGGCAGTCGCCATCAGCTGCATGCTCGCCGTTAGCTGCGTGCGCCATTCCTCCTTGCGCTACATCACTGATCTGCCTCTCAAGGATGTGGCTCTGCCGAATATGGCCTGGGAGCATAGTCCCATGCGAGCTCATTCTCAATACCTTCTTCATGGCGCCAATTCGGGCAGGGAACGTAAGAACCGCCTCGGCGATTATTATTTTGTGGAGTGGTACGATGGCTGTCCCGACGCCCCAACCCGTATTGAGATGCTCTATACCCAGGCCGCTACGGCTTCTCGCGTCCTCTCCCGCTCCATCCATTATACCACGCCGCGCATGTTTCGCGGGATTCGGCGAACAAGATTCGTATTCAATGGTTCAGACCGTGCAAGAAGGGGAGATGTGCTCAGCTGGCGCATCAATCTTTACGTGAACGATGAACAGGTTGATTCCCGTTGTTCTTACCTCTGGGACGACCAGCTGCCAAGTCTCCGACCCGCCACGCCGCCCTCCGCTGCGCCTTCTCCACCGTTATCGCACCCACAACATTGAAACGCAGCTGAGGGCTTTCTCCCTGAAGTTTAGATTGCACATTGAAGCGGATGCGCTGCGTGAGCTTGCTGTTCCAGAAGTCCGCATGAAGCTCTACGATCAGCGGCGCTGCAACGCAGCTGATCGCTTGCACCAGTCGAGCTACCATTTCTTCCACCAGAGTGTGGTCGCTGTAGTCTAATTGCTGCCAGCTCACCGGCGCCGGAAGCCAGTCCAGTCGTCCCATCCTGCGCCATTTCCCTCCGTGCCATATTCCTCCCTCCGGCACGCTTTTCTCTCCTCCCAGATACACGCCCGCTACCCTTTCCCCCTCTTGGGTCAACGCTTCGGCTGCCCCCACAAATGCCGAGGCACAGTGAAAGGTCGCCGACAGGTGCGCACTGTACTCCTCCCACTCTTCTCCTATTCCTGTCCTGTTGCTGATCAGTCCTATGCTCCTTACCTTATCTCCCTCCTTCACCGCCTCTGCTACGCATCCCTCCAGACTCTGCGCTTCCAGCGCCGCATAGTTTCCCGTCCCAAGCAGTTTTCCATTCCCGCTCGGTTCCACCTGTTCCACGCGCACGTGAATCACTGCTGCACGTCGCTCAAGAATGATCCCCAATCTCCGCCCCATCCCCCCACTGCATTCGTACACCTGTCCGGGTCTTCCCCCACGACTCTCCCTTCTTACAACTCGTACTTCGCCCTCTTTTCTCAGTTTTTTCAACACCTCATGCGCGGTCACACGACTTACCCCCACAGCCTTTGCCAGCTGAGCACAGCTTCCGCATCCCTGCTCCTGCAAGGAGCGCATAATCTTCTGTACTATCTCACTCACTTTGTAAAGTATATTTACAAAGTAACATATCCTTCTTTTCTGTGTCAAGACTTTTTTAGGAATCTTTGTTTATCAACAAATAAAAGAAGAATCAATTGTTCTGAGAGCGCGTAATTCAGCAAAGGAGAGGGGAGAGAAAGCTGGACAGTGGGGACGAGGCGTGGTAGGATGCGGTTCGACCTATGAAATACATTTTTGTGACAGGCGGTGTGGTCTCTTCGTTGGGCAAGGGCCTGGCGGCGGCGTCAATCGGTACATTGCTGGAGCATTGCGGGTTGGATGTAACGATGCAGAAGTTCGATCCGTATTTGAACATCGACCCAGGGACAATGAACCCGTACCAGCATGGGGAGGTTTACGTGCTGAATGACGGGGCGGAGACGGATCTGGATTTGGGACATTACGAGCGATTTGTGCACTGTCAGCTTTCACGGCTGAACAACCTGACGAGCGGCAAGGTGTTTGAGCATGTGCTGGAGAAAGAGAGGCGGGGGGATTACCTCGGCAAGACGGTGCAGTACATCCCGCACGTGACGGATGAGATCAAGCAGAGACTATATGATCTTGCAGAGGCAAACAAGGAGTGCGACGTGATTATCACAGAGATCGGCGGGACGGTGGGGGATATCGAGGGTTACCTTTTCCTGGAGGCATTGCGGCAGTTTGCGTTAGAGGTAGGGCGTCAGAACTGCTGCTTCATCCATGTCACTCTGTTGCCGTACATCAAAGCGGCGGGAGAGACCAAGACTAAGCCGACGCAGCAGAGCGTTGCCAAGCTGCGTGAGATCGGCATCATGCCGGACATCATCGTGTGCCGCACAGAGATGGATAATCTCACGGATGAGGAGAAGAAAAAGATCGGCATGTTCTGTAACGTAGCGCCGGATCACGTGGTGGCGTTTGCGGACGTGCGGCATTCGATCTACGAGTGCCCGATCGACCTGGGGCGCGACCGTGTGGATCGCATCGTGACTGAAGTTCTGGGTATTACAACCCCGAAACCGAAGATGGATGACTGGCAGAAATTTGTCGGGCGTGTCATCCATCCTTCGCACAGCGTGCGCATTGCGGTGGTGGGTAAGTACATTTCTCTGCAGGATGCCTACAAGTCCATTTACGAGAGCTTCACACATGCCGGGGCGGCGAATGATTGCCGGGTGGAAATTATTCGCGTGGATGCCGAAGCGTTGGAGCACAGCACGTGTCCGGAGATGATCGGAGAGGTGGATGGTATATTGGTGCCGGGCGGCTTTGGCGGGCGCGGCATAGAGGGCAAAATCATGGCGGTGCAGTACGCGCGGGAGAAAGGCATACCTTTCCTGGGCATATGCCTCGGCATGCAGGTGGCGGTGATTGAATTCGCCCGCCACGTACTGGGACTCGCCGATGCTAATTCCACCGAATTTGCCAAAGAGACATCAAACCCCGTCATTTGTCTTCAGGAAGAGCAGAAACACATCGAGAACATGGGCGCCACCATGCGCCTCGGCGCCTACCCGGCGCACATTCTGCCCGGTACGCTCTGCAGCAAGCTGTATGAGGGGAGGGAAACCGTTTCCGAGCGTCATCGTCATCGCTATGAATTCAACGCAGAGTACCGGGAAGCTTGTGAAAAGGCAGGCCTCGTCATCTCCGCCGTGAACGATGAACACGGTCTCGTGGAAGTCGTTGAGTTGCCGGGACACCCGTTCTTCATCGCGTGCCAATACCACCCCGAGTTCCAGAGCCGTCCCACTACTCCGCACCCGCTCTTCCAGGGACTTGTGGCGGCTGCGCTGGAGTACCGCCAGGCCTGATTTGCGGTGGATCTCGTCTTTTTCTCTCTCTCCCCATTCCTGCTGATTCTCCATGTCGATGGATCTGCTCGTTATTCTGGCATACTTCTGCGCTATTTTCAGCATCGGATTGTATGCAGGACGTCGCCAGGACAGTCTGGAGAGTTACGCCCTGGGCAACAGAAGCCTTCCCTGGTGGGCGATTCTCGCCTCCATCATCGCGGCAGAAATCAGCGCCGCCTCGTTCCTCGGCACGCCGGGGGAGGGGTTCGTGCTGCGTAATTTCACCTACGTTCAGCTCGGTATCGGAACTCTGCTCGGGCGCATTATCGTGGGTAAGTTTTTCCTGCGTCCTTTCTACCACTACCGCGTTGTTTCCATCTACGAGTACCTGGAAAAGCGATTTGGCGTGCTGACACGGCGTTTTGCCAGCGTGGTGTTCCTGCTTTCCCGCGTGCTGGCCAGTGGTACACGATTGTTCTTTGCGGGCATTTTGTTGGTTATCGCCTATTGCTTCCTCACCGGGAGTGAGGCGGCAAGCGAACAGGAAACGGTGCTCATCTACCTCGTTGCACTCACGCTCATCACCGTTTTCACGACTATTTACACCACCCTCGGCGGACTCAAAGCCGTAGTATGGACTGATGTGCTTCAGGCGTGCATCCTCGCCGTCTCCGTCATCTCAACAATTGTGTTCCTCTTCATCAGCATCATGGGGGACGGGTCCGTCGGAGAGGCGTGGAGCACCATCGTCTCCACCATCTCCGATACTTCGCAAAATCCCTGCCACCACGAGCCTCTCTTCCCCTGGCGCATTTTCGACCTCGGCATCACCGGCGATGGACTTGCGGCGGATATTCGTTCCGTCCTCACCAGCGAATACACGATCTGGTCTGCCGTCCTCGGCGCCACCTTTATCACCATGGCAACCATGGGCACGGATCAGGACATGGTGCAGCGCATGCTGGCTGCCCGCAATTGCAGCACCGGTTCCCGCGCTGTCATCATCTCCGGTATTCTGGATATGCCCATCGTGATGGTTTTCCTAGCGTGTGGGATGCTGGTGTTTGTGTTTTATCAGACGCGGGGGATCGCCCCGCCGGAGCGGGCTATTGAGATTTTCCCCTCCTTCATCATTCATTACCTGCCTGCCGGTTTGCGTGGGTTGCTTGTCGCCGCTCTTCTTGCCACGGCGATGGGCTCCCTCTCCACCGCTCTGAATGCTCTTGCCACCACTGCCACGCGCGACTGGTACCGCGGCGTATGGAGGCCGGATGCCTCAGAGGCGCAGACTCTCTGCGCCGCTCGCTGGTTTACCGTGGGATTTGCTCTTTTGCTCATTCTGGTCGGTTCTGCTACGGCCTGGTACAGCGTCATGGATCCTACCATACGCATTCTCCCGATCGCCCTCGGCATTTTCGGTTACACCTACGGCTCCCTGCTTGGCATCTTTCTGCTCGGCATGCTCACTCGCCGTCGCGGACGAGACTCCGGCAACATCCTCGCCATGCTCGCCGGTTTTGCCGTGGTGATCACGCTGGAGTTCCTCGGTCGCCGCGGCGTGATTCCGCCCATTGCTTTCCCCTGGCGCGTGACCATTGGAACCCTCGTTACATTCTGCGTCGGCGCCGGTTTTCCCTCTCTCCCATCATCAGTTCCGGCGGAGAAATAATCTGTTGCAATCTCAACGGCACTATGGTAGAGTTGCCGAAAGTAAGGAGCCAAAGTGAATCCCATCCTCTATAATTTAGCAAAACAAGTCCTTTTTTGTTTTTCGCCTGAGACAGTGCATGAGCCCACCCTTGCCATGTTGCGCATGGGAGAGAGGACCGGCTTTCTGCGGCTGCTCTGTGGCAAACCGGTAGAGGACCCTGTGGAGGTGATGGGGTTGCGTTTTCCGAACCGTGTGGGGCTTGCTGCCGGGATGGATAAGCAGGGCAATGCGGTGGACGCCTTCGGCGCACTCGGCTTCGGTTTTGTGGAGGTCGGCACTCTCACGCCGCGTCCTCAGCCCGGCAACCCGCGACCGCGCCTCTTCCGCTGCGTTCCCCAGCGCGCTATCATCAACCACATGGGCATTAACAACCCCGGCGTTGACCGCGGTGTGGAAAATTTGGCATCCCGTCGTCATTTTCGTGGCGTGCTCGGTGTGAACATCAGCAAGAATAAGGTGACGCCGAATGATGAAGCGCGCATCGACTACCTGGCTTGCTTGCGTGCTGTCTGGATGGTGGCGGACTACGTGGCGATCAATTTTTCCTGTCCTAATGTGCCGAATCTCTGTGAGCTGGCAAAGGCGGAGAGAGCGGCGGATCTGTTAGCCTCCCTCAAGAGCGAACAGGCCAATCTCTCGCAGGAAACAGGTAAGTATGTGCCCATCGTCATGAAGGTATCGCCGGATATGAGCGAGCAGCAGATTCGCGAACTCGCCCACGTCTTCCAGGATTGCCAGCTGGATGGTCTCATCTGCACCAATACGACTACCTCCCGACAGGGAGTAGAGGAACACCCCTATGCTGCTCAGAAGGGCGGTCTCTCCGGCGCGCCGCTCTACAACCGCTCCAACGAAACCCTTGAGGCCTTTGCCGGGGAGTTGCACGGCAGCATTCCCATCATCGGCGTGGGCGGCATTTTCTCCCCGGAGGACGCCGTGCAGAAAATAAAGCTTGGCGCGAGCCTTGTGCAGCTCTACACGGGCTTTGTCTATCGCGGACCCTCGCTTATCCGTGCATGCGCCCGTGCTTTGCGCGATTGCGCCGGAGCTGCCAGTTGAGGATGAGCTGCAATTGATTTGCGGCGCACGATTTGCTGAAGCTGTGAGTGTCGCACATTATTCCCGGGTCTCGGTCAATTTCGCTGGAGGCGTAAGAAAAAGATTTGGCGTGTTTTTAAGAATAGGTAGTCAATGTTATAGA
>CANQGG010000013.1 GCA_947601655.1 uncultured Akkermansia sp.
GTCATGATCACCTCGGACAAGTGCTACGAAAACCGCGAGCAGATCTGGGGCTACAAGGAGACGGATCGCATGGGTGGCGAAGACCCCTACTCTGCCTCCAAGGGATGCGCAGAGCTGATGATTCACGCCTACCGGCAATCTTACTTCAACCCGATGCGCTATACGGAACATGGCAAAGCCGTGGCGTCCGTGCGTGCGGGTAATGTCATTGGCGGCGGCGATTGGTCGGATAACCGCATCATCCCGGACTGCATCCGCAGCATTGAGGAGGGCAAGCCGATTCAGGTGCGCAACCCGAAGGCCACGCGCCCGTGGGAGCATGTGCTGGAGCCTCTCTCCGGCTACCTGCGCGTGGGGCAGCGTCTCATGGAAGACCCGGTGAGGTATGCGACCTGCTTCAACTTTGGTCCGCAGCTCAAGGCGAACAAGACGGTGATGGAGGTGGTGCAGACTCTCGTGGAGTACTACGGCAAGGGGAGTGTGGTGGATGCCAGTGACCCGAACGCTGTGCATGAGAATACGCTGCTGAATCTGGATGTGACCAAGGCATACACGATGCTGCAATGGGAAGCCAGGTGGGGGCTGCAGGAGGCGGTGCACAAGACGGTGGACTGGTATAAAGCGGCTCTTACTACGGAAGATATGTACGACTTCTGCGTGAAGCAAATCAACGAACATGGAGACCACTTCGCCCGGTAACCTCGTGCTGGGTGCAGGTATAGCCGGTATCTCGGCGGCCTGGCATCTGCAGCAGAAGGGGCAACAGAGCGTCATTTTGGAAAAGGATGATGACTGGGGCGGTCTGTGCGGCTATTTCGTGATAGATGGCTTCCGTTTCGACCGTTTTGTCCACTTCTCCTTCACGCCGGATGAGAAGATGGCGGCTCTCTTCGAAGAGTCTTCCCCTCTCTATGCGCACCCGCCGGTTTCTTACAACTACTGGCACGGGTACTGGCTGAAGCACCCGGCACAGAACAATCTGGCGCCTCTCCCCATGGAGGAGAAAGTACGCATCATCGAGGATTTTGTGAACCGCCCGCGCAAGGAACCTGTTGACATTTCCCGCTACGATGAATGGCTGCGCGTGCAGTATGGCAACTACTTTGCCGAGCATTTTCCCTTTGCCTATACGCGCAAATACTGGGGGCACGAGGCGAGTGAGCTGGAGACGCGCTGGGTGGGGAATCGTCTGCACGTTTCCCCACTGGGCGAAGTACTGCGTGGAGCCTTTGCCGAGCAGGAGGAAAATTTCTACTACACCTCTTTCATGAAGTACCCGAAGAAGGGCGGTTTCCGGAGCATTCTGGATCGCTGCCGAGAGGGGCTGGATATCCGCTTCCGCAAGAAGGTGGTTGCCATTGACCCACGGAGTCAAACTGTTTGCTTAGAAGATGGCTCGCGCGTTTTGTACAAGCGCCTCTTTTCTTCCATTCCCCTGCCGGAGATGGTGCGGCTCATCCCGAATTGCTCGGATGAGGTGCAGGAGGCGGCTGCTCAGCTGACCTGGACCTGCGGTTACCAAATTTCGCTCGGATTCAACCGTCCGGACGTGGCAAAGCATCTGTGGTTTTACATCTACGACGAGGATGTTCTCCCGGCGCGTGTCTATTCGCCGAATCTGAAATCACCGGATAACGTGCCGGAGGGCTGTTCCTCCCTGCAGGCAGAAGTGTTCTATGCCAATGATGCAGCCATACCTCCGGCCGCAGAGGTACTTGAGCGTACCGTGGATAAATTGAAGGGCATCTGCGGCTTTTCAGATGCCGATGTCGTCATACGCGATATCCGTTTTGAACCCTATGCTAACGTGACCTTCACGCCGTCTATCTACACCGCCCGCAAGCGCATCCTCACCTGGTTGCGCTCCCTCAACATCACCCCTATCGGTCGCTTCGGTCTCTGGGACTACCTCTGGAGCCATCAAGCCTTCGAGAGTGGGAAAGAGTTGGTTGAGTCTCGGCACAGCAAAACCTATAGGAAAGCATCAGTACCTCAAATCTTTTCAATTATTAAATCATGAAAATAGCTGTTATTGGGACGGGATATGTGGGGTTGCCTACAGGAGCAGGGCTGGCGAGGCTCGGGCACGATGTTATCTGCATCGATTGCGACCACGAGAAAGTGGAGAAGCTGCGTGCTGGGCAGACGACGTTCTTCGAAGAGGGGCTAGAGGAGTTTTTGAAGACTGCAATGAAGTCCGGGCGGTTGACTTTCACAGATGACATGAGAGAAGGCGTGAGCGGGGCGCAAATCGTGATGGTGGCCGTGGGGACACCCGGGGATTCTGCCACGGGCGAAGTAAATCTTTCCTACCTGTTCGGAGCGGTGAGGGAAATGGCGCCTTTCTTGCCGGCGGATGCCGTTGTGGCGATCAAGTCCACGGTGCCGGTGGGGACGGGGGATGAAGTCGAAAAACTCATCCGCAAGAGCAATTCGAGAGCACATGTGGAAGTTATCTCGTTGCCGGAATTTCTGAGAGAAGGCTATTCTGTGCATGACTTCTTTCACCCCGTGCGCATCGTCGTGGGCACCGAATCAGTAAGAGCGCGAGAACTCATCCGGGAACTCTACGCCAACCTGCCCAACGTACCGAGATTTCTCTTCGTGGCGCGCCGTTCTTCCGAAGTCATCAAATACGCCTCCAATGCCTTCCTCGCGGTGAAAATCCACTATATCAATGAGATGGCAGACTTCTGCGAAGCAGCTGGTGCCAACATCCACGAGGTCGCGCAAGGCATGGGGCTGGACTCGCGCATCGGTCCGGCGTTCCTCAAACCCGGTCCGGGCTACGGCGGCTCTTGCTTTCCGAAGGACACGAAGGCCATCGAGCACATGGCTCGCAAGTTGGGGGTGGAACTCTCGCTCATACGTGCCGCCATCAAGGGAAACAAGAAACGCCGTGAGGATATGGCGCAGCGCGTCCTGAAGGAAGTGGAAGACATCCCCTTCCCAAAGATAGCCGTCTGGGGGCTGGCGTTCAAGGAAGGGACGGACGACTGTCGGGAGAGTCCCGCTGTGGAGATTGTGCAGCGACTGGCGAGTCATCACGAGGACGTGTGCGTCTACGACCCGCAGGCGATGACGACGGCACGTCGGATTCTGGGTGATACAGTCCGATATGCGTCCGATATGTACAGCGCAGCACTTGGAGCCGACGTATTGGTTATTCTCACGGAATGGTCGCAGTTTGACGCGGCGGATTGGAGACGAGTGGCAAACGGACTACACTCTCGCCATATTTTAGACTTCCGTTTTTTCAAGAAACGATGATGGAGGAAAATCTACTAGAAGAACACCATGATTGACAAGAATTGCGCAGAATACATTCAAGAAATTCTGAATGATATTTATTACCATTCAGTTTATTGGGATGGTACTTATGATTTGCTCCGTGCTAACTATAGAATGTTGACTATGTTGACAATGAATCATTTCAAAAAGGAAATGATTGAGCAAGGACTATTCGATGAAAAATTTTATCGGGAAAATTATCCTGATTATGAAAAATACGGGTTATCTGCAATTGATCATTATATTGATGTAGGGTGGCAAATGCATTACAATCCGTCTGCAGCATTTAACACGAGACGATACTTAGGAGGGCATCAGATTTTGCAGATGTGTCCTCTTATTCATTACTTACAGATGGGGCGATATTATGCTTCGTATGCGTTTTATAATGAAAAAACACAAGATGTACGAAAAGAACTTCCTCCTGCTAGAAGGTGCGTCTACACATGTTTAGTTGGGTCATACGACACGATTAAAAAACCATCCTACATTCAAGAAGGGTGGGACTATATCTGTTTTACGGACGACGTGGAATTGTTGCATGCCGGCAACAGAGATGGTTGGAGTTTCAGACCTCTGGTGCGGGAGGATCTAGATGCGACTCGAATAAATCGATATCATAAGTTGTTACCTCACATTGTCTTGCCCGATTATGATGAAAGTCTTTATGTTGATTCAAATGTAGATATTATCTCGCCGTTTATTTTTGATTTAATCTCTGCTCGGGGAACGATCGGTTTATTATTACCGTATCATTTTATGGAAAAAGATTCTTACATCCATAAGAACTGGATACTAAGTACCAGGAAATATGCCATCGAGCCGATTCAAGATTTTACCAACATGATGATAAAATCAGGATTCCCTCATAATTACGGTATGACTGAAAATAATTGCATATTTCGAGTCCACGCAAATCAAAGATTTCAAAAAATTATGGAGGAATGGTGGAACTGTGTTGTGAAATATTGTGAACGTGATCAATTAAGTCTACCATTTTTGTTATGGAAAAGCAAGATTGCATTGTTTGATGTATGCTTTGCAAACGCCAGGAGTAATATTAGGCATTTTAGATTGATACATCACAAGTAGAAGGGACTAATTATAATGATTTTAATTACAGGAGGTGCCGGTTTTATTGGGTCTTCCCTAGCGGATAAGTTACTCGCGCAGGGGGAAAAAGTTGTTATTTTTGACAACTTTAATGACAATTATGATCCAGACATAAAAAAGAGAAATATAAGCAAAGCTCTTTCTTACTCCAATTGTTTATTATGTAGAGGCGACATTGAGAATGTAGCTGATTTAGATAAGGCATTTTCGGGAAGAAAGATAGAAATTGTTGTGCATTTGGCAGCGCGCGCTGGAGTAAGACCTTCTTTGAAAAGCCCTGTCAATTACGTGAAGACAAATATTCTAGGTACAGTAAACATATTGGAAGCAATGAAAAGCTATGGAGTGAAACGATTGTGCATGGCATCTTCTTCCTCTGTTTACGGTAATTGCAGTGCCCGAAAATTTTCTGAAAAACTGAAATTAGGACGTCCCATTTCACCTTACGCGGCAACAAAATTATCGGATGAGTTAATGGCCTACACCTATCACCATCTATACGGCATGTGTATACAAATATTACGTTTTTTCACAGTTTACGGTCCTCGCCAAAGAGAGGATTTAGCTATCAATAAGTTTGTCCGGTTAATTCAAGCAGGACGTGCGATAGACATGTATGGAGACGGTTCTACGCTGCGTGACTATACATATATTGATGATATCATAGATGGAATTTGCCGAGCAATGAGATACAAAAAAACGGGATATGAAATTTTTAATTTGGGAGGTGGGGATCCTATTTCATTGAAACAAATGATAGCCACAATCGAGGAGGTTTTGAATCAAGAGGCAATCATTCACCAAAAACCCATGCAGCCCGGTGACGTGAATAGGACTATTTCGGATATTTCCAAAGCAAAAAGACTTTTAGGTTATTCTCCTAAAACAACACTTAAAAAAGGTATTATTAATTTTGTTCAGTGGAAGAAAGAAAATGAAAGATAAAAGGCAATTATCGCCCGTCAATATTGTTTTTGCAGTGTCAGATGAATATCTACACTTGCTATCGGTAGCATTGCTTTCGTTAGCGGAAAATGCAAATCGAAATCGAATATATAATGTTTTTATACTTAAAAAAGGTAACGTTTCTTTTTGTAAAAAACATTTGCAATTTTTGAATCCGTTCCATAATCTAGGAATAGAAATTATTGACATAGAAAAGTATGATTTACCGATACGAAAAAATGAGTTTTATACTTATGGATACGTTTCGGAGGAGACTTATTTCCGCTTTTTCTTGCCCAAAATTATTGTAACATGCGATAAAGTCATTTATTGTGATTGTGATGTCCTCTTCTGCACTGATATTGGCAAATTATATGACACTGATCTACACGGGCACATCATCGGTGCTTCAAAAAATATATCTGCTATTTACAATTACACTTTGAATGGCAAATTACCCGATAATGTAACTTCTTATCAATTTTATTTTCAAAATGTCCTTAAATTGAAGGAACCAACAAATTATTTTCAAGCGGGTATATCGATTTATGATTTGAAAAAAATGCGTGAAACTCAATTTACGGAAAAATGTTTAAAAAAATTAAGTGAAATTAAAAAACCGATTTTTTTTGATCAGGATATATTAAATTCTATTTACCAAGATGATATCCAATCATTGCCGATGGCTTGGAATCACGTGTGGTACTTCTTCAATTTCGAATTTCTGAAAAAGGGAGTTCCCTTGTCACTTTATCGAGAATATGAAGAAGCTAGGAAGCAACCTAAAATTATCCATTACGCGGGACCAAAACCCTTCGTGGAACGCCATCGACCATTGTCAGGCATATTTTGGAAATATGCGCTTAGAACACCGTCTTTTGACTATTTTTTAAAGCAGGCTTACGGTCCACATGAAGAAGAGTTATTGCTTCCCAAGAATATGTTTGAACAAAGCAAAGTTAGGCCCGCTTTTGGAAGACATCAAATTTCTGTGATGTTTTCGTCATCGAATACTTATGCACCTTACTTGGGTGTTACGATTTCGGCTTTGATGAAAAATATGGATCCTAAACGAAATTATGATATTCTCGTTCTGGAAACGGAATTGACGGAACAATGTAAAAAGGAAATAGCAGCAGAAGTTATACCTCATGAAAACTGTTGCCTTCGTTTTATAAACCTTAAAAAGGAATTGTCAGTTTATAATGATCTGTTTTACGTATATCCTCCATATTCCCCCGAAACATATTATCGTTTATTTGTCGATCGGTTTTGCGAGGGATATGATAAAATAATTTATATTGACTCTGATAGCTTGATTCTTACGGATTTATGTGAATTATATGATCTGGATCTTGGTGATTTTTGGGTTGCTGCTACTAAAGATTATGTGTTGCAAACGAGGGCAAAAAGGGGAGTAATTGATCGAGGTATTAGCATTCGTTACTATACAGACAATATCATTGCATTGGATTATAAAAAATACATTCAATGCGGTGTGATGGTTTTTAATTTGAAGCAACTGAGAGAAGTTAATTTTTCTCAAAAAGCCGTTCAAATGCTGCAATATCTGCATAATCCGAAATATGTGGATCAAGACGTTATAAATAAGGTTTGCGAAGATCATATTTTATATTTGAGTCCCAAATATAATTTTCTGACTTTCTATCAAGATTCTATGAGAGAGCAAGTCGATGAATCTTTTAGAGAGGAAATAAGTAAAGCTAAGAAAGATATGCGCATCTACCATATGCCTGGTGGCAAACCTGATAATTTTCCTGATTATGAATTTTCATCACTGTATTTTAAATATGCGCGTGAAACAGTTTTCTACGAAAGATTAATGAGGAATGTTGCTTTGTACCCGGCGCATGATGTCGTAGGGCGCATGGCTACTTTACGGAGAGAGATTGAAACGATCCACTTTCCAAAGATCAATAACCGTTTTGATATGCAAGATTACGCGTTGAAGCTGACGTATGTGAGTGAACATAGATTTAAATTTATCGTGAGAATGTTTCGATACAAACTGAAAACTTACTTTAGTTGTTCCGCTAAAAAACAGAAGTATGTTAAAAAGTATGAGGCAATCAATCAACTGCTAAAAGATGCAAGAAATCAGTGTAAAAAAATGCAAAACCATATAGTATGATAGTACCTATTGTCTTCTCTGTTTCTGATTTTTACGCACCGTATTTTGCTGTTTGTTTGCAGTCTATGCAAGAGTATACCTGCGCAACGGAGCAGTATCGTTTGATTATTCTGGAAAAAAACGTTGATGAATTTACTAAGACAAATTTAAAATCAATGTTATGTAAAAGTAATATACAGCTTGATTTTTTTGACATGAGACCAATTATCGGGAAAAAGCGTTTCCATGCACACGATCATGTATCGGATGAAACTTTTTTCAAATTATTTGTACCGAAATTGTTTCCAGAGTACAAGAAAATCATGTTTTGTGATGCGGATATTCTGTTTAAGGACGATCCTTCAAAGTTGTTCCGTATCGATATGGGAATGAAAAAAATTGCTGCTGCTCCTTGCCATTTATGGCATGGTATTATTCAAAACAATTCAGAGGCGTACGAATACACTATAAATCAGTTAAAAATTAAGAATTTGGATTCTTACTTTCAAGCGGGAGTCCTCTTGTTTCAACCCCCGTATATTACACAACAGGATATTCAGACTATATTGCATTTGGCTGAAACAAGGGAATTTTTGTGTATGGATCAAGATATTTTAAATGCTGTTTTTCAGGAAGATCTTTACTTGTTGAATAGTCGCTGGAATTATGAAACATCACAACCGACTTTTCGTCGAAACAGTATACCATACATGAATGAGATTCATAGGAAAAGATGGATACAAGCAGGGAAAAATCCTGCTGTCATTCATTATTCTGGAGAGGAGAAGCCTTGGACATCTTCAATTGAAGGGGAATATGTGGACCTCTGGTGGCAAACGGCAAAAAGGACGCCTTATTATGAAAGATTGAAGTCCAGGTTCGATTGTACTCAAATTGTCAATCAAAAAATCCAACAATTGAGAGCCGAATTTGTAAAATACCATTTCCCGAACATCAACGGGCGTTTTGAAAAAAACGAAAGAGAAATAGAATTGGTGTACGTCATTGAGCATTGTATGGGCTTTAAGCTCGAGAAATGGTGCTATGCGGTGAAGAAGATGCTTAGTTTTGGAAAGAAGCAAAAAAAATATCAACAAAAGTACGATAGGATCAAGAAATTGTTAAGAGAAGCGGAATCATTGAGAGAAAATCTTCCTAAGGCATAAATTTTTAAGATCAATCTCAAACTACAGCGAACTTACTTATGAACATTGGTTTAATTCACCACGTTACTTCGTTAGGAGAGCAATGCTCGGCAGCGATAGCTTAAGAGATACGAAATTATAGAGAGAAACATTTTGATCTGACACTCGCCAACTCTGCATAAAAATTTAAATTACTGAATAACTCGTTATGTCGTCCAGAAAAGCAATGTCCGCCGTACTGTCAGCATTTATGACAGCCGCATTAATGTATTTATGTTCTGTTATTTATTGCACGTCGTATATGGAAGTTACATTCACGTCCGAGTCGGATAAGGAAATTGAATACCAAGTATACTATACAACAGAGCCTGGACAACGATTCAACGAAGTGCCATCTGTAAAGAAGAAATCATCGCGTGGGAAACATTTAGAACGGATTATTTTGCCAACTGAAAAAATTGTACTATTCCGTTTTGATTTTGGAGTTCGCCCGGGGCGAGTTAGTATATCAGATATGACGTTGGCAGGAAAAAATGTCCAACCTCTGAATTTTGATGACTTTAGCTTCGTTCAAATAGATTCGAAAAGGATCGAAAAGAATAAATTAACAATCGTTTCTGAGCAAAACGATCCACTGATCATGTATCAAAAACCACTTGGAATAGTTTCCAAACTGTCGATAGATTGGTTGGGATTTACTTTATTATTATGTGTTTTCGGAGCAGGCTCAAATTTAGCTCTTGCTTATTTGAGAAATTTGAGAATTTTCGGGACTTCTAATCAGCGTTCATGGGTAGATATCGTATTCGTGTGCATTTTGGGAGTCCTTGTATGTGTGCCGATGATGCATTTGTCGGAAGCAACAACATCTTCATGGGAAAACCGAAAATTGGCGGTCAAACCGCATTTGTTTACAGGGGGGATCGATATTGATAGTGATTACGGAAAGAAATTCGATGCGTGGTTTGGCGATCGTTTCTTGGGCAGGGAAGATATGTTATCATTTTATAGTTGGCTGACCCTTCGAATAGCACCCGAACGGGGGAATAAAGATGTTTTAGTCGGGAAGGATGGTTGGTTGTTTATCAACAGGAAAATTGGACCCTTAGGTTATGCAAATGCGGTTGCATATTCCGATTCAGAATTAAAACATGGTTTCGATTACATAGAAAAATTCTACCGATGGTGCAAAAAAAACAATAAAAAGTTTTATTACATAATAGTACCCGATAAAAATAAAATATATGGCGAATATTATCGGACTATTAACAAAATTAACGATGATTCAAAAGGATACGCTGGACAATTTATTTCGTATATCAAACAGCGCTCAGTGGCGCCTGTCTTTTATTTGAGAGATTGCCTGCTCCGGGAAAAATCACAGGGCTTATTGTATTATAAGCGCGATACACATTGGAGTAAATTGGGCGCCTATTATGGGTATTTATTTTTGGCAGAGCAGTTTAAAAAGGATATGGATATTGATTTTTTAACGGTCTCAAATTGGAAAAGGGTGAAAGAGGTCCAAGCTGATTTATCAGATCTGTATCATCAGAAGCATATTAATGATGAGGTTTATTTGGCTCCTGTGGTACCCATAGCTGTGAAACCCATTGTTTTGCCTAAATATGGAGTTCCAGAAGGATACGTTCGGTGTGAAAATAAGAAAGGGAAATATCGGGTCTTTGTGTTAAGGGATTCTATGTTTGCTAATTTCCTGCCTTATTTTGCCCCAAATTTTGCGGTAGTTGAATGCCACTGGAAGCAGGATGTCACATCCGATGATTTAGATCGCATAAGAAAAGATTTCGATATTGTCTTGATAGAAAACGCAGAAAGAATAACTCCTCGTGTTATGAGCCGCTCCTTCCCGGATAATGCGAATTTGGAAGAAAAGTAAAAAATTATTCCTGCAAAAGAATCTCTAGAAAGGATAAAAGTAAAAATGTTATTCTCATCTACAACATTCCTGTTTTTGTTCTTGCCAATTGTGTGCGCGTTGTACCTTTTGGTACGGAAGGAGCTGAAGGACTATGTTCTGCTGCTGGCGAGCATCTTCTTCTACGCATGGGGCGAGCCTCGGTATGTGGCGGTGATGCTGCTCACCATCATCATCAACTACGTTGGGGCTCTCTGGGTGGCGAAACTCAACAGCAAGAAAAAGGTCTTTGGCTTCACCTTGCTCTTGGGCGAGCACACAAAGTTTGGTCTCTCATGTTCGGCTGCCAAATTGGCTCTTCTGCTCACCATCCTGGGCGATCTGAGCTTCCTGTTCTACTTCAAGTACTTCAACTTCTTCGTTGAAAACATCAACGCGCTTTTCGGAGGGCATATCGACTTCATCAAGGTCATCATGCCCATCGGCATCTCCTTCTACACCTTCCAGGCCATCAGCTACGTCGTGGATGTCTATCGAGAGGAAGTTGCACCGCAGAAGAACATCTATAAACTTGCGCTCTACATCACCCTCTTCCCGCAGTTGGTAGCTGGACCTATCGTCAAGTACCACGACGTAGCCGACCAAATCGAGCACCGAACCGTGGACTTTGAGAAGGTCGCCTACGGCGTGAAACGCTTCATCGTGGGACTCGCCAAGAAGGTCCTTCTCGCCAACACGCTGGGAGCTGTCGCCGACAAGGTGTTTACCCAACCGATCGATCAACTGGACTGCATGACCACCTGGCTGGGAGCGATCTGCTATACCTTCCAAATCTACTACGACTTCAGCGGATACTCTGACATGGCCATCGGCCTCGGCTCCATCTTCGGGTTCAAATTTTTGGAAAACTTCAACTACCCTTACATCTCGCGCAGTATCACCGAATACTGGAGACGCTGGCACATATCGCTGGGAAGCTGGTTCAGGGACTATATGTTCATGCCGATCATGTTCCTGCCGCTCGCCCGTAACACCGTCATTTCTCGTAGCTACAGGTGGGTGATGAAAAAGGCAGGAAGTAAAGTTGCCAATGCCATCATGACCTTCATTGCGCTCCTCATCGTCTGGTTCTCGACCGGCTTCTGGCATGGTGCCGGTTGGACCTTCATCGTGTGGGGCCTTTACAACGGCTTCTTCATCTTCATTGAGACCCTGACCGGATGGAACAGAGACCGAAAAAGCATCGGAGGCAAGGCGCTGCAGCATTTTTATGCCATGCTCGTAATCATGCTGGGACTCGTCATCTTCCGGTCGGACACCATGAATTATGCCTGGCATTACCTTTTGACCATGTTCGGGGCAGAGAGAGGAGAGACGATGTACCACCTCATCTACTACGTGGACCGTATCGAAATCATCGCGCTCACCGTAGGCATCGTCTGCTCGGCGCCACTGTGCAGCAAGATGCTGGAGGTGGAGGGACGGAGCCAGCTGCGGATAGCGGCAGTGAACCTCTGGTTGCTCGCACTCTTCATCCTGTCGGCAGCTTCTATCGCCGCATCCACCTACAACCCCTTCATCTACTTCAGATTCTGACAGTACGTATGAACGACCGGGGGCAACCCCAATCACTATCATCAATCAAATCAACTACAAAAATATGAAGACTGCTCAAATAAAAAAGGGAAAAGAGTCCAAAACTTCTCCCGGAAATACGAAGAATCAAAAACTGATTTTCCTCAGTTGGAGCAAACGCGATAAGGCATTAGCTGAGAAAATCAAAGACTTCTTGGAGGATACGCTTAAGGTTGGATGTTTTATGTCGGATTTGGATATCATTCGCCAAGGGACTGATTGGGAAAGAACAATAAGGAATAATCTCAAGAAAGCCAATTATGGCATAATTTTACTGTCTAGTAGTGCTATAAAATCCCCATGGGTATTGTACGAAGCAGGAGCACTGGACGCTAAATCAAACTTTAAGGGGTTAGCCGTGCTGTCGAACGGTGTGAGACATACGCAAGTTCCAAAACCGCTTAAAAGCAAACAAATTGCAAAATTTAATAAAACGGATTTGCTCGGACTCACAACAAATATACTCAAAGTATTAAAAATCAACAGACAAAAGTCAAGAATAGAAACAAAAGTGGATGAGTTTATCAAGTCATTGAAGAAGAAACCGGCAAAACGTAAGTCTGAATGCATTAAAGATATGAAAAAAGACTGAGACGAACGAGGGTTCATCTTTTATCGCCGCATCCACCTACAACCCCTTCATCTACTTCATATTCTGACAGTACGTATGAACGACCGGGGGGCAACCCCAACCATTATCATTAATCACACCAACTAAACAAACCACCACTATGACTAAAGACGATATACAGCAGATCATCATGGACGTCCTCCGGGATTACTGTGAACAGAATGGGAAAGACGTGCCGGAATTGACGAGAAATACGCCGATGCTCGGGAGTAACAGCTTCCTGGATTCACTCGGGTTGGTCAGTGTCATCATCGACATTGAAATGGCTCTGAACGATGCGGGAGCTAACATCTCGCTCACCTCAGAGACTTCCATGTCTACACGCATCAGCCCGTTCCGCTCGATAGGTGCGCTCTGCAACCACATAGCCGATCAATTAGGCATCACCGACTGATATGGACAGGGTCATCGTCATCACCGGCACGCGTAAGGGGATAGGGAACTATCTGGCGCAATGCTACCTCGAGGAGGGAAATATTGTGTATGGGTGCAGCCGCCGCGCTTGCGATATTTCTCACCCCAATTACCACCACACCTGTCTCAATGTGGCGGATGAGGAGGCCGTTGTAGCCTGGGTGCGCCAGATTTACAAGGAGCAAAAGCGCATCGATGTGCTCATCAACAACGCCGGGATCGCCTCCATGAACCACGTACTGCTGACCCCTGGCTCCACCGCTCAGAAAGTGATGGGAACCAACTTTATGGGAACCTTCCTCATGAGCCGCGAAGTAGCGAAGTACATGATGCGCCGCAAGGAGGGACGTATCGTCAACTACTCCACCGTGGCCGTACCGCTCAACCTGCAGGGCGAGCTCGTGTATTCCTCGTCGAAGGCGGCTATCGAGCAGCTCACCCGCGTGCTGGCAGGGGAGATCGGGCAAACGGGGGTGACCGTCAACGCCGTGGGACCCACACCCATTGACACGGATCTCATCAAAAACGTCCCCGCCGGAAAGATCCAGGCGCTCATCGACCGCCAGAGCATCAAGCGCTTCGGGAAGTACGAGGATGTGAAGAACGTCATCGATTTCTACCTGCGCCCGGAGAGTGACTTTATCACGGGGCAAATCATCTATCTGGGAGGCATCAACTGATATGACGAACTTGATCGAAAAGACAGGGGAGAGCGCCGCGCAGACGGCATTGATCTTCCCCGGCGGTGAGTACAGCTATGCGCAGTTGTGCGAGCGGGTAAGCACGTACGCACAGCGCCTGAAGGAGCAGGTCACTCTTGGAACCGTGGTGGCACTGGTATCCGACTACACCTTTGAGGCCATCGCCCTGTTCTTTGCACTCCACGAACTCAAGGCCGTCATCGTGCCTATCACCACCCGCGTGGAGGAGGAAATCGAAAGTCGATTGCAGACGGCGCGGTGCGAGGTGCGGATCGATATTGTGGACGGGGAGCTTAAGATGCAGAGCCTGAGCCCATCCGCCGAGCGGTTTGAGCTCGTTAAGCAGCTCAAGGAGCGCGGGCATTCCGGCCTGATCCTCTTTAGCAGCGGGTCAACGGGGGCGCCCAAGGCGATGATTCATGACTTGGACCATCTGGTGGACTCCTACAAGGGGAAGCGCGGGAAGAAGCTGGTGTTCCTGATCTTCCTCATGTTCGACCACATCGGCGGGCTCAACACGCTGCTCAACTGCCTGGCGATGGGAGTGACCATGGTGTTCCCGGCGGACAGGAACCCGGAGCACGTGGCGCAGCTCATCGAGCGACACAGGGTCAACGTCCTGCCCGCTTCCCCGACCTTCCTCAATCTCATGCTCATCAGCGGAGTCACTGAGAGATATGACCTCACTTCACTGCGGATGATCACGTACGGCACGGAGCCGATGCCGGATAGCCTGCTGGTAAAACTCAAGGAGGGGTTCCCGCGCGTGAAGTTCCTGCAGACGTTCGGGACGAGCGAGACGGGTATTACGCAGACCACGAGCAAAGCCAACTTCATCAAGATTGACGACCCTGGGACGGAGTACAAGGTGGTGGACGGGGAGCTGTGGTTACGCAGCAAGACGCAGATCATGGGGTATTTGAACGCGTCCATGGAACGCTTCACGGATGATGGGTGGTTCAAGACAGGAGACCTCGTGGAAATGGGGGAGGATGGCTATATTCGCATTATCGGTCGCAACAAGGAGATGATTAACGTGGGCGGGGAGAAGGTACTGCCCTCCGAGGTGGAATCTGTGCTCTACCAAATGCCGGGCGTGCTGGATTGCACCGTGTACGCGGAGAAAAATCCCATCACCGGGCAGATGGTAGCGGCAAAAATGCTCTTTACCGAGCCGCTCACTTCCATGGAGGCGAAGCGGAGGGTGGTTGACTTCTGCAAGACCCGGCTCGCCCGCTACAAGATTCCCGCCAAGGTGATCGTGCTGAAGGAGGACGAGCATTCGGAAAGGTTTAAGAAAAAGAGGATTAACGCTTGATAGGGACGACTTGCTTCGTAAACTGTGTGTGTAGGGGGGGGGGCATCAGCCCCTCCCCTCTGTGCTGTCGACCTGTTGCATTTGATTGTGCAATGAGCACGTTCACAGAAGGTAATGTGCTTGCCTTTTGAGGTAATGACGGTAGAATGAGTTTGGGTACCTTGATTCACAACTTGGTTATTGTATTGACGGAATTAATAACCCCGCAACGAACCAACTGGCAGCCTTTTGTGCCTGAAACCTGTTGCAACAAGCCTTGCCGTGGTGCAACAAAAAGCTTGCATTCTATGAAAGGGAAAGGCAAACTGACCGCAGAAACGAGAGCACGCCGGACATGAACAAGAACGATCCCTACTACAAAACGCTCACGAAAGCGCTGGAGACCCCGGAACTCTACAAGGTGTGCTCTGTGTGCGGGTGCGTAGCGCCGGTCGATGACGAGGAGTGTCCGTACTGCGCTGCCTACCGCTTCAACACCGAAGCGGAAGCCGTATCCAACACCGCTTTGGACCAGCTCACACGTTCCTTTGACCGCGTGACTGACCCTGTCTCCTCCGCCTACGATTGATGCCCGGCGGGAGTTGGAGATTCCGCCAGAATTCTTACAGCCAGACTCTGCACAGGACACGGCAACCATCCTTCCTGCAGAGCGGTATGTTCAAGGAGACATTGTCGGATGCGAGTCGAGGAAACGGGCAAATCAGGACCTTCCACAAAGACGGCGCGCACGCCCGGCCTTGGGAGGAGCGACGCACCCCCCCGGTGATACACGATAAATGTCACCATCTGCGCCAGATAGTCCGGACGTGCCCATAGATGTAATTCGCGCCATGCATCCCCGCCCATCAGCCAGAAGAGTTCATCATCCGGATGCACACGACGCCACTCTTCAGCCAAACGCCAGCTCACGCTGGGCGGCGGAAAATGCAGATCCATCTCCGAAACCTCAGCCCATGGCAAATGCTCTACCGCTGCGCGCAGCATGACGAGCCGCTGCGCAGGTGTGAAGAGGGAACTTCCCTCCGCCTTGAAAGGAGAGCGCGCCGCAGGAAGAAAAACGATACGCTGCACACCGACAGTCTTGAGCGCCGTCTCCGCGATCGCCAGGTGTCCGGCGTGTACCGGGTCAAAACTCCCACCGAAGAGACAACATTTCATGGCATCACAGCCCTTCCGTGTCCTTGTACGGCAGAAAACACCCTACAGGAAGGCGCACCTCTTTGCTTTCCGGCTTCAGCCGCCGGTAGTGCTCGATGAAACGGGAAAGATGCCCGTAATTGCGCGCCGTCTTGGGGATCCCCTGCTGCCCACAATTGACAAGTACGTTGAAATGCAATTCCGCGTGCAAATGAGCAGGGTACATCCCCCTGTTCGTCCCGATGGTGCCGACGCGGTCCCCACGCCTTACTATCTGCCCCAGCTTCACGTCAATGCTCCCTAAATGCCCATACAGCGTCTGGCAGCACAATACTTTGCCGGTCTTCGGATCGCGGAAAGCATGGCGTACAATCACGACCTTTCCCCAGCGCCCGCGAGCATCCGCCGCATAGGTCACCAGCCCCGTCCCTACCGTGTAAACGGGATCGCCGTCGTCGCTGTTGCCTCCGCCGTTGCCATTCCAGTCTTCCCCCATGTGCCGGGGCATGTTCAGACGCAAACCACGGGACTTGTAGTACCCCTCCCCGTCAGGCTTACCCACTGGGTAATCAAAACCATCTGCAAGCGGCACCATAGCCCAACGCCCATCCTGCGACATCCTGGCCATCGTTTCCGACCGCGCCACACTGCCGCCAAAAAACACAAAAACAGCTGCCAGCAGCGGCGCAAGGTATTGCTTGATGCCCACCATGCTTTCATTTTATCATACTCCCCTCACCATGGCAAGCATCATTCGGTTAATCGCAAATATCGACTGCACTTTCCGAAGCAAAAGCCCCGCTCAGTCTCCGCCGTATCTTCGCTCTTGACACGGCATGGAAAGAGTCCTACAATGCGCCTTGTCAATATCCATCAGCCTCTTGTCCTATGTACAACACCGACTTTAAAAACCGCATTGTGGCGGACTTGCAGAATCTCAAATCCACCGGCCTCTACAAAGAAGAACGCTATATCGACACCCCCCAGTTTTCGGAAGTAGGTCTGGAGGATGGACGCCGGGTCATCAATATGTGTGCCAATAACTACCTTGGACTTGCCAACAACCCGGACCTGGAGAAGGCGGCTAAGGAAGCGATTGATCGCTGGGGGTTCGGCATGGCTTCTGTGCGTTTCATCTGCGGCACACAAACGCTGCACCGCGAGTTGGAAGAACGCCTGAGCACGTTCCTTGGAACAGAGGATACGATCCTGTTCGGCTCTTGCTTTGATGCGAACGGCGGTCTCTTCGGCGCCCTGCTTGACAAGGAAGACGCCATCATCTCCGACTCCCTGAACCACGCTTCCATTATCGATGGAATACGCCTCTGCAAAGCTGCTCGCTACCGCTACGCCAACAACGACATGGCAGATCTGGAAGCCAAGTTACAGGAGGCCAGAAACGCCGGCGCCCGCACTATCATGATCTCCACAGACGGCGTGTTCTCCATGGATGGCATCATTGCCCGCCTGGATGAGATCCACGCACTGGCGGAAAAATACGGCGCACTGGTGCATTTCGATGAATCACACGCTACCGGCGTTCTGGGAGCTCGCGGACGCGGGACGCACGAACACTGCGGACTCTTCGGCAAGATTGACATCACCACCGGCACCTTCGGTAAAGCCCTGGGCGGAGCCTCCGGCGGTTACGTGTCTGCCAGGAAGGAGATCGTCGATGCCTTACGCCAGAAGGCTCGTCCCTACCTCTTCTCCAACAGCGTGATGCCTGCCATCGCTGCCACCACCATCAAGGTGCTGGATATGCTGGAAGCTTCCACCGAGCTCACCGAGCGAGTGCAACACAATGCCGCTTATTTCCGCAAGGGAATGGAGCAGTGCGGATTCACTCTCGCCGGAGCCGGACATGCTATCGTGCCGGTGATGATTGGGGACGCCGCCCTCTCACAGCGCATGAGCAATCGCCTCCTGGAGCTGGGTGTGTACGCCATGGGCTTCTTCTATCCCGTGGTACCCAAAGAGCAGGCCCGTATCCGCACCCAGCTCTCTGCTGCCCACACTGAGGAGCAGCTTGATCGCGCAATCGCGGCTTTCGCTCAGGCCGGTAAGGAGCTCGGCGTGATCAGTTGATCGCCGGTCTTTCTTCCCTATGTATTTCGGCTTTTTTGAGGTCTTCTCCATCGGAATCGGTCCATCTAGTTCGCACACGATGGGACCGATGCGCGCGGCGGCTCGTTTTGTGCAGCTGCTGCGCGCGGAGGAGCTCCTGGCCCGTGTGGCAACTGTACGAGTGGAGCTGTACGGTTCGCTGGCGATGACGGGCGAGGGACATGGCACGCCCGATGCCATCGCCTATGGGCTCATGGAACTGGATGCCGAGAGGATGGAGGGGCCATATACTATGGGAGACACTCTCTTACTCGGCAACGAAAAGGAAATTCCCTTCTCGCCGAAAAAACATGTAACGGCTGAGAAGGAAATCACCCTGCCGGAACACCCGAATGCCCTTCGTTTTTTTGCGGAAACAGAAGACGGAAGCGTACTCAGGGAAGCTCTCTTTTTCTCCATCGGCGGAGGCGCCGTGGTGATGCAGGGTGAAAAGCCCGCATCCACCGCACCCGCAGGCAAAGTCCCCTATGATTTCAATTCCTGCCGTGAGCTGATGGAAATCTGTAAAAACGCTGAACTCAGCATCGCGCAGCTCATTCGCCGGAATGAAGCATCTCTGCATTCTGCCCCGGAACTTGCGGCGCGGATCAAACTCATTGCGCGCGTCATGCGTTCCGCAATCGATCGCGGCATCTCCACCCCGGGAACCCTGCCCGGCGTACTGCATATGCCCCGCCGGGCGCCCCAGATTTACGCGCGCCTCGAGGATCGTTTCCGCCGCAATGAAACAGATGCCCTAACTATTATTGATTGGATCAATTTATGGGCTTTCGCTGTGGCAGAAGAGAATGCGGCGGGCGGACGCGTCGTCACAGCTCCAACGATGGGTTCTGCAGGGGTACTCCCGGCTGTCCTGCGCTATTTCGAACGCTATGGTTGCAAGGATTCTCCGTACTCTGCCGAGGTGGGCACGGAAATTCTACTACTCACATCGTCAGCTATTTGCAGCCTCTACCGCGCAAATGCTTCCATCTCCGGCGCCGAGGTGGGCTGCCAGGGGGAGGTCGGCGTCGCCTGTTCCATGGCGGCAGCCGGTCTCACCGCCGCCATGGGCGGCAGCAATGCGCAGGTGGAGAATGCCGCTGAAATCGCCATGGAACACAATCTCGGTCTCACCTGCGATCCTGTCTGCGGGCTCGTGCAGGTTCCTTGCATCGAGCGCAATGCCATCGGCGCTGTCAAGGCAGTGAATGCGGCACGACTGGCTATGCGCGGCAACGGCTCACATTATGTGAGTCTCGACAGTGTAATCGCCACGATGTATGAGACAGGCCGCCATTTGCTCCCCAGCTATCGCGAAACTTCGCTGGCAGGTCTGGCAAAAAATGCCTTCACGTGCTGACAGCGCGGCTCACTTGAGAACATAGCCGATGCGGCGGTTGGCCGCCACGAGAATCGGAATCGCGGAAATGAGCACGCAGACGATCAGCGCGTAGGAAATGTACATGATCTCCGGGCGCACCTCCTCCAGAGTCAACGTGTAATTTCCCAGCTTAAGCACCTGAGTGACAATAATGCGCTGGAAGTACATGAACGTGGTAATGGCGGCAGCAAAGGAGACGCCGACAATCAGGATATTCTCGATGATAAACGCTCCAACCAACATGAAAGGATGGATGCCGAAACTCTTCATGAGCGTGTAAATGTATTCATTTTGCCGATACTCCATACCCGCCAACGCAGTGAGCAAAATCCCCACAATTGTTGTAATCCCCAGGCAGAACGCCAATCGACACTGCATCTGCTTGTCCATCACGGTATCCAATCGCCTCAACAAGTGGACTCCGGAAAAAATGTTGCCGGATAAATGTTCGTACTTGTACAGAGTTCTGAGGTAGCGTTCGATACGATCAATCGATAATGAAGATTCGAGAACTCGAACACGTATAACGAGCGTGGTTAAAGGGTTTGACATCATGCGTGCACCCATCTGCGGAGGCAGACGGTCCGGAGGGATGACTGCCACCGCATCATTGGAAAAAACGTGAGCCAAAGGATGTCCGGCAGGCAAATTCTTGACAAAGCCATCAATCGGGTAGCCATCCACCCTGACCCGGATGGGACCAGGTCTGTATTTGGGATGCTCAGGGTCTTGCAGCACCGTCGGTATTCCGCTTCTGGAGAGCAGCGGCAGCATCTGGTTCTGACGTGAAAAATCATACGTGTATACGCACAACGAGGCTCCCTGCTCCACCTCAGCACGCCCCAACATGCTCAAAAGATAGGAGTCAGCATTCAAAGTCTCTGAAATTTCACGATACGATGGTAAAACAGGTTTGCTCATGCCTGTACCGGATACATTCGCCACCACGACATCACCACCGCGTTTGAGCAGTTCATCGCGCACAAGATTCAATGTGATCACATAACTCCCCAATCCCGCCAGCGCGCTGAGCGTGAGAAAATACACCACGAGGACACGTGACACCGGGCTGGACAACCGCGCAAACCACCGATGAACCGTATCCCTAGCGAGGTAAAGGACTGTCAAAATCGATGAGATCATCTGCTAAATCTAAAAGGCGAGAATCGTGGGTGCATATCACACAAATACGCCTGGAAGCATCCCGCATCACCAGGTTACGGATGATGGAGGTATTGGTGTCATCCAACCCCGAAGTCGGCTCATCTAACAGCACGATGGGGGCGTCCTTCATGAGCGTGCGTGCCAGCGCTGCTCGCTGAGCCTGCCCGCCGGAAAGTTTATCAGCGCGACGATGGCGCAACTCCTGCAGCCCAAGATCCGTGAGCAGGCTCTCGCAAAGTGGTCTCCACTTATGCCCGGGCAGCATGGCCATCTCCGCTGCAAGATGGAGATTCCTCTCCACGCTCATGAGCGGCAGCAGATTGATTCCCTGGAACATATAGGATACTCCGCATCGATGGTAACGACGGCTCGTCACCCTCATCCCCATCGGGGTGATGATCCTGCCGCGCTGCGCCTTCAGATATCCCGCCAGAAGTTTGAGCAGTGTGGTCTTGCCACTGCCGGAGTATCCTTTCAGCAAAGTAATGCCGGGAGCAAACTCATGGCTGAAATGCTCCAGCACCATTTCCCGACTTGTATAGCCGAAGGAAAGATCCTCACACACCAGATTCATGATCCTGTCACCGGTACCGGGGCTTTCTTACGGAGCAATAATTCGCGCTCCCCAACAACGAGAATCACGTGATCGGGATACGCTCGTCCCACCAAATCTTCCCAGCTTTCACAATCCCCCGCACTCGGATGGGCCAGCAGAGCGCTTTTGCTCACACGCTCCACATCATCACCGCTGGCAGTGAACTGTAGAATCGCCTCAGCCCTGCTTCCCCGCATGCTATACGCCGTGTCGTGATCCTGTTCATCCAGCTTGAAGAAATAAATGAGCTTGTCAGATTGTCCTCCGCTGCTCTGCTCAACGCGCCTATGGGAATATGTACCCCTCAGCTGTCTGCCTTCAGGCAGCTTGACGGATGCACTGAATGCATCCGGCGGCAGCAGTCCGAGCGCGGCATCTACTATCTCAATAGCGATGTAGAAAGCAGAATCATCACATGCCGTCGCAAAATTCCTCCCCGCGCTGAACGAATATTCAAAGGGCTTTCCCGGTTCCTCCGGCAGAACAAAATCGTACTGCAACCTCCCGGTAAATGGCATGCGAAGAGTAAGATTTTCATGCTTCTCCTTAAACTCATCGCGACGACGACGCTCCAGGGTCTCCAACTCCTTCTTCAACAAGCCTATTCGTTCCTCGATATCCTGTAATGTGTCCTCCGGCACCTCTCCATCTTGGTTCGGAGCATAATCCTTGGCATAAACACGCTCACGCGCGCTGAGCTTTACATAGAAATTAAGCTTGCTGCGCTGCGCCTCCAGTTTGCGCATCTCATCCCTCTTGTTGAGACGCTCGCGAGCAAGCTGCAGTTCCATGTCCTCTCGTTCTTCCTCCGTTTTCTCTTTATTCATCACGGCGACCACCTGCCCTTTTTCCGCACGACCGTTTTCTGTGAGCAGAAGATCGCTCACCACTCCGGATACGCTGAAAGCAAGCGTTCCCTCCTGCTCCGGAAGAATTCTGGCAGGATACTTCCCGAGTGTCACTACTTCCCCGTACACAGGAGATAACAACAGGAGGATCGCTAATGCTACCCTGCTGAAGTTCCTCATGTTCATAATCATCGCCGTGTGGTTGGATTGTTCACGCGCCTGGCGGGGTGCCCCTCACATCGGAAAACCGAACCCTCCGGTCATTTTGCGCATTTCGTTCTCAGCAGTATCTTTGGCACGTTTCAGCGCATCCTGAGCCGCCTTGAGCACCAGCGTCTGCAGAAAATCGACGTCCTGAGGATCCACCACCGCAGGATCTATGCTGAGGGAGACTAATTCACCGGCGCCGTTTGCCGTGGCTTTCACCTTGCCTCCGCCTGTTTCAGCAGTAAACAACTCCTGGGCAAGGCGTGCCTGCACTTGGGCCATACCGGCCTGCATGGCCTGGGCTTGTTTCACGAGCTTTTGGAAATTCATGACTGATGAGCTAAGAAAAGTTAATCGACAATTTGGGCTTGAAATTCACTCATGGCTTTTTCGATGAGCGGATCCTTATAAAAATCTTCAGTCTGCATCGCTCCGGACCCCTTTTCCCCATCCCGGGCGGATGCCGCTTCTTCCTTCTCTTTCCTTTCCTTTTTGAACGACTCCGGCGCAATGCTCTGAGGCTCCTCCTCTTCCTCAACCGGAGGCGGCACAGAATCATCCGTCACAATCCGAAACTGGCTGATCTCGTATCCTCGCTTTCCCGCTACATCCTTCAAAGCCTCACGCACCGAATCCGACAGCAAACCATCCCGCGTGTCTGTATCCTCCGAATGGATGCCAATGGTGACGAGTCCTCCCTCCTCTGCCACAAAAATGGTATTGCCCACCATCCCCATCTGCAACGGGGCCACCCTCCTTGCTTCCTCGAGCAGCTCATCCCAGTCCTGCGCAGTCATGGCAACCTGCCCGGTCGATTGACCAAACTCGGGCGGCTCATCATTGATAGGCTCACACTCCGGAGATGCCGATAATTCCTCCTCTATCTGCGGTTCTTCCTGTGCCTTTGAAACCGGATCCCTCGAAGGATCAATGGTTTTTGCAATCATCTCCGACCCCACTGTCGGAAGTGGAATCTGAGGTAATAGCGTCGTCGCAATCGGGGTTTCAGGCAGGGGGGCCCCGTCCAATGCGCGGATAATATCACTGATGTTGGCCTGCGACAATGTATGCACGGCCTGAATGAGACCGATCTCAAGGTACATGCGTTTGTTGGTACTCCAACGCATCTGTTCCTCCGCTGCGGAGAGGACCTCCATGAGGCTCATAATTTTATCCAGCGGCGTGCGATTGATGTGCTCCATAAGCGGCTCACGCCACGCGGCCGGCATGGTATTGGAGCTCTCCTCGGGCGCCACCTTAGCGATGAGCAGCTCACGCACTCCTCCGATCATCTCAGCCAGGAACTGCCCCATGTCACGCCCAATCCCTGCCAACTCATGCACGATGTGCAGAAGGCTCGGCAGCTGCCGATCCAACAGATAACACAACGCCCGCGCCACAGTTTCACGCCCCGTCACGCCAAATATGTCGTTGACGTTTTGTTCGTCGATTCTGTTTCCGCAAAACGCCACCAGCTGGTCGAGCATTGACTGAGCATCGCGCATTCCTCCATCCGCAACCGTGGCGATTGCAAAAGCTGCGTCCTCACTGAGTTCCACGCCCTCATTCGCCGCGATGTTCACGAGATGCTGCGCAATGATATCCGTCGGTATCGGACGCAGATCAAACCGCTGGCAACGCGAGAGAATTGTCGGCAGAATCTTGTGCGGCTCCGTGGTCGCGAAAATGAACATCACGTGCGCTGGCGGCTCCTCCAGGGTCTTCAGCAGGGCGTTGAAGGATTCCTTGGTGAGCATGTGAACCTCATCAATGTAGATAATGCGATACTGCCCGCGGGTTGGCGTGAATTGCACGTTATCACGCAGATCGCGAATATTATCTATGCCACGATTGGAAGCGCCGTCAATTTCCAGCACATCCAGACTTCTCCCCTCCGCAATCTCCCGACACACATCCTCATCCGGATCGAAATCCACACGCGGACCACCACTGCAATTCAAAGCCTTGGCAAAAATACGCGCCGTGGATGTCTTGCCGGTCCCTCGCGGTCCCACGAACAAATAAGCGTGTGCCAGGCGTTTTTGCTCAATGGCATTGCACAGGGTGCGCACCACATGATCCTGACCCAACACATCCTGAAACGTCCGTGGACGATATTTCCTGGCAAAAACCTGATAGCTCACGTGGGCAGCATACACAAAACTGCTCGGAAAATCAAGCTCATTTCAAACATGCCTCTCTTCCGCCATACGAGTCCCAACAAAATCTCTTCCATGAGTCTCCCTCTGCCAAAAGACTGCGACCTATCGCACCTCTCGTGATTGAGGAAGGAATGACTCTGAACCGACGTTGTCATTCATCGTCTACCGCCTTGGTATCAATCCCCGCTTTTCAGAACGTTGATGAAGGCCTCCTGAGGTATATTCACGCGACCAATGGCTTTCATGCGTTTTTTACCCTCTTTCTGTTTTTCGAGGAGCTTGCGCTTGCGGGTGACATCGCCGCCATAACATTTTGCGGTCACATTTTTACGCATAGGTGAAATGCTCTCGCGCGCAATGATTTTGCCGCCAATGCAAGCTTGAATGGCCACAGTGAAAAGTTGGCGAGGGATGACATCTTTGAGCTTGACGGCGATTTCACGACCGCGGGACTCCGCATGGTCGCGATGCACAATCATTGAAAAGGCGTCCACGGGTTCACCGGCAATCATGATGTCCATCTTCACGAGCTTAGCGGGTTGGTAACCGTCATACTCATAATCCATGGAACCGTAACCACGCGTGATACTTTTCAGCTTGTCATTAAAATCCACGAGAATCTCTGCCATGGGGATGCGACAGGTGAGCATTACGCGTGTCTCATCAATCGTTTCCGTGTGTACAACCTCACCACGCTTCTCCATCACAAGCCTCATAATATCCCCAATGTACACCCCGGGGACCATCACAAACACCTTCACGACAGGTTCACGAATTTCCTGAATCTCCTGTGCTTCGGGCAACGTGCTCGGATTATCTACCTGAACCTCAGAGCCATCGGTTCTCGTGACCTCGTAGATGACGGATGGGTAAGTGGAGATGACGTCCATATTGAACTCACGACGCAGGCGTTCCTGAATGATCTCCATGTGCAGCAAACCCAGAAATCCGCAACGAAATCCAAACCCAAGGGCGATAGAACTCTCCGCAGAGTACGTAAATGCCGCATCGTTGATCTGCAGCTTAGCCATGGCTGCCTTCAGGCTCTCGTAATCCGCAGAATCTACCGGATAGATGCCGGAAAAGACCATCGGGCGAATCTGCCGGAAACCTGGAAGCGCCTCTGCACAGGGATCGGCGAGGTTCGTGTACGTATCGCCGATTTTTACATCTGCCGTCGACTTCATGTTGGCGATGATGTAACCGACATCTCCGGTCTCCAATGCCTCAGTAGCCTGCATACCGGGAGTAAAAATGCCAACTTCCTTCACCTCGTAACTCGTCGCATCGGCAAAGAGTTTTACCTTCACCCCCCGCGCCACACGCCCACTTACCACCCGCACGTATGACACCACCCCTCGGTACGCATCATACACCGAATCAAACACCAACGCGCGAAGCTTGTCATCTGCGCCTTCAGAAGGAGGGGGTATGCGCTTCACAATGGCCTCCAACACCTCGTCAATGCCTATCCCCGCCTTCGCAGAACAGAGGATCGCCTCCTCACGAGGAATGCAGATGAGTTCTTCAAGCTGGCGGTATACCGCGGGCAAATTGGCGCCGGGCAGGTCGATCTTGTTGATGATTGGCACGATGTCCAAACGCTGCTCCATGGCGAGATGCATATTGGCAAGCGTCTGCGCCTCCACCCCCTGCGCGGCATCCACAATGAGCAGTGCACCATCGCACGCTGCCAGCGAACGCGAAACCTCGTACGAGAAGTCTACGTGTCCCGGCGTGTCCAGCAGATTCAACTCATACTCTTCGCCATCCTGTGCTACATAACGCATCGTCACGGGATGCGATTTAATGGTGATACCCTTTTCGCGCTCCAGGTCCATCGCATCCAGCAGTTGATCCTGTTTATCCCGCTCCGCGACGGTATGCGTACGCTCCAGCAAGCGGTCGGAAAGCGTCGTCTTGCCGTGGTCAATATGCGCTATAATCGAAAAATTGCGCTTATGTCGCCGGTCTGTTGCCATGCGCGGGTAGAATAAGCCAACTTACTTCATGAGTCAAGGAGAAGTATGATTTGCTACTCGCAATTTTCCCCTCGTCCGGAAAAATTGTCTGGCAATTCAGAGCAGACTATGCAATACTTAAGCGCGTACAGGGGGAAAGCCAACAAACCATGAGTACCGAAAAGATTGCTGCGCCGTACAGGAGAATCCTGCTGAAACTCAGCGGGGAGGCTCTGCGCGCCCAGGGAAGTCGTGATAACATCTCGCCGGAAATCGTGGCTCGTATCGCACGTGAAATTGCAGAAGCTCAACGAAAGGCCGAGTTGCAAATCGCCATTGTTGTCGGCGGAGGCAACATCTGGCGCGGCGCAAAAGCGAGTGTGCGTGGCATGGATCGCCCCACTGCGGATTACGTCGGCATGCTTGCCACAGTGATGAATGCTCTCTCTATCTGTTCTGCTGTGCAGGAAGCAGGCGTACCCTGCCACGTGATGAGCGCCATCGAGATGAAGAACGTGGCGGAACCGTATGTGCGCAACACTGCTCGTGACTTGCTGCGCAGTGGCCAGGTCGTGGTCTTTGCTGCAGGCACGGGCAATCCATTCTTCAGCACCGACACCGCCGCCGCTTTGCGTGCTTGCGAGGTAAACGCTGAAATCGTCATGAAAGCCACCTCGGTGGATGGCGTGTACAGCGCCGACCCAAAGGTGGATCCTACTGCTACGCGTTTTGACTCCATCAGCTACGAGGAGTGTATCGCTCGCGAACTCAAGGTGATGGATCAAACAGCCTTCACCCTCTGCAAAGACAACCGCAAACCGATCATGGTGTTTGATATGCACCGAGAGGGAAATATTACCCGTGCCCTACTCGGTGAAAAAATCGGCAGCATCATTAGTCTGTAACCTTCCTTTTTCAAACTAACACCGTACAACAATGGATGAAGAAACACTGCTCTTAGAAGTCGAAACTTCCATGGAAGAAGCCCTGGAGCATATGAACGCCGACTTTGCCGGCGTGCGCACCGGCAAAGCTTCCCCCTCCCTCGTGGACAATATGGATGTATACGTCGCGTCTTACGGCTCCAGCATGAAACTCAAAAGCCTCGCCGTAGTTTCCACCCCGGATGCCCGCTCTATCCTTATTCAGCCCTTTGACCCCGGCACACTGAATGATATCAAGAAAGCCATTGCTGAAAGTCGCTTAGGCATCTCCCCTATCATTGATGCACGCTCCGTACGCCTTCCCATCCCCGAGCTCTCCGGCGAGCGACGCAAAGAACTCGTCAAATACGTGAAGAGTCTCGCAGAGGACACCCGTGTGCGCGTACGCGCCGCCCGCAAGGTTGGCATGGATGGTGCGAAAAAGCTCAAGGCGGATAACGTACTCACTGAAGACGGAGAGCGCCAGTGTGAAGACAAGGTTCAGAAGCTCACAGACAAGTATGTCAAAAAGATCGATGAGCAAGTCGAAGCAAAGGAAAAGGAAATTATGACCGTTTAATCCCTCTATTCAATAACAACCAACTTTACACATCATTTTATGGACACTCCGAAAACAAACGTTCTCGCCGCCGGCATCGAGATTATTGGCACCATTCACTTTCAGAATGATATGCACATCGATGGCAAGATTGATGGCAAAATTCATTCCGAATCTGGCAAGGTCACCATTGGTGAAATGGCTGATATCAAAGGTGATATCCAGGCCGGCGAAGTGCATGTTTATGGCCAAGTGAACGGAAATGTGAACAGTGAACGCTGCCACCTGAGTAACCACGCTGTCATCAACGGTGACATCACCACTGGCGTTCTCTCCATGGACGAAGGCGCTCGCCTGTCCGGCCGCGCCCAGATTGGCTGAGAACTCTACCTTGACGGGGAAGAAGGCTGCACGCCTTCATCTGTCCTGTTTCCTTTGCGCACTGCCGTGCCGTAATGGTGAAACCCATTGACAAATGAGTGAGGAAGCCCTATGATGCGCGTATGGGGAGGAGTGTGCAAGGAATCTTACAGGGTGTTATCCTGCTTTCAGCGATTGGACTGGCGCTGGGGAAGGGTTCAGCGTACGGAAAGGAGAGGGGAACCGCTGCTCCACTGACGGTAGATATTCAGCGATCTTACGAGCAGCTTGCAAAGGGACTGAAGGACGAGGTAAGTCTGCTCGCCAGTATACGTGATACAGTGACTGCGCAGCAGAAAAGTGAGCCACTGAGGAAAATGCTGGAGGAGTTGAGAGCGCAAAGAAAAAGAGTCAATGAAGAGGACCTTTGGCGCTATATTGATAATACGCCAAATCTGAAACAGCCGCTCACGGAAACCCTGGAATTGCTCTTCCTTCAGCTCCAGCGGATCCACCAGAAGGAATACTTCGGCAGCGTACAATTGCGACGGCTCCTTGGTACGCAACTTAAGCCCGCCGTCGGACAGCCGGTACGGTAGCACCGACTTCTTTCTGGCGCAGTAGTTCTTGGAGATGTTCCAACTCGGCATCCATGAACTCGGGCAAGTCGTGGCGGTGACGAGCCATCTCTGCAAAAACCTCATCGCGGTAATCGACGGCGTGACGGTAGGATTCCTCTTCAGATCCGTACTGCAAATCGGAAAAATAACGGGTTATGATGCGCCCGCAGCGTTGAATACTCACCCTCCATCCCTGAAAATCCGTGTTCTCGTATGTGTATCGTGTAATGTTCCTGTTTTTCATGCCAAAGAAAAGGGGTCATGCACAAGCATAGACCCTCCTTTCTTGGCGAATGGTTGAATAACTTGCAGATTTTGCCATTTCCGCTTAGTCGAGAGTAAGCTCAGCTCATCACGATGTGCCCGTCCCTGGCATCTAGGCGGATAACACTGCCATCCGGGTAGCGCCCCTCAAGGATGGCAACGCTGAGTGGATCCAATATATCCCGCTGGATAGCACGCTTGAGGGGACGTGCACCATATACGGGATCGTACCCATGAGATGCAACGAGAGCAGCAGCAGCATCGCTGAGTTCCAGCTTGAGGTTGCGCGCTTCAAGACGCTTGCGCACTCGCTGCAGTTGAATTTGCACAATTTGCCTGAGCTCCTCCTCGCCTAGTCGGTCGAATATGATGATCTCATCCACACGATTGAGGAACTCCGGGCGGAAATGACCACGCAGTGCATCCAGAGCCTTTTCATTACGAGAAGCAACATCCTGCTCATCCAATATAAAGCGCGAACCGATGTTGCTCGTCATGATGAGTACCGTATTGGTAAAATCCACCGTGCGTCCCTGTCCATCCGTGATGCGTCCATCGTCCAGCACCTGCAGCAGCACATTAAACACATCTGCATGAGCCTTCTCGATCTCATCGAAAAGAACCACACTGTACGGTCGGCGTCGCACTGCTTCCGTGAGCTGCCCTCCTTCGTTGTACCCCACATATCCCGGAGGAGCCCCGATAAGACGCGAAACGCTGTGCTTTTCCATGTACTCAGACATATCGATGCGCACCATCGCCGCCTCGTCGTCAAACAGAAACTCTGCAAGCGCTTTTGCTAACTCGGTCTTGCCTACGCCGGTGGGACCGAGAAAGATGAAAGAGCCCAGTGGACGGTGCTCGTCCTGCAAGCCCGCGCGGGAACGCCGCACGGCATCCGCAACAGACTTTACAGCATCTTTTTGACCAATAAGACGCTGTCCGAGGCGTTCCTCCATGTGCACGAGCTTCTCGCGCTCGCCCTCCGCGAGTTTGACAGCGGGAATACCTGTCCAGGTAGAAACCACTTTGGCGATATCAGATTCTGTGACTTCTTCCTTGAGCAAACCCTCCCCGCTGCTCTGCAGATCAGACAACGCTTTGCGGGCATCTGCGGAGGCTTTCTCTGCCGCAGGGAGCTCACCGTAAAGAATCTCTGACGCTCGACCTAGATCACCTTTGCGTTGCGCCTGATCAGCCTGGGTGCGCAGAGCATCGATTCGCTGCTGGGCATCGCGTGCGCGTTTGACCACCTCCTGTTCGCTCTTCCAGCGGGCGATCATAGCCTTTGTTTTTTCCTTGTTATCCGCAAGTTCCTTTGTAATTTTCTCGAGTCGCTGGCGAGAAGCTTCATCCTTTTCCTTTTCAAGAGCCTGTCTCTCCATCTCCAGTTGCATTCCGGTCCGGGTAAGTTCATCCACCTCCGCCGGCATGCTGTCCAGCTCAATCTTAAGTCGCGCCGCAGCCTCATCTACCAAATCCACGGCTTTGTCAGGCAGGAAGCGGTCTGAGATGTAACGATTGCTCAGTGTGGCAGCTGCCACCAACGCGCTATCCGTAATATGTACGCCGTGGTGTACCTCATAACGCTCCTTGAGTCCACGCAGAATGGCAATAGTATCCTCCACGCTTGGCTCCTCCACATACACCGGTTGGAAACGACGCTCCAGAGCAGCGTCTTTCTCGATGTACTTGCGGTATTCGTCCAGAGTGGTAGCGCCGATGGTGCGCAACTCACCACGAGCCAGAGCAGGTTTAAGCAAATTAGCAGCATCCATGGAGCCGTCACCCCCTGCACCGGCACCCACCAGCGTATGAAGCTCATCGATAAAAAGGATAATCTGTCCTTCAGAAGCAGTAACTTCCTTGATGAACGCCTTCAGCCTCTCCTCAAACTCGCCTCGATATTTCGCACCGGCAAGCATAGAGCCGATGTTCAACGCCACAAGTCTCCTGTTTTTCATCCCCTCTGGCACATCGCCATCCACAATGCGCCGGGCAAGTCCTTCCGCGATAGCAGTTTTTCCCACGCCAGGTTCCCCAATGAGTACCGGATTGTTTTTCGTTCGGCGAGAGAGTATCTGCAGCACACGGCGAATCTCCGCATCCCTCCCTATTACAGGATCGATCTTCCCCTTGCGTGCGCGTTCAGTGAGGTCCGTGCCGTACTTTTCAAGCGTTTGGTACTTTCCCTCCGGTTCCTGATCGGTAATGCGTTGGTTCCCGCGTACTTCCTTGAGAGCTTGCAGATATGCCTTCTGTGGCAAACCACATTCCTCAAGAACACGAGTCAAAGCTTCGTCCGCCTTGTACACACCAAGTACAAAATGCTCCACACTCAGGAAATCGTCCTTCATCATCTTGCGTTGCTCCTCCGCCGCTGCAAGCACACGATCCAGAGCAGCGCCGATGCCGGGACTCCCTGCCACCCCTCCATGCTGCCGCGGCTGACGGGCAAGTTGCTCCGTAAGAGTCTTGGCAAGACGCGATGGATCCGCTCCCGCCTTCTGCAGCACAGCGGCAAGCACGCCATCCTCCTGCTCCAGCAGAGCAAGCAACACCTCCATCGGCAAGATCTCCGCGCGTCCAGCAGATTGTGCCGAACGTTGGGCCACTTGCAACCCCTCCATCATTTTCGTAGTTAAATTGTTATTCATCATGCCTGTTCGACGACAGCAGCCCGGAGAACGTTCAAAAAAAAGCGAAAAATTAACCGGAGAGAGAAAGGAAAGCTGTCATGAGTTTACGAATTTACTTTTCAAAACGATAGAGTGGGTGTATAAGTTCCGCCATCTGCTTTCCCCGCTCCGGGGAAAAGTTAAACGAATGAGATTACCGAAACCCATGAGCACCACCTCCTTCCTGCCGGCGCAATACGCCCATCCGTACGAAATTGATCCGAAGTACAGCAAGTCGGTTGCCTATTTCTGCATGGAGTATGCCATTGACAATGTTTTTAAAATCTACTCCGGCGGACTGGGGTACTTGGCAGGCTCGCACATGCGCTCTGCCGGAGCTTTGCGCCAGAACCTCGTCGGCGTCGGCATTCTCTGGTCCTACGGCTACTACAACCAGATTCGCGCAGAAGACGGCTCAATGGCCGTGCAGTATCGTCGCCGCGATTACACTTTCCTGGAAGATCATAACATCAAGTTCCTCATTCGTGTATGCGATGCGCCAGTATGGGTGAAGGCCTACTTCCTTCGCCCGGAGACTTTTGGCACAGCGCCTATGTTCTTCCTGACGACTGATCTTCCGGAAAATGATGCGATGAGTCGCAGTATTACTCAGCGTCTCTACGATTCTAACCCCATGACTCGTATCTCTCAGTACATTGTCCTGGGGCAAGGCGGCGCACGACTCTTTGAGGAGCTGGGAGTGGAACCGGAGATCTACCACATGAACGAGGCGCACGCCATTGGAGCCGCGTTCAATATGCTCGCTCACAACGGCGGCGACGTCGAGGAAGTACGCAAACGTTTCGTTTTTACAACTCACACCCCGGAGGAAGCCGGCAATGAGAAGATGGACATCAACCTCATGGCTAACTTTTCCTTCTTTGATGGACTCTCCCTGGATCAGGTGCGCAGCATGCTCAAGCTCGACCCCAATGAGCAGACCTTCAATTACACTCTTGCTGCCTTACGCCTCTCACACATCGCTAACGGCGTTTCTGCCCTGCATGGTGAGGTTTCCCGCAAGATGTGGGAGGGGTACTCTGATATCTGCCCCATCACTCATGTCACCAACGCGCAGAACCGCGAATACTGGCAGGATCCCGAACTGGCTGAGGCCTTCAAGGAAGGCGACAAAAAGGCTTTCCGCGCCCGAAAACGCGCGCTGAAAAAAGATCTCTTCCGCGTGGTCGGCGAACAAACGGGGCACCTCTTCGATCAGGATACACTTACTATTGTTTGGGCTCGCCGCTTCGCCGCGTACAAGCGCCCGGCGCTCATCACAGAAAATCCTGTGATGTTTGAACGTATGCTGCAGCGTACTAATCGCCCGGTACAGATGATCTGGGCAGGCAAACCCTACCCCACGGACTTTGCTGCGGTAGATATTTTCAACAAACTCAATGAGCTGAGTACTCGCTTCCCACGCTGCGCTGTGCTCACAGGCTATGAGCTTGAACTTTCTCGCCTTCTCAAAAATGGATCAGATATCTGGCTGAATAATCCGGTGGTCACCCGCGAAGCATCTGGCACATCCGGCATGTCCGCTACGATGAATGGCTCAATCACCATTTCTACCAATGATGGTTGGGTGCGTGAATTCGCTCGAGATGGCCAGAACTGCTTCATCATTCCGGAGGCCAAGGCCGGCTTGCCTGTGGAAGCTCGCGATCGTTCTGACCGCGATAACTTCTATAACCTGCTTGAATCTAAAGTTCTTCCTCTGTACTACGATTCCCCCGATGAGTGGACCAATTTGGTATTCAATGCAATGACCGACATCATCCCGGCGTTCGAATCCGACCGCATGGCAGATGAATATTACTCCAGAATGTACAACGCGTAACAGCGTATAACTATGAAGAAGGGAGTCCTGATCATCGGCGCAGGTGGTGTGGGTCATGTAGTCGCTCACAAATGCGCACAGATGGCTCATGTAATGGGGGATATACACCTTGCCTCCCGTACAAAGAGCAAATGTGATGCCATCGCGGCGGATGTATTTGCGCGCGAGAAAGTGTCTATCTTCACACATCAAGTGGACGCTGATGACGTGGATGCTACAGTGTCTCTACTGCAGGAGATACAACCAGCGTTGTTGCTGAATGTAGCTTTGCCGTACCAGGATCTCTCGCTTATGGAGGCCTGTCTGCGCGCAGGCTGTCATTACATGGATACCGCAAACTATGAGCCTCGGGATCTCGCTAAATTTGAGTACAGCTGGCAGTGGGCGTTCCATGACCGCTTCCGTGAGGCTGGGCTTTTTGCTCTACTGGGAAGCGGTTTCGATCCCGGAGTCACAAACGTCTATACCGCATGGGCGCTTAAGCACGAATTTGACGAAATTGAGTTGCTGGACATCATCGATGTAAACGGTGGCGACCATGGACAGGCTTTCGCCACTAACTTTAACCCTGAAATCAACATCAGAGAAGTTACTGCTACTTGTCGTCACTGGGAGAATGGCACCTTCCAGGAGACGCCCCCGATGAGTCTGCACCGCTCTTTCACCTGCCCACAAGGAGTCGGTACTTACGAGATTTACCGCATGTATCATGAGGAGATGGAGTCCCTCGTGAAGCACATCCCAACCATACGGCGCGCGCAATTCTGGATGAGCTTCTCCCCCTCCTACCTCAGCCATCTGCGCGCCTTGCAGGACGTCGGTATGACGCGCATTGACCCCGTCCTCTACAAAGGTGTAGAAATCGTGCCTTTGCAATTTCTCAAGGCTGTTCTGCCGAACCCAGGTGACCTCGGCAAAACGACCCACGGTAAAACCTGCATCGGCTGCGTGCTGCAGGGCAAAAAAGGTGGTCAATACAAGGCCTTGTACATTTACAATGTCTGCGACCACGAGGCCTGCTTCCGCGAGGTGGGCTCTCAGGCTGTTTCGTATACCACCGGTGTACCTGCTGCCATTGGAGCCTCCCTTATATTGTCCGGGGCGTGGTCTGGCAAAGGCGTCTTCAACATGGAGCAGAATGACCCGGATCCTTTCATGGATGCACTGAGTCGATACGGTCTCCCCTGGCAGTGTGTTGAGCTCTCCCGAGAGCAGGCCGAGTCCCTCTGCATAGAGTAATAAAACGAATATTACCGGAAATCGGTGCCTGTGTACGCTTGTTCAGGCATGCAGCGTCGTAAGCCAGACTTGGTATGCGAGGGCCAGACGCAGCAGAAAAGCAAAGAGCATCCCCCAGGTTATAGCGAATGTCGCCTTGCCCCGTGGGGTGAGTTTTCGATTTCTTACCATTAGAAAAAATACGGCCGCCTGTACAAGCGCCGAGCAGCAGAGCGCCACTACTGCCGGGAAATTCACAAGAGAAAGCGGTAACGCCAACGGCCATAGGAAACCGATGGCACATGCTAATATGTCATGGTCTCCCCCAACCCAGATCACCACAGCAGAAGGCAGCATGACACAAAGAAAGAGCGTCAAACGCGCAAATTTGCTGTATCGTACTTCTTGGGTGGGGATGAACACGTGGAACATCATGCCCCAAACCTCACACTCTGTCAACGCTCTTTTTGTTGCCTAACCCCCTTCCCTGCTTGAAAGATTTACCATGTCGATCTTCCAACTCTGCACGGATTATAAGCCATCGGGCGATCAGGAACAAGCCATCGGCAAGCTTCTGAAATCTTTGCGTGTCGGGAATCGGCACCAGTGTCTACTGGGAGTCACAGGAAGCGGAAAAACTTTCACGATGGCAAATATTATCGCGGCGCAGGACAGACCCGTGCTCGTACTTTCACACAACAAGACTCTCGCGGCTCAGCTCTATTCCGAACTCAAAGGTTTCTTCCCCAACAATGCCGTCGAATATTTCGTCTCCTATTTTGACTACTACCAGCCGGAAGCCTACATTGCCAGCACTGACACTTACATCGAAAAAGATAGCGCTATCAACGAAGAAATCGATCGCCTGTGTTTGAATGCGATGCGATCCCTGCTGCTGAGGCGAGACGTAATTGTAGTAGCGAGTGTATCATGCATTTATGGACTTGGGTCACCGGAAGATTACCGAGAACTCACACTTTCCCTGCGCAGGGGGCAAGAACTCGATCGTGATGCACTGCTGAGTGAACTGACCGATCTACTCTATGAGCGAAGTGACTATGATTTCCGGCGCGGGACGTTCCGTGTGCGTGGGGACGTAGTGGATATCTACCCCGGGCAAAGTGACGGCGAAGCTATTCGTGTTGAATTTTTTGGCGACGAGATTGATCGCATTACCTTGATGGATGCCGCTACCGGCCGCACACGGGAGGAGATGAGCGGCTATATCTTTTTCCCCATCAAACAGTACGTCTCTGCGCCGGGACGGCGACAAACTGCCATCCATAATATCCGCATTGAACTCGAAGAGCGCGTTAAATGGTTGGAGGAAAACAATAAACTCATCGAGGCTCAACGTCTCAAGATGCGTACCGATTATGATTTGGAACTTATTCAAGAAATCGGCTACTGCAAAGGGATTGAAAATTACTCACGGCACCTCGCCGGTAGAGATCCGGGTAGCACACCCTCTACTCTACAAGATTATTTCCCGAAGGATCACCTCACCATCATTGACGAGTCCCACGCCACCGTCCCGCAGATCGGTGGCATGTACGAAGGCGATCGCTCACGCAAACAGGTGCTTATCGATCACGGATTTCGCCTACCCTCCGCACTGGATAATCGCCCGCTGCGTTTCGATGAATTCATGCAGCGTCAAAAACAGCTCATCTACATGAGCGCCACACCCGGTCCCTTTGAGTACGTGAACTGTGTACCGGGCAATAAAACCTATATTCCTGTGCTGAAAGCCACTCGTGGAAACACTCACTCACGAAGTGAAAAAGCCAGCCGTGCCATTACCCACGCGCCGGAAGGCTTCCATGGCGTGTTCTTCCACAAGCTCTCCGAGCTGCGCCACGCTCCGAATCCTTCCTCTGCTCCAGTAGATCAATTCGATCCCACTCGCCTTGGCACCCCTCTCATTGTCGAGCAGCTCATCCGCCCTACCGGGCTGCCGGAACCAAAAATCACCCTCTACCCACTGGAAGGACAAATCGACAAAACTATTGAGCTCTGCCGCCAACGCGCAGATGTCGGCGAACGCGTGCTCATCACCACTCTTACCAAACGTACTGCAGAGGACCTCACGGATTACCTTCGCCGCCTCGGGCTGCGCGTGGAGTACATCCATGCGGATGTGGATGCCATCCAGCGGGTGGAAATTCTGCGACGCCTGCGTAGTGGTAAGGTGGATATCCTTGTGGGCATCAATTTGCTGCGCGAGGGACTTGACTTGCCAGAGGTTTCGCTCGTATGCATCCTTGATGCTGATAAGGAGGGGTTCCTACGCAACGAAACAAGTTTGGTGCAAACAGCTGGTCGCGCCGCACGTCATGTGCATGGCGAATGTGTGCTTTTCTGTGATGTAGTTACTGATTCCATCCGCAGTCTTATTGATGAGAGCGACCGACGCCGTAAAATCCAGCTCGCATTTAACCGAGAACACGGTATAACCCCGCATAGTGTTGAACGCCGCGACCAATCTGCTCTACGTCTCTACACCCCGGATGAGGAGAAAGAAAGTGACCTCATAGCTGCTGAGGTCGATGAATCCACAGAGCACACCATCTCTCGCCTCGAAAAGGAAATGCTTGATGCCGCTGCCCACCTTGAATTTGAAGTCGCCGCAGCATTGCGCGACAGGATCCACGCCCTCCGAGAAGAGGTGCAGGGACGGGAACCGACACAAAGGCCGTAACGGGAAGCAAAGCAAATTTCCCCAAAAGGCGGGGACCATGGAAGGCGCAGGGACGCCTCCTCCCTCTTTGTTGCAAATCTTTGTGAGGATCCAACCATGAGGATGCCAATAGGTTTGTGTGCATCCTATTCCTCCGCTAGAGCCCGTCACCCACCATTGATGGTAATCCAGGCGGATAAGTCAGACACCTCATTTTTCGACGATAGTTTCAAAATTGCATCCATCTGAAACAGTTGGTTATATGGCTTTGAAAAAATTCAATGAGTAAGTCTTCTCGATGAAAATGTACTGATTCATTTAATAAGTCATTGAAAAAAAGAAGAAAAAATTTTCAAATAGAAGCTCGACGTACGTATGACAAATACGTGCTCACTGAACCGACAAAGAAAATACAACTCAAAATCAACATGAACAAAGGATCAAATCGAATCACAACACAGGAAAAGGCGATGGTCGTGTTGCTACGGTCGTTAGGATTGCAGGCAACAGATATCGTGCACTTCGTGCAAGAGGGTCTCAAACGAGGACATGGAAAACTCAGCTGTGCAGAACGCTGTCTTGAGCTGGGAGAAGCGGAAATACAACGCAATCGGCGCACGGTGAGTTTTGCCCGGGCTGTTCAGGCGGCCGTTGCAGAACGAAAAGAACGACGCACGCGTACTCAAAGAGACTTCCGCTACCTCACACGAAAGTTCATAACGTCATGTCCCGGCCTGGCGCGTCGGCGCATACGCAGTATCTATAGTGAGGAATGTGCAGAATGGATCAGGAAAGCCTTTACAACCCCGAGTCAGTGCAAAAAAGGGCGGGCAGCCCTAAGCGCCGTTTTTTCGACGGCGCAGCGAATGGGCTGGTGTACGAAAAACCCAGTCTGTCGCATCCCCATTCCTCATGTGCAGGAGAAGAGTATTCGCATTCTGACTATGGAAGAAATTAAGCACCTGTTAGCAACAGCAGAACAATACGGAGATGGAAAGTGCCTGGCGGCCGTAGGCATCATGCTCTACGCTGGGGTTAGGCCACACGAAGTGGCGCGGCTCACGTGGGAAGAAGTGCACGAAGAAGCGGGGGTGATCTGCATCCCCCCACAACACAGCAAGACGGGAGGAGGCAGGCAAGTTACTTTGCATCCCGCATTGGGAAAGATCTTACAAAAGGTACGAGAAAAAACAACGCCCCGAAAGGAAGAAAAGATCTGTCCGGGTAATTGGCGCAAACACTGGACGGAGTTGCACCGCGCAGCGGGATGGATTGGCAAACGACAAGAGGGGAGCGCAGCAGTAACACACTGGCAGCCCGACGTTTTGCGACACACATTTGCCACACACCATTTGGCAGTTTACCGCAACTATAGGGAACTACAGGTAGAGATGGGACATAGAGATACAACTTTACTCCGTACGCGCTACCTCTCACTCAGCACCCCGGTAAGAGAAGGTATTTTCGGGAAAATTCCGTCCCTTGCCGCCCCCTCTCCAGAGCTCATGGGCTCAAATGATCGAGAATGAGAATGGGTCTTGCAGTATTTCGCCAATCGTATTATGGAAGTTTATTTAAACACATCCGCCGAGCATCGTTTAGTGTGAGTTTGACAGGTTCAGGGGAATCAGGGTAGAATACCCAAGATGAAAACACGTCTTGCTATCCTTGGTTCAGGTTCCGGTACAAATTGCCAGTCTATTTTCCAGGCCATCGACGATGGGAGGCTAGATGCCGAGGTTGTGGTGGTGCTTTCCGATAATCCGGAGGCATACATCCTTGAGCGCGCCCAAAAGAAGGGGATTCCAATCGAGTTATTGGATTGCAAAGGCTACAAAAACAAATTCCCTGAAGAAACGCAAAAGCTTCTTGCCGAGCAACTGCAGACATTAGGAATTGATTTGATTTGCCTCGCAGGTTTCATGAGACTCGTGAAGGCCCCGCTTCTGGACGCCTTTCCGAGGCGCATTTTAAACATCCATCCTGCTTTGCTACCAGCCTTCCCAGGCGTAGAAGCATGGAAACAAGCGCTGGAAGCCGGAGTGAAACAAACTGGCTGTACTGTACACTATGTGGACGCTGGCATGGACACTGGAGAAATCATCATGCAAGCCTTTGTACCTGTACTGAGGAATGATACCCCAGATACCCTGCATGCGCGTATCCAAGTACAAGAGCACATCCTCTATCCTGCTGCTATACAGTCCGCCTTGGCACGATTGTAAAGTCTTCTGATTTGGAAAAACCAAGCTTTTTGTACCTCGGTGAAATAGATACCAAAGCCATCGTAAAAACGCATGGTATGCCAGCGCGCCGCTCGCCACGACGTCCTTGCCGGTCGCGTTCTTCTCGGCGTTCTCCTCAATGCGCTTGTTCATCGTGCTGCTCTCAGTCTTCCACACGGCGCGCTTATGCCGGTCTTGCGTCTGCCGCACCCGCTTCTTGATGTAGCCCATCTTCTTCCGCCGCTGCGCCTCCTGCTCCTGCCATAGCTTCTTGCCCTGGATAATCACCTGCTCAAAGCGTGCGTACGCCTGCTGGCACTCGGAAAAGTCCTTGCTCCTCCAAGCCCCAAACGTCGTCAGCGCGTGCAGGTATTCGCGCGCCGCCTCCTTCTGCTCCTCGCTCTTATTCGGGTCGTCGATAATGTTCTGCTGCCGCTCGATCTCCTCGCTCAAGTTGTTCACTTCCTGCTCGTGCAGCTCGGCCAGGGCGCGCTCGTATTTTGCTCTCTGCTCCTCCGTCAGGTCGCCCCTCCTCAGCTTCCTCTCCACCCTCGCCACCATCTCCTGATGCACCGGGTCATTCACCAGCCAATCCCCCCGCATCAGCAGCGCCTTCCTCACATACTCTGCATATCGATAGGTCTCGGTCGTCGCCTTCCCGCGCTTGATATGCTTGCCCGCCTCCATCTCCGGGTATAAGGAGCGGATGGTCTCCAGCATATTTTCCCGCATGTTCTCCTTCACATACTGCTCAATCTGCCGCCTCAACCGCGTTGCAAGGTTGAGCAGCATGGCGTCCAGCCTCTCCCCCGCGTGCTTCCTCAGCCACGCTTCCGCCTCCGCCTCCGTGTAGCTGTTCCGGCGTAGCTCGTCCTTCTTCTTCATCGCCTCCAGCGCCTTCTCATAAATCGCCCCCTTCAGCGTATCCGTCCGCACCACCTCCCCATTCTCCGCCATCTCCGCGTACCACTTCGCCCATGCCAGCGTCTGCGCCACCCCACGCGCGTTCCCCCACTGGTCGGGAAGCACCTTGCGCGTCGCCGCAATCAGCGCCAGCATCCGCCCTATCAGCTCAGCCCCATCCGCCAGCCTCTCCTTCCCATCCCCCCTCGCCGCAATCTTCAAACTCACCACCTGCGCCAGCTTCCCCCACTCCGCCGCCACCTCCTCCCCCTCCGCGTCCCCATACTTCCCCGTCATAATATCCCACACCCTCTGCTTCACATCCACATTCGCCACATACCCGCTAAAATCCCCCTTGACATCCTCCCCTCCCCGTGCTATACCTCCCACTGAGGCAGGAGATTGGGGGCTGTCCTTTACATCTCCTGTCTGAACGGCAGACATGCCCTGCGCCAGTTCCACCTCCTTTGAGTACAGCAGCACCCCGTGCCTTATCTTCTTTGCCCCGGCTGCTGCCCGGTAGTGGAAAAAGCTCTTCACTTTCCCGCCCTCTACGACAAATGCAACCGCGGCGGACTTGTGCCCACCATCCGGAAACACCCCCAAATACGTCTTCTGCGACCCATCCGGCAAACCCCATATCTCATTCGGCTCCTCCAGCGTCGCAATCACCCATGGAAGCCTCTTAACCCTATTCTCCACATCCCATGCCTCCTTCCCCTCCCAGTGCTCCATCAAAGTCTCATAATCCAGCCTCACCTCATCCCCATCATAAGCCCTCACCACAATCCCCCTCTTCAACGCCTCCACATAATCCCCCTCTACCTCCCGCGCCCTCTCCATCGGAATCATATCCCTCACCCCCCGTAGCCCCAAACTCTCCGCATCCCCATACCTCCCTATCACACTCGCCGAAAAATCCACAATCGCCTCCCCCGGAAACTCCAGCGTCTCATTAAACGCCCGCTCCAGCCTCTCCCCAGCGCTCATATC